>KE354445.1 GCA_000415505.1 Streptomyces afghaniensis 772
GACCCTGTCCGACTTCCTCGAGCAGGTCGCGCTGGTCGCCGACTCCGACCAGATCCCCGACGAGGAGGACGGCGACGGCGTCATCACGCTGATGACCCTGCACACCGCCAAGGGCCTGGAGTTCCCGGTCGTCTTCCTGACCGGCATGGAGGACGGCGTCTTCCCGCACATGCGCGCCCTCGGCCAGACCAAGGAGCTGGAGGAGGAGCGGCGCCTGGCGTACGTCGGGATCACGCGTGCGCGGGAACGGCTGTATCTGACGCGGTCCACGCTGCGCAGCGCCTGGGGCCAGCCGTCGTACAACCCGCCCTCGCGCTTCCTGGAGGAGATCCCGCCGGCCTACGTGGAGTGGAAGCGGACGGGTGCCACCGCGCCCGCGTCCTCCGGCCCGGTCTCCGGGGTGGCGGCCTCGCTGTCGTCGTCCCGCTCCCGTTCGTCCGCGTCGGGCGCGTCCGGTTTCGCCACGCGCCGGACCTCCGAGAAGCCGGTCGTGTCCCTGGCGGTCGGGGACCGGGTCACGCACGACCAGTTCGGGCTCGGGACCGTCGTGGCGGTGAAGGGCACGGGCGGGAACGCCGAGGCGACCATCGACTTCGGGGACACCAAGCCGAAGCGCCTGCTGCTGCGGTACGCGCCGGTGGAGAAGCTGTAGCCGTGTGAGATCAGCCCCCGTTCGCCCGACGGGCGGGGGCTGCCGGGACGTTACGTCGGGTCGATGCCGTGGCTGCGCAGCCACGGGAGCGGGTCGATCGCCGAGCCGCCGGCCGGGCGCACCTCGAAGTGCAGATGAGGGCCGGTCGAGTTGCCGGAGTTGCCGGAGCGTGCGATCGGATCGCCGGCCTTCACGGTCGTACCGGAGGGGACCGTGTAGGTGGAGAGGTGGCAGTACCACGTCTCCGTGCCGTCCTTCGCGGTCACGATCATCATGTTGCCGTACGCGCTGTTCCACTGCGTGCGGACCGTGCCGTCGGTCGCGGCCATCACGGTCGTGCCGTACGAGACGGGGAAGTCGATGCCGGTGTGCAGGGACATCCAGTTGATGCCGGACTGGCCGTAGTAGGCGCTGAGTCCGTGCCGGGCGACCGGCAGGGCGAACTTGGGGCGCAGCCGCTCCTTGCGGGCCGCCTCCTCCGCCGCGCGCTTGCGCTCGGCCGCCTGCTGGGCCTTGAGGTCGATGCGCTCCTGCGTACGGCTGGCCCGGTCGGCGAAGTCGTCCGCGCCGGCGGCGAGGCTCTGGAGCTGTGTGTCCAGCTTGTTGTTGGCGGTGGCCGGTTTCACCGGCTGCACGTCCGCCGCCGTCGTCTGCGCCTCCGCGGCGCCGTCGTCGGTGAAGGTGCCGACGGAGGCGGCGGCGATGCCCGCGACGCCCATGACACACGCCGAGGGCACCGCGATGGTCAGCAGCGCCGAGCGCTTGGGCGGCGTGCGGCGGCGGGAACGGGACCCGGCGCGCGAGGCCGCCCGTGAGCCGGCGCGCGGGCTCACCTCTTCCTGGCCGTCCAGGAGCGGGGCGACGGTGGGCAGTTCGCCGGTGGCCGGGTCGCCGCCGTCGGTGGCGGGGTCGTGGTAGTCGGCCCCGTCGGCTTCGTCGTAGGTGACCTGCTCGAACGTCCCGGTCTCGTGCTGCTCGAAGGTTTCGCCGTGCTGTTCGTACGCGTCGGGGGCCGGGGCGCCTGCACCGTCGGTGTTCCACTGCGTGGCGTCGTAGGCACCGGTGTCGAAGGCCTGCGTGCCCCATTCCCACTGCTGGGTCTGGTCGGCCGGATTGCCGGACTGGTCGGGCTGGAGCCAGGCACCGGCGTCCCACTGCCCGGTGCTGTCCGGGGAGGTGGCCTGCGGCGGGATGACCGAGAGCGGCTGCTGCGCGGCCGTCCAGGTCGTCGTGTCGTAGACGCCGGTGTCATAGGCGGCGTGGTGCTGGGCCGCGTAAGCGTCGTAGTGCGGGTTGTCCTGCGTGCCGGTGGGCCAGTGGCCGGTGTCGTACGCGCCGGTGTCGTGGCCGCTGCCTGGCATGTCACCGAAGAGGGGGTCGGTGGCGAACGTCGCGGTGGTGTGGCCGGTGGCTTCAAAACCGGCGCCGTCCGTACCGGTGGTGTCAAATCCGGTGGCGGCGTAGTCGCCGTACGTGGTGAAGTCGCCGTACTGGGCTTCCTGGGTGCCGTACGACGCGTAGTGCGCCGAGTCGGCGTCGGAAGCCGGAGCCGGGGTCATGGTCCCCGACGGGTGACGGTCGTTCACCAACTTCTCTTTCGCCTCGACAACAGGGGCTGCCAGAGCAGTGCGGCGACTGTACCCGGCGGTACGCGGGCACGACAATCTTCGGCAGGTTTCGCGCGCGCAGGAAACGGGCATTCGGCCGTGTTTTGGCGGACTGCGGGCACGAGCTTGGCCCTGTGTTCGAAGTTTGTTCGAGGTCCGTCGGTGCTTCGGCGCTGTGTGCCGGCTGTATGACGAGTCTCAGGCCACCGTCAGACCATCGGTCCGGCCGGCCGACGGTTCACCCGGGCGGGCCGTGTCGAGAACCTGCCGTATTCCGTTGGCGACGGCGGGGTGCACGGGCAGGGCGAGATGACCGATGCCGGTCACCCGCACGTTCTGCACTGTCAGATCCGGATGGTCGATGCAGGCCGTCTCCAGCGGGTCCATCACGTGGTCCAGGTCGCTCCAGAAGCTGACGAAGTGCGTACGGCAGCCCGGGGCAGGCCGAGTGAGCTCCTCGAGCACCGGTGAGCCGGGGCGCATCTGGCGCACGATGGGGTGCGCGTTCGCCAGGGGCACCACCCGGGTGCCCGAGTGCGGCGTGCCGAGTGTCACGAGGGTCCGCACGCGCGCGTCGCCGCCGAGCCGCTGCACGTAGTAACGCGCTATCAGGCCGCCGAGGCTGTGCCCTACGACGTCGACCTGCTGGGCTCCGGTGCGCTCGCAGACCTCCTCTATGTGGCGGCCGAGCAGCTCGGCCGCGACGCGTATGTCGCAGGTCAGCGGCGAGTAGTTGAGGGACTCGATCTGCTGCCTGCCGTGCTGGGCGAGGCTGCGGCGCAGCAGGACGAAGACCGAGCGGTTGTCGATGAAGCCGTGCAGCAGGACGACCGGGGGCTTGGCCTCCGTCGGCAGTTGGGCGGCTCCGGCCGTGGGCAGGGCCGGAGCGGGCGCCCGTCGCTCCTGCGTGATGCCGGAGGGATAGAGGAGGAGATGCCCGGCCAGGATCGCGATCTCCAGGGCGGTGGCCTTCAGGAGTGCCAGGGAGAGTCCCGCCAGCCGGCTCGGCAGCAGACGCTGGCAGTACGGAAGAAAGGGCAGAGCTGCCCTGGTGACCTTCATGGCCGACCTCCTGTCGGCACGCGGGAGGACAGCGCCCCCCGTATGCCCTCGTGGAAAGCAGCGGCGAAGACGGCTGATGACTGCGTGAGCGGCGTGAGCCGTGGGGTCGGAGCGCGGCTAGTGGCGCGTGTGACGCCGGTGGTGCGACGAGGTCCCCTGTCGGTGCGGCGACGAGGCTCCCCGCTGTTGCGCCGTGTCTGCCCTGCGTGCTGTGCGTGCCCTGCGTGTCCCGCGTGCCTTCGCCGAAGTGCCGTACCGCCGCTGTGCGTGGTGGGTGGGGCGGCGGTACGGCGACCTCGTCGCGGCTCCCCTTGCGCTTGTCCCATCGTGTGATTTCCCCCTCGGTCCACACCGCGAAACTGCCGGTCGCGGGATCCTGGAGATAACGTTCGTTCACTTGCCGGGACGAATCGGGGCAGGGTGTCCGTGCGGTGCGGCGTGTACGGCGAGCGCGATATGTGCGGTACTTGTCGATACGGATGGATGTAGTCGCTTCATGGAGGCAGTGATGGGTGTGGCAGCCGGTCCGATCCGCGTGGTGGTGGCCAAGCCGGGCCTCGACGGCCACGATCGCGGAGCCAAGGTCATCGCACGGGCCCTGCGCGACGCCGGTATGGAGGTCATCTACACCGGGCTCCACCAGACTCCCGAGCAGATCGTCGACACGGCGCTCCAGGAGGACGCCGACGCGATCGGGCTGTCCATCCTCTCCGGCGCGCACAACACGCTCTTCGCCGCGGTGATCGACCTGCTCAAGGAGCGGGACGCGGAGGACATCCTGGTCTTCGGCGGCGGGATCATCCCCGAGGCGGACATTCCCCTGCTCAAGGAGAAGGGCGTCGCGGAGATCTTCACCCCCGGCGCGACGACGGCGTCGATCGTGGACTGGGTCCGGGCGAACGCACGCCAGCCGGCCGGGGCGTAGGCCTCCGGCGGTGGTGCCGGGGTGTGGGCCGGTGGCCCGGGGTGTCGTCGGCGAGTGGTTCTGGTCCGCCAGGGTCGGCCTCGGTGGGTGGCTACCGGGCTCCGTGACGCGGGCCGGGGTCAGGAAGTGTTCAGCTCCTCCGTCATCGCCGCGCGCAGGCGCAACGTCGTGACCAGGCGCTGGAACGCCTCCGCCCAGTAGCCGCCGGCGCCGGGAGACGCGTTCTCCGGCTCGTCCGGTACGGCCAGCAGACCGTCGAGGCGGCCGGCCTCGGACGGGTCCAGGCAGCGCTCCGCCAGGCCCATGACTCCGCTGAAACTCCATGGATAACTCCCCGCGTCCCGCGCGATGTTGAGCGCGTCCACCACGGCCCGGCCGAGCGGCGGCGCCCACGGCACCGCGCACACCCCGAGCAGTTGAAACGCTTCGGACAGGCCGTGCGTCGAGATGAAGCCGGCCACCCACTCGGCGCGCTCTGCTGCGTCCAGCGTGCCGAGCAGCTTGGCGCGTTCGGCCAAGGACACCGCGCCCGGACCGCCCGCCTCCGGTGCCGAGGGCTCTCCGAGCAGCGCGCGCGACCACTCGGCGTCCCGCTGGCGCACGGCGGCCCGGCACCACGCCGCGTGCAGTTCGCCCTGCCAGTCGTCCGTGACCGGCAGCGCCACGATCTCCCGGGGTGTCCGCCCGCCCAGCCGCCGCGACCAGGTCCCGAGCGGAGCCGCCTCCACCAATTGGCCGAACCACCACGAACGTTGACCCCGGCCGGCCGGCGCCTTCGCCACGACACCGTCGCGCTCCATGCCGGGGTCGCACTCGTGAGGCGCTTCGACGGTGATCGTCGGCGTGGCCACCGTGGATCCGGTGGCCGGGGAATCTTGGGTGGGCTGGGTGGGCTGCATGTGGTCGATGGCGACGCAGGCCTCCGCCCTGACCGCCATCCGTGCCGCGAGCGCCGAACCGGGCAGCGCCGACAGGAGCTCCGCCGCCGTCGCCCGGACATTGCGGCTGCGGTCGGCCAGGGCCTGCTCCATGAACGGCTCGTCGTCCGGGCCCAGGCCCGTGCGCAGGGAGTCGAGGAACATCAGCCGGTCCTCGGCCCGTTCCGTCGCCCAGGTCGTCTCGAGCAGTTCGCGTGCCGCGGCCGGGTCGCGGGAGCGCAGGGCGGACAGGAGGGCGACCCGTTCGGCGAACAGTCCCTCCTGCCACAGCTGCCGGATGCTGTCGGCGTCGTCGAGATGCGGAAGGGCCGCTCCGCCGCCCGGTGTCGAGCGCAGGGCGAACCGCCAGTCCGGGTTCAGCCGGGCCAGCCACAGGGCCCGCGGCCCCGCGAACTCCAGCGCCGCCGGACGCAGGTCGGTGCGCCCCCGAGCCGCGTCCAGCAGTGCGGGCAGCAGCTGCGGAGGTGGGGCAAAACCACGGGCGTTGGCCGCCGCGAGCCACTGGGGCAGCAACTCCGTCAGGTCGGGCGTGGTGCCCCGACGACCGCCGCCGGACGCGCCGGGGCGGTCGGCCAGCAGTACGGCGAGTCTGTGGGCGGCCGCCTGCGGCAGCGGCGGACGCGGGTCTTCCGGCGCCGGTTGAGGACGCTGGGACGCCCGCGCCGGACGCAGACCGGCCCGTCGGCGTACGGTTTCCACGGCCGCCGCGTCCAGCAGGGCCACCGGGGCTTCCGGGCCCGGGCCGGTGCCCGGCGGGGTGCGCCGGTCCGTGCCCAGCAGTGCCGTGGTGACGAGCCCCTCCCAGGCACCCGTCGCGGGCGCGTCCACAGGAGCGGAGGTCCTGGTCATGAGCTTCCTTTCCGTGGGGCGCCCGGGGGTGGTTGAAGGCTCACCCTTACCGGTTGTCCCGGGATGCCTGAAAAATTCGCGGATGTGTGGGGGAGGTGGGGCGGGGCGGAAAGGCCGGGCCGCCGACGCTGGCGCCGGAGTCGGCGTCGGAGTCGGCGTCGGCTCAGCACAGGGCTATCGCCTCGCCCGGGCCTTCGGGCCAGGCCGTCAGCGGCGTGAAGCCCTGGTGGCCGCATTCGCCGAAGACCCGGACCGGGGCGCCGCCCGACAGCGCGACGAGCCGCCACAGGCCCGGCCGGGAACGCGCGGCGGGCGTGAGCGGCAACGCCGCGTCCTCGTCCGCGTCCGCCAACTGCCAGGAGTCGCCGTCCGGGGTGGGGACGACCCGGTCCAGCGTCACCGGGACGGACTCCAGCCAGGGGTCGTCGCGCAGGGCGTCGCCGTAACGGGCGGCCGCCTGGGACGTCGTCATCCCCTGCGGACATATCGCCGTCGGCGCGGGTGGGGCGAACTGTTCGCCCAGGGCCACCCGCAGCTGCCCGGCGCCCGGGTAGGCGGACACCTCGGCCTCCAGGGTCAGCCCGACCGGTAGCGCCAGCTCCGGGGCGCGGCCGGCGGCGCCGTAGGAGAGGAGCAGCGCAGTGCGGTTCGAATCGGCGCCGTACAGCCAGATACGGCGGGTCGTCAGGCGCGTGTCCACCGTGTCGTACTGGGCGAGCACCAGCCAGCGGTCCCGCACCGGCGGTCCGTCCGCGGAGCCCGGCAGACCGATGCGGGAGCGGACCGTCGCGGCGAGGGCATCGGGCAGCCGCTCGCGGCGCAGCCAGCCCTGACCGAGGAGATGCAGCAGCGCGCACTCCTCCAGCAGACGCACCGGCCAGCCCGGGCCGGTGGACGGTATGGCCCCCAACTCCCTCACGCGCGAGGCGAGTCCCTGTGCCTGGGCGTCGACCATGCGGGCCGCCGTCTCCTCCCACAGGCCGTAACCCGCCTGCTCCGCCGAGGCCAAGCCCCCGCGCAACAGGTCCGTCAGGCGCTGCTCCAGCTCCACCGCGCCCGCCGTGACCCGCTCGGCCCGCCGCTCCGCCCGGCGGCGCGCCGCCTCCGGATCAGCGGACCCGGACGGCGAACCGGAGCTGTCCCCGCTCCTCTTCTCCTCCGCGCGCTTGCGCCGCCCCGCTATCCACTGCCCGGCCCATTCCGGCGCCTCTCCCGTCGGCACCGCTCCGTCGCCGCCCGCCCAGAGCAGCAGCAGCCCCAGCGCGTGCTTGCACGGGAACTTGCGGCTCGGACAACTGCACTTGTACGCGGGCCCGGAGGCGTCCGCGATGTCCACGATCGTCTGATACGGCTTGCTTCCGCTGCCCTTGCACAGCCCCCACACCGTCCCCTCGTCGGAACTCCCCGCCTCGGACCACGGCCCCGCCGCGCCGAGTTTGCTTCCCGCTTTGCGTGATGCGGCGTCAGGCGCCAGTGCCAGCACCTGGTCCGCGGTCCAGCGCACCCCCTGCTGAGTCATGCCATCGAAGGTAGATCCCCCCATGACAATCGGGTCGGCGAGCGCCTCGGGCTGGTCGTTTGCGCAGGTCGGAACGCATTGTCAGTGGTGTGGTGCAACGTGGATGCCAGATCCGAACCGGCCGAGCTGGAGGGGGACTCAGCCATGCCTGTGTCCGTAGAACCGACGTCCGTCGACCCGAGCCAGAACGGGTCCGCGCCCGCGAACGCGGGTACGGGCACACCCGCGGACGTACCTGAGGCGGAAGCGATGCGACCGCACGCCGAGGACGCCTTCGCCGGCGAACTCGCCGCGCTGGCCGCGCAGGACGACCGTCCGCGTCCGGCCCGCTGGAAGCTGTCGCCGTGGGCCGTCGCGACCTACCTGCTCGGCGGCACGCTGCCGGACGGCACGGTGATCACGCCGAAGTACGTCGGCCCGCGCCGCATCGTCGAGGTCGCCGTCACCACGCTCGCCACCGACCGCGCCCTGCTCCTGCTCGGGGTGCCCGGCACGGCGAAGACCTGGGTCTCCGAGCATCTGGCCGCGGCGGTCAGCGGCGACTCCACGCTGCTGGTGCAGGGCACCGCCGGCACACCGGAGGAGGCCATCCGGTACGGCTGGAACTACGCGCAGCTGCTCGCCCACGGCCCGAGCCGCGACGCCCTCGTGCCCAGCCCGGTCATGCGGGCCATGGCCGAGGGCATGACCGCCCGCGTCGAGGAGCTGACGCGTATCCCGGCCGACGTGCAGGACACGCTCATCACGATCCTGTCGGAGAAGACGCTGCCGATACCGGAGCTGGGCCAGGAGGTGCAGGCGGTCCGCGGCTTCAACCTGATCGCCACGGCCAACGACCGCGACCGCGGGGTCAACGACCTGTCCAGCGCCCTGCGTCGCCGGTTCAACACGGTGGTGCTGCCGTTGCCGGAGAGCCCCGAGGCCGAGGTCGACATCGTCTCGCGCCGTGTCGACCAGATCGGCCGCTCCCTCGACCTGCCGGCCGCGCCCGACGGCCTGGACGAGATCCGCCGGGTGGTCACGGTCTTCCGCGAGCTGCGCGACGGGATCACGACCGACGGCCGGACGAAGCTGAAGTCGCCGAGCGGCACGCTGTCCACGGCCGAGGCGATCTCCGTCGTCACCAACGGGCTGGCCCTGGCGGCCCACTTCGGCGACGGCGTGCTGCGGCCGGGCGACGTGGCCGCGGGCATCCTCGGCGCGGTGGTCCGCGACCCGGCGGCCGACCGCGTGATCTGGCAGGAGTACCTGGAGACGGTGGTCCGTGAGCGGGACGGCTGGAAGGACTTCTACCGGGCCTGCCGGGAGGTGAGCGTGTGAGCGACGCGGGGCGGGGGTCGGTTGCGGGAGCGGGTAGGCGATGGGAGGGGATCAAGTGACGGGCTCGGAAGAAGCTGAGGGTCGGGCGGCCGGGGCGGGGCCGTTGTTGCTCGGGGTGCGGCATCACGGGCCGGGGTCGGCGCGGGCCGTGCGGGCGGCGCTGGAGGAGGCCCGGCCGCGGGTCGTGCTGATCGAGGGGCCGCCCGAGGCCGATGCCCTGATTCCGCTCGCCGCCGACGAGGAGATGAGGCCGCCGGTCGCCCTGCTCGCCCATGCCGTGGACGAGCCCGGCCGCTCGGCGTTCTGGCCGCTGGCCGAGTTCTCCCCGGAGTGGGTCGCCATCCGCTGGGCCCTGGAACACGACGTCCCGGCCCGCTTCATCGACCTGCCGGCCACGCACACGCTGGCCTGGGGGAGGCAGGAGGACGAGGCCGGAGTGGCGGGGGAATCACCGCTGGACGCCGAGACGGCGGACAGCGAGGGTGACTCCGAACCCGCCTGCGGACCCGAACCCGCCTCTGGACCCGAACCTGCCTCTGGACCCGAACCCGCCTGCGGACCCGGCCCCGCCGACGTGCGGATCGATCCGCTCGGCGTGCTCGCCGAGACCGCCGGCTACGACGACCCGGAGCGGTGGTGGGAGGACGTCGTGGAGCACCGGGGAGTCGGGAAGGGGGACGCGCTCGCGCCGTTCACCGTGCTCGAGGAGGCGATGGGGGCGCTGCGGGAGACCTACGGCAGCGGGGGACACGACCGGGACCTGGTGCGCGAGGCGTACATGCGGCTCCAGGTGCGGGCCGCGCAGCGGGAGTTCGAGGACGGCGTGGCCGTCGTCTGCGGGGCGTGGCATGTGCCCGCCCTGCGGCGGAAGACCACCGTCGCCGCCGACAAGGCGCTGCTGAAGGGACTGCCCAAGGTCAAGACGGACATGACGTGGGTGCCGTGGACGCACCGCCGGCTGTCCCGGGTGAGCGGCTACGGGGCCGGCATCGACTCGCCGGGTTGGTACGGGCACTTGTTCAGCGCCCCGGACCGGCCGGTCGAGCGGTGGATGACCAAAGTGGCGGGGCTGTTGCGCGCCGAGGACCGGCTCGTGTCCTCCGCGCACGTCATCGAGGCCGTGCGGCTGGCCGAGACGCGCGCCGCGATGCGCGGCCGCCCGCTGCCCGGCCTGAGCGAGACGACCGACGCGGTGCGGGCGGTGATGTGCGAGGGCTCGGACGTGCCGCTGGCGCTGGTTGAGGACCGGCTGGTCGTGGGGGACGTACTGGGGGAGGTGCCGTCGGCGGCACCGGCGGTTCCGTTGCAGCGGGACCTCGCCCGGCTCCAGCGTCGGCTGCGGCTGAAGCCGGAGGCGCTGGAGCGGGAGTTGGAGCTCGACCTGCGCAAGGAGACCGACGCCGCCCGCGGCAGGCTGCTGCACCGGCTGCGGTTGCTCGGCATCGCATGGGGCGAACCGGCCGCCTCGCGGGGCAGCACGGGCACCTTCCGGGAGACGTGGCGGCTGCGCTGGGAGCCCGAGCTGTCGGTGCGGGTCGCCGAGGCCGGCGTGTGGGGGACGACCGTCCTGTCCGCCGCGACCGCCAAGGCGGAGGCGGACGCCGTCACCGCGCAGGGGCTGGCCGACGTCACCGCACTCGCCGAGCGCTGCCTGCTGGGCGAACTGCCCGACGCGCTGCCCACGGTGATGCGGATCCTCGCCGACCGCGCGGCCCTCGACACGGATGTCGGCCAGCTCGCCCAGGCGCTGCCGGCCCTGGTCCGCTCCCTGCGCTACGGCGATGTGCGCGGCACGGACACCGGGGCCCTGGGAGAGGTCGCGGCGGGTCTGGCCGAGCGGGTCTTCGTCGGCCTGCCCCCGGCCTGTGCGGCACTCGACGCGGACGGCGCCGAGGAGATGCGACGCCACGTCGACGCCGTGCACGGGGCCGTGGGACTCCTGGGAGACGCCCCCGCGGCGGGGCAAGGTCACCTGAGAGCCCGTTGGCAGTCGGTGCTGCGTGTGCTGTCCGGGCGGGACACCGTACCCGGAGTGATCAGAGGACGGGCCGTGCGGCTCCTGCTGGACGACGGGGAGTTGGCGCAGGAGGAGGCGGCGCGCCTCATGGGGCTCGTCCTGTCCCCGGGCACGCCACCGGCGGACGCGGCCGCGTGGATCGAGGGCTTCGTCGGAGGAGGCTCCGGGGGCGGGATGCTCCTGGTGCACGACGAGCGGCTGCTCGGGCTGGTCGACGCGTGGCTGACCGGGGTGCCGGTGGAGGCGTTCACGGACGTGCTGCCCCTGCTGCGGCGGACGTTCTCGGCGTACGAGCCCGGTGTGCGGCGGACCCTCGGCGAACTGGTCCGACGCGGGCCCGGGGCCGGGACCGGTGCGACAGGGGCCGGCCCCGGCATACCCGGCTTCGCGGCAGAGCTCGACCCGGCGCGCGCGGACGCCGTGTTGCCGGTCCTGCGGCTGTTGCTCGGGCTGGACGAAGTGGCAGAGGACATCGGCAAGGACCTGGTGGGGGTGACGGGATGACGACCGACGAACTGCGGCAGCCGGCGCCGAGCGCGGGCGCGGGAGCGGGAGACCCCGACGGGAACGGGGCGCGGGCGGAAGGCCGGCCGACGACGGCCGTGCACGTGATCCCGCTGTGGCAACGGCCTCGCAAGGGAGGACACGGATGACGGCGGAGGTGACGGACCCGGCGCAGGAGCGGTTGCGGCGGTGGCGGCTCGTGCTCGGGGGCGACGCGGCGGACGGCACCGGGTGCGAACTGTCCGGGCGGGACGCGGCGATGGACGGAGCGCTCACCGCGCTCTACGGAAAGGGGGAGAAGCCGCAGGGGGGCCGGGACCGTTCGGCGGGGCTCGGGGCGTCGGCGCCGTCCGTGGCGCGCTGGCTCGGGGACATCCGGACGTACTTCCCGTCCTCCGTCGTACAGGTCATGCAGCGCGACGCCATCGACCGGCTCGGTCTCGCCACGCTCCTGCTGGAGCCGGAGATGCTGGAGGCGGTGGAGGCCGACGTGCACCTCGTCGGCACGCTGCTGTCGCTCAACAAGGCCATGCCCGAGACGACGAAGGAGACGGCACGGGCCGTCGTGCGCAAGGTCGTCGAGGACCTGGAGAAGCGGCTCGCCACGCGCACCCGGGCCACCCTCACCGGCGCCCTCGACCGCAGCGCCCGGATCAACCGGCCCCGCCATCACGACATCGACTGGAACCGCACGATCGCGGCCAACCTCAAGCACTACCTGCCCGAGTACCGAACGATCGTGCCGGAGCGGCTCATCGGGTACGGGCGGGCGTCCCAGTCCACGAAGAAGGAGGTCATCCTCTGTATCGACCAGTCGGGATCCATGGCGGCATCGGTCGTGTACGCATCGGTGTTCGGAGCGGTGCTCGCCTCGATGCGGACGATCTCCACGCGACTCGTCGTCTTCGACACGGCGGTCGTCGACCTCACGGACCAGCTCGACGACCCCGTCGACGTCCTGTTCGGGACGCAGCTGGGCGGCGGCACGGACATCAACCGGGCACTGGCCTACTGCCAGTCGCAGATCACCCGGCCCGCGGAGACGGTGGTCGTGCTGATCAGCGACCTCTACGAGGGAGGCATCCGGGACGAGATGCTCAAGCGGGTCGCGGCGATGAAGGCCTCGGGGGTGCAGTTCGTGACGCTGCTGGCGCTCTCCGACGAGGGGGCACCGGCGTACGACCGGGAGCACGCGGCAGCGCTCGCCGCGCTGGGGGCACCGGCGTTCGCCTGCACGCCCGATCTGTTCCCCGAGGTGATGGCGGCGGCGATCGAGAAGCGCCCGCTTCCGATACCGGACGCGGCGTGACCTGCGGAGGGCCGCAGTGGTCCGACTGCGGCCCGCGAAACGGATATGACTGCCCGTCAGCTTGCAGGGGACTTGCGTCAACTCCGCACTCCCGTGCGAGGATCGGCGCCTGCTCGGCGGTGCGTCGCGCTGCGCTTGTTCCGTAGCACGGGAGGAAGCTCCCCCTCTTGATCTGGTCAGCAGCCCTGCCCGGTGCCGCTGTGCGCATGCTGCGCACAGCGGCCGGGTGGCGTGCGCTCCGGGTGGCGCTGCTGGTAGCGGGGTGCTCGTCATCGGGCTCCTGTGCGGAGAGCGGGCGTATGCGGCGGACGGCGTGCGAGGGCTGACGGGCGCGGACGTCACGGCCGGGCGGATCGACTCGCCGGGTCTCCCTTCCCTGTCCGGAGTCGGCAGTGCTTCCCGGGCAGGGGCCGACGTGGCGGCCGTGGGGGAGCGGGTCGTGCGGGTGGTCGGTGATACGGGCGAGCCGATGAGTCCGGGGCGGGGAGAGGCGCGGGCGAAGGAGCCGCTGCCGCTGCCGCTGCCGTCTTCCTCGCCGTTGCCGTTGCCGTCGCTCAAGCTGCCTGTGCCGGCAGAGCTGCCCGCCCTGTCCGACCTGCCAACGGCACCCGCACTCCCGAGCGATTTCCTGCCCCCACCCCCCACCGGCGAAGTCACGCTCCCGGAAGCGCCCCCGGTCGACGCCCCCGCCTCCGTCGGACGGGCCAGGGCGACGGAGGTCGTCACCGCGAGGGCGGACACCGTGGTGCGCGGTGCCCCGCACCACGCCGCCGGACTCGCAGAGCGCCCCAGTCACATCAGACTCACAGACCCGGGCCACCTCAGACGCACAAACCACGCAGGCCCGTCTGACCGCCTCGGACACGGCCCGGGCGCGCACGTGCCCGCAGACCGGCCTGGCGGCGCGCTCGGCGACCGGTCCACGGCCCACGGCGGTACGTCACGCCACGGCGACGCGCATGCCGTCAACCCGAGCCATACGGCCCCGCTGAGACTCCTGCCCGGTGTAGCGGCCCCCTCTTGCACCGCAGGCACCCGGGACAGTCGCCGAGACGTCCCCGTCTTCCCCGGCTAGCACTCCACCACCCCCCAGCACCCCGGATCACATCACCCCTCCCCCTCCCCCACCGACTCCACGAGGCACCCCCTCCGGGCGGTCGAAAACCGTCGGTCGTCCGAGGCCGAGACCTCGTGGATGGGGTCGGGTGGTCCCCATTGGGGTGGGGACCAACCACCCCGCACCCCGGAGAGCCGGGCCCTGAACCGGGCCTCTGTGCTCCTTCGGGGATGCCAGACGGGCCTCACCGGGTCAACCCCAGCCCGGTGAGGCCCCTCACCTCAGGCACGCCGTGCCAGAGAGCGCGGCATCATGTGACAGGTATCACCGCTCAGGTGTGACCCTCGATTTAGAGGCCCCCCGCAAGCAGCGATAACCTGCGAGACGGACATGCCGCGCGCTCGGACACCGTGTGCGCCTCCCTTGTGACAGACAGCGGACGTCACGTTGCCCTCGCGGCACGCCCACGCAGACAACGAACCGCGAGATCACTGATAGGGACGGAAGCGCGTGGACCTGTTCGAGTACCAGGCGAGGGACCTCTTCGCCAAGCACGATGTACCGGTGCTGGCCGGTGAAGTCATCGACACGCCTGAGGCGGCCCGCGCAGCCACCGAGCGCCTCGGTGGCAAGTCCGTCGTCAAGGCCCAGGTGAAGGTCGGCGGCCGTGGCAAGGCCGGTGGCGTGAAGCTCGCCGCCACCCCCGACGAGGCGGTCGAGCACGCGACCAACATCCTCGGCATGGACATCAAGGGCCACACGGTCCACAAGGTGATGATCGCCGAGACGGCCCCGGAGATCGTGGAGGAGTACTACGTCTCCTTCCTCCTGGACCGTGCCAACCGCACCTTCCTCTCCATCGCGTCCGTCGAGGGCGGCATGGAGATCGAGGAGGTGGCGGCCACCCGCCCCGAGGCCGTCGCCAAGACGCCGATCGACGCCAACGAGGGTGTCACCGAGGCCAAGGCCCGCGAGATCGTCGCGGCCGCGAAGTTCCCGGCCGAGGTCGCCGACAAGGTCGTGAACGTCCTCGTCAAGCTGTGGGACACCTTCATCAAGGAGGACGCCCTCCTGGTCGAGGTCAACCCGCTGGCCAAGGTCGCCTCCGGTGAGGTCATCGCCCTGGACGGCAAGGTCTCCCTGGACGAGAACGCCGAGTTCCGTCAGCCGGAGCACGAGGCCCTCCAGGACAAGGAGGCGGCCAACCCGCTCGAGGCCGCCGCCAAGGAGAAGAACCTCAACTACGTCAAGCTCGACGGCGAGGTCGGCATCATCGGCAACGGCGCGGGTCTCGTCATGAGCACCCTGGACGTCGTCGCGTACGCCGGTGAGGCGCACGGTGGCGTCAAGCCCGCCAACTTCCTCGACATCGGCGGTGGCGCCTCCGCCGCCGTCATGGCGAACGGCCTGGAGATCATCCTCGGCGACCCGGACGTCAAGTCGGTGTTCGTCAACGTCTTCGGTGGCATCACCGCCTGTGACGAGGTCGCCAACGGCATCGTGCAGGCGCTGCAGCTGCTCAAGGACAAGGGCGAGGAAGTCACCAAGCCCCTCGTTGTCCGTCTCGACGGCAACAACGCCGAGCTGGGTCGCAAGATCCTCTCCGACGCCAACCACCCGCTGGTCCAGCGCGTGGACACCATGGACGGCGCGGCCGACAAGGCCGCCGAGCTCGCGGCTGCGAAGTAAGGGACGAGGGACTAAACAGCCATGGCTATCTTCCTCAACAAGGACAGCAAGGTCATCGTCCAGGGCATGACCGGTGCCACGGGCATGAAGCACACCAAGCTCATGCTGGCCGACGGCACCAACATCGTCGGTGGCGTGAACCCCCGCAAGGCGGGCACGTCGGTCGACATCGACGGCAACGAGATCCCGGTCTTCGGCACGGTCGCCGAGGCGATCGAGAAGACGGGCGCGAACGTATCCGTCCTCTTCGTCCCGCCGGCCTTCGCCAAGGCCGCCGTCGTCGAGGCCATCGACGCCGAGATCCCGCTCGCGGTCGTCATCACCGAGGGCATCGCGGTCCACGACTCGGCCGCGTTCTACGCCTACGCCGTGTCCAAGGGCAACAAGACCCGGATCATCGGCCCGAACTGCCCCGGTCTCATCACGCCGGGCCAGTCCAACGCCGGCATCATCCCGGGCGACATCACCAAGCCGGGCCGCATCGGCCTGGTCTCGAAGTCCGGCACGCTGACGTACCAGATGATGTACGAGCTGCGGGACATCGGCTTCTCCTCCGCCGTCGGCATCGGTGGCGACCCGGTCATCGGGACGACCCACATCGACGCCCTCGCCGCGTTCGAGGCCGACCCCGACACCGACCTGATCGTGATGATCGGTGAGATCGGCGGCGACGCCGAGGAGCGGGCCGCGGCCTTCATCAAGGAGAACGTGAAGAAGCCGGTCGTCGGCTACGTCGCGGGCTTCACCGCCCCCGAGGGCAAGACCATGGGCCACGCCGGCGCCATCGTCTCCGGCTCCTCCGGTACGGCCGCCGCGAAGAAGGAGGCCCTCGAGGCCGCCGGCGTCAAGGTCGGCAAGACCCCGACCGAGACGGCGAAGCTGGCGCGCGCGATCCTCGCCGGCTGAGCAGGGGGCAACGCCCTACGGCTCGGTCGTACAGCTCATAGGTGGGCCCGCTCCCTGCACGGGGGCGGGCCCACCGCCTTTTCGTGGAACAGGCGTCCGTTTCATGAGACAGGCGTCAGCGTGGCTGCGGCATCAGCCGGACCGGCCCCCGCTGCTCCTCCCTGCGCAGCTTCGCCCGCAGCTCCTGCTCCGACTCCGACAGCGGCCCGGGCGCGACCGGTGGCGGCACGCCCTGAACGGTCTCGCCCTGCGGCACCGGTGGCTCGTAGTGGGTGGGGGCCGTGCGCGCGGTGAGCGCGGTGGCTCCGATCAGGGCGATCGTGAAGGCGATGGCGGCCCGGGTCCAGAAACGGGCCCGGCGTTCCCCGGCCCGCCGCACCACCAGTGGTTTGGCGGCCCGCAGCCGTTCGATGGAGGCCAGTCCGACCAGCCGCCAGTGGAGCACCTCCGGGTCCGCCAGCTCCGGCAGCCGCTCGGCGACCGCCTCCCGCGCGTGCATCAGCCGGTTCGCGGCCGCGCGGCTGCTCGCCTCCGTCTCCGCCGCCGTCTCCGGCAGGCCGAGACCGACCCCGTCGTACAGCAGCAGCGTGCGGCGGTACGAGGGCGGCAGCTTCAGCAGGGTGTCCAGCAGTGCGCGGTCGAACGCGTCGGAGGGCGGCGGCTCGGGACACCGGTGGCGTAGGCGGAACCGGTGCCAGGGGGAGAGGGCGCAGTCGTAGGCCACCGCCCGCACCCAGCCCGCCGGGTCGGGGTCGCGGGCCACCTCGGGCCAGCGCTGCCAGGCGATGTGAAAGGCCCGCTCGACCGACTCCCGCGCCAGCTCGCGGCGGCCGGTCAGCAGGTAGGTCTGCCGGACGAGCGCGGGCGCGCAGAACGCGTACAGCGCGTCGAAGGCCTGATCGGGTGTCAGGCCGGCGGTCGCATCGTCCGGCCGACGCAGGGCCGTTGCCCGGGCGGGGCCGGGGCGCCGGTCGGTGACGGTGGTGTGGCTGTGGTCGGCGACGGTAGTGGTGTGCCGGTGGTCGGCAACGGTGGTGTGGCGATGGTCGGCGGCGGGGCCGCGGCTCTGCACGCTGCCGGCGGCACGGCTGTGTTCGGTGGCCGAGGCGCGGCTGCGGTGGCCGACAGTGGTGCGGTCCTGGTCCGTGGCGGAGGTGCGGCCCCGGTTCCTGCCGGCGGCGCGGCCGCGGTCCCCGGCCGAGGGGCGGCTCCGATCGCTCGCGGCGGCGGCCCCGCGCTCCGCATGAGGCGGTGGCACTTCCGCCTCCGTCTCCAGTGAGTTCAGCAGCTTCGCGTACCTCTCCCCTTTCCGGCCGCGCGGCGTCGAGCGGCCGGTCTCCCACCCGCGCACCGTCTCGCTGGTGACGCCCACCCGGGAAGCCAGTTGAGCCCGCGTCAGCGCGGCGGCCTCGCGCAGGCGTCGGCGTTCCTTGGGCGGCGGGAGAGGGATGGCAGGGCTCTGTGTCACAGGGCGCCCCTCCGTGCGGAAAAGTACATAAACGTATATTGAGCGACACAACGATGGTTCGCCTGTTACGACGGGAAAGCGCGTGTCGTTGGGAGCATGGCGGGCGTGATCGAGATGACCGCTCGCCGCCGTCCGCCGTCGCCCCTGCTCACCCGGATGCGCGACCGTTCGCCCGGACTGGGCGGCGCCCTCATGGGGGGCGCGGTCGCGGCGGGCCTCGGGCTCGCGTCGTTCGCCGTGCTGGTGATGATGCTGTGGATCACCTCGCCCTACCCCGACAGCGGGCCCGGCGGCGCGCTGCACGTGGCGGCGGCGTTGTGGCTGCTGGCCCACGGCGCCGAACTGCTCCGCACCGACACGCTCGCCGGCGTCCCGGCCCCCGTGGGTGTCCCGCCGCTGCTGCTGCTCGCGCTGCCGGTGTGGCTGCTGTACCGGGCGGCGCGGGACGCCACGGACGGCGGGGCGGGCGACGGGGACGACGGCATCGACGAGGACGTCGGGGAGGTGGCCGGCATCGCGGTGGTCACGGGACCGCCGCTGGTCTCCGCCCGCAACGCGTGGACGGGCGTCGTCCTCGGCTACCTCGCCGTCGCCGCTCCGGCCGCCCTGTACGCCGCGGGCGGTGCGCTGCGGCCGTCGTGGGTGTCGAGCGGGGTGTGCGTGCCGCTGGTCGCCGTCGTGGCCACCGGAGCGGGCGTGTGGTCGGCGTACGGCCGTCCGGGCGGGCCGCTGCGGCGACTGCTGGGCGTGCTGCCGGTCGGGGTACGGCCGCTGGTCCTCGGGCCGGACGGGCGCCTGGGTGTCGCCGCCCGGGCCGCGGCGGCCGGGACGGCGGTACTCCTCGGGGGCGGTGCGCTGCTGGTGGCGCTGTCGCTGGTGGGACACGGCGCGGCGGCCCAGGCGGCGTTGCTGCGGCTGACGGAGGGGTGGTCGGGGCGGTTCACGGTGCTGCTGCTGTGTGCGGCCCTGGTGCCGAACGCGGCGGTGTGGGGCGCCGCCTACGCCCTCGGCCCCGGCTTCGCCCTCGGCACCGGCCATGTCGTCAGCCCGCTGTCCTCCGCGCCGGCTCCGTTCCTGCCGCCGTTTCCGCTGCTGGCGGCGGTGCCCGAGGCGGGGGAGGGGCGGCTGGTGCACTGGGCGGCGGCCGGGGCCGTGCCGGTGGCCGCCGGGGTGGTGGTCGGCTGGGTCGTGGCGCGGGAGGCGGCCTCCGGGGAGTGCGGCGGGACGCGGCCGGGCGGTGGGCGGGGTGTCGTCCGGTCGCCGGGGCGCACCGCCCGTGCCGCCGCCGTCGCGGCCGTGCTGTGCGCGGCCGTACTCGCGGGGCTCGCCGCGCTGGCGGGCGGGCCGCGTCGGGGTCACCGTCCTGGCCCGGTTCGGACCGGTGTGGTGGCGAGGTGGGTACGGCGACACTGGCGTGGCTGGTCCTGGTGGCCGTCCCGAC
>KE354446.1 GCA_000415505.1 Streptomyces afghaniensis 772
CGGCGTCGCCGACGTCAACTCCTCGTGCTGCCGAACTCGCGGCGTACGAGAAGACCGACGGACGCCGTCACCGTCGTCTCCGCCGCCCAGCGGCTGTGCCAGGAACGGCGGATCTTCCTCCTGGTCGACGCGCCGGGCACCTGGGTCAGCGTGGACACCGCCCGGGCCGGGCTCGCCGCATTCGACGCCGTGCGCGGCAACCACGCGGGCCTGTACTTCCCGCACCTCCAGCTCACCGACCCCCTCACGGGCCGGCTGCGCTCCTTCCCGCCGTCCGGCGCGGTCGCGGGCGTCATCGCCCGTACGGACTCCGAGCGCGGCGTGTGGAAAGCCCCGGCCGGCACCGAGGCCCGCCTCGCCGGCGTGCACTCGCTCACCGTCAACCTGACCGACCGCGAGACCGGCCTGCTCAACCCGCTCGGCGTCAACTGCCTGCGCACCTTCCCGGTGACCGGCCCGGTGGTCTGGGGAGCGCGCACGCTGGAGGGCTCCGACGCGCTCGACAGCGAGTGGAAGTACGTGCCGGTGCGGCGGCTCGCGCTGCACGTCGAGGAGAGCCTGCAGCGCGGCCTCCAGTGGGTGGTGTTCGAGCCCAACGACGAGAACCTGTGGCAGCAGATCCGGCTCGCCGCCTCCTCGTACCTGCACACCCTCTTCCGCCAGGGCGCCTTCAAGGGCGGCACGCCCCGCGACGCCTACTTCGTCAAGTGCGACAGCGACACCACGACCACCGAGGACATCGAGAACGGCATCGTCAACGTCCTGGTGGGCATCGCGCCCGTCCGCCCGGCCGAGTTCGTGGTCGTCAAGATCCAGCAGACGTCCGGGCAGTTCGCGCTCTAAGGAACGCTCCAAGGAATCCCTGAGGACATTTTCGATGGCAGAGTTCACGGTCAACGCCCATCGTTTCGACCCGTACAAGAACTTCAAGTTCCTGGTCCTGTGGGACGGTCGGACGGTCGCGGGCATCAGCAAGATCAGTCCGCTGAAGCGGACGACGGAGGTCGTCAAGCACCGCCACGGCGGCGACCCGTCCTCCCCGCGCAAGTCGCCGGGCCGCTCCGAGTTCGAGGGCATCACCCTGGAGCGCGGCGTCACGCACGACCCCGAGTTCGACCGCTGGGCCAACAAGGTCTGGCAGGTCGGCGCGGGCCTCGGCTCCGAGGTGTCCCTCGCGGACTTCCGCAAGGACATCGTGATCCAGGTCCTCAACGAGGCCGGCCAGGTCGCCGTCTCGCACAAGCTGTACCGGACCTGGCCCAGCGAGTACCAGGTCCTCGGCGAACTGGACGCCAACGCCAACGCGGTGGCCATCCAGTCGCTGAAGCTCGAGTGCGAGGGCTGGGAGCGGGACTACGAGGTGCCCGAGCCGGAGGAGCCCTCCTTCCTGAACCCGGCGTAGCGCGGGGCTGGGGGGGGAGAGGCATGGCCATCACGCAGGCGGCCGAGTTCCTGGCCACCTGGGAGACCGGTCTCGACCGGGCCCCGGCCGGACGCGCCCTGCTGCTGCACGGGGCCGCCCGGCCGGACCTGGGCGGCGACCGGGAGGCCCTGCTGGCGCTGCCGGTGGGGGAGCGCGAGGCGGACCTGTTCGCCCTGCGCCGGGCCCTGTTCGGCGAGCGGATGCAGGTGCGCCTGGAGTGCGCGGCGTGCGGCGCGGACATGGAGTTCGAGCTGGACGCCGGGGAGTTCGCCCGCACCCTGGCCGACCGGGGCGATCCGCTCGTGCGGGTCGCCGAGGACGGCTGGGAGGTCGAGTTCCGGGTGCCCGCGTGGCCGACCTGACGGCGGCGGCCCGGGACGCCGACCCGCGCCGGGCCCTGCTCGCCCGGTGCGTGGTCACCGCCGTACGCGACGGGCAGCCCGTGTCCGCGGACGCCCTGCCCGTCGCCGTACAGCGCCGGATCGCCGAGGCGGCCCGGGCCGCGGACCCGGGCGGTGACGTCACGCTCAACGTCGCCTGCCCGGAGTGCGGGGAGGGCACGCGGGCCGAGCTGGACATCGCCTCCTACCTGTGGACCGAACTGGACGCCTGGGCCCGCGACCTCCTGCTCGACGTCCATCTGCTCGCCACCGCGTACGGCTGGAGCGAGCCGGAGATCCTGGCGCTCAGCCCGCTGCGGCGCCGCTACTACCTGGAGCTGTGTGCGGATGTCTGAGTCCACTGGGGACGATCGCCAGGAGCCCGACTTCCTCGACCGGCTGCTCGCCCGGCACGCGGCGCCCACCGCGCGGCGCCCCGGCGTGGTGCGGGTACGGCCCCGGCTGGCCGGACCGTTCGAGCGGATCGAGGCGGTACGGGGCGAAGCGCCGGACCCGGACGGCACCGAGCCGCTGTGGCCCGTCGCCGCACCGGCC
>KE354447.1 GCA_000415505.1 Streptomyces afghaniensis 772
GCGTCCGGGTTCCCCGTTCGGCGCTCGCGGTGTGCGGTACCGGCGCGCGGGGGCGGTATCCGGCAGGCACTGCTCGCGGCACGCGGTCCCGGCGGTCGGCCGCGGCCCTCGGCGGCAGCTGCCCGTGGTGGTCTGGCGGACGAGTGCCGCCCCGGCTGATCGGGCGCCCGCGGTGTGCGGTATCCGGCGCGCCCGGGTGCGGTCCCCGGCAGGCAGCCGCTCGCCGCCCTGGTGCCCGGCGTCCCGGCCCTCGGCGGTAGCCGCCCGCAGCGCGCCGAGGCCTAGAGGACGAGTGCCGCCCCGCACACCGCCATCGCCAGCGTGCACAGCACCGCGGCCGTGGCGTGTCGGGGGGCGAACGCCGCGGGGCTGGTGGTGGCCGCGAGCGTGCGGATGCGGCGGTGGGCGATGGTCAGGAAGGCCAGCCACAGGACGCCGCACAGCGAGCACGCGACGATCCCGGACGTCGACGCCCCGCCGTGCAGCGCGGTCTTCACGGCGAGCACGGCGGAGACCGTGCCCGACAGCGTCGTACGCCGCCACGCGAGCCGGGTCCGCTCGGGTTGCAGCCCGGGATCGCGGTCGGGGTCCTCCCGCCGGGCCGCCGGCGCGTTCACCCCTCCCACCCCACGAGCACCACGACGACCATGACGAGGGCCACGATCGCGACGACGAGGCTCAGCACCGCCGGGAACCGGGACACCGGCAGGTCCTCGCCCCGGCGCATGGCCCGTTCGCAGCGCACCCAGTGGTTGACCGCCCGCAGCGCGCACAGCACACCCGCGGCCAGCAGCGCGAGCGCCAGCCCCACCCGCCAGCCCCAGCGCAGGTCCGGCAGGAACTGGTCCACGGCGAAGCCGCCGCCGATCAGCGCGAGGGCGGTGCGCAGCCAGGCCAGGAAGGTGCGTTCGTTCGCCAGCGAGAACCGGTAGTCCGGCGTCTCGCCGTCCCGCCGCACCTCCGCCGGCGCGAACCACAAACGGACGTTCCGTACGAACTCGATCACGTGCGCGACCCTACCGGGGACACCTTCACCGGGTACTGCCGGTGCGCCCCCGGCCTCGCGGCGGCCTCCTCGGCTTTCAGCCCGTCGACCGAAACGCCACGAGCCGCTCGTACGCCGCCAGCCCGTCCGGCACCCACTCCCAGTCGCTCAGCCGCCGCCGCACCTCGTCCTCGGGCAGGAAGTCGTGCCAGGCCACCTCCTCGGCCTGCGGCTGTACCGGAAGGTCGCACCGGACCTCGTACACCGCCGACCACCAGGTCTGTCCGGCGCCGTTGTCGTAGAGGAACTTGAAGAGGTACCGGGGGAGCGGCAGACCCGTCACGCCCAGTTCCTCCTCGGCCTCGCGCAGGGCCGCCAGGTCGTAGGACTCGCCCGCGCCGACCACTCCGCCGACGAACATGTCGTACAGGGAGGGAAAGACCAGCTTGATCGGGGTCCGCCGGTGCACGAAGATCCGGCCTTCGGCGTCCCGGGCCTGGATGAACACACAGCGGTGCCGCAGCCCCCTGGCGTAGGCCTCGCCCCGGGGTGACTGCCCGATGACCCGGTCGTCCTCGTCGACGATGTCGAGGATCTCGTCAGCAGCGCTCATGCCCTGGTCCACAGCACTCATGCCCTCATCCAAGCAGGGCGCGAGGCCTCACTGCGCCTGCGGCTGCGGCTGAAGCTGCCCCGCACGCACCCGCTCCGCCGCCCCCGTCGGCATGGCCGGATGCAGACCCAGCAGCACGATGCCGGCCACCACGGCCAGGAGGCCGCCCGCCTCCCAGCTCAGGGCCACCGCGTCGGTCCGCAGCCGGTCGCCCAGGAAGCCGACGCCGCAGATGATCCCCGCGATCGGCTGCGCCGCGGTCAGGGCGGGCAGCGACTTGCGCAGGGACGCCGTCTCGAAGGCGCTCTGCACGAGGACCAGCCCCGTGACGCCCAGCGCGAGGACGGCGTACGGCTGCCAGCCGGTCAGCAGCTCGGCGAAGCCACCCTCGGAGAACTTCTCCCCGCTCACCCGCGTGAGCGCGTCCTGCACGCCGTAGAGGAGCCCGGCGCCCAGGGCCAGCAGCACCGGCCCGGAACTCAGCCGGGAGCGCTTCGCGTGCGCGGTGAACAGCAGGGCGAGCCCGATCATGGCCCCGATGATCAGCCACTGCCGGGTGGGATCGGCCGTCGCGGCGCCGCCCTGTGGCTCGCCCGCCACGATGAACGCGCTCACACCGCCAGCCAGCAACAGCAAGCCCGCCCAGCCCTGGCGGCCGAGCGGCTGCCGGGTCTGCCGGCGGGACAGCGCGAGGGCGAACAGCAGGTTCGTCGCCAGCAGCGGCTCCACCAGCGACAGCTGGCCCTGCCCCAGCGCGGCCGCGCCCAGCGCCATGCCGACCACCATCAGCGCGATGCCGCCGAGCCAGCGCGGCACCTTCACCAGGTCGATCAGCAGCCGGAAGGACAGGAAGTCGTTGAGCGGGGCGCGCTGGGCCGCGTTCTGCTGCAGCACGAAACCGAAGCCAAGACAGCAAGCGGCGCTCACGGCGAGCACCAGTACCAGAACCGACACGCGGTGTACCTCGATCATCAGGTCGGGTCACGATGGCGTAGGGGCCGACTGTACCGGCCGGCTCCGCCCGGCGCGCCCGTACGTCATGCCATGGTGCGCGGTGGTGACCGCCCAGCACTATGACGCACGCCACAAAGGGCGAACGGAAAAATCGGATGCCTGCCTCATCCGCCTCTGCGGCCTCACTGATCACAAAACCCTCACAAGTGGCAGTAGTTGACGCGTGTAACGCCCTTGCCGCCCTTGACGTCAAGCATTGGCTGGGGGTTGGCTGTGCGTGATCAGTTCATGGCGAAGCGCACACACGCGCTCCATCGACCGCCGTGAGCCGAAACACAAGAAGAGCGCGTGAGGAAGTTCCGCGGTGCCCCCACCCCCGCCTCCCCTCGGCCGTGGCCGCAGACGTGCGTCTCAGGCCTTCGACGAGGCCCTCGACGACGCCGACCTCGTGGCCGCGCGCGCCGCGCTGGCGCAGGGCCGCTGGCAGAACGCCCGCTCCCTGCTGGTGCACACCGGAGACGACTGGGACCGGCGCGGCCACCGCGTCACGGTCCTCGCCCGGGAGCCCTACTGCGCCGCATGGGCCCGTGAGTGGCTGCTCGCGACCCCGAGTCCGCCGACGCCTCCGTCCTGCTCGCCCTCGCCCAGGTCCGGCGCGCCCTGCACGGCAAGGGCAAGCCGGCCGGGGCCCGCGAGGCCTGCGCGACCGCCGCCGCCCGCGCCCCCGCCGACCCCACCCCCTGGCTCGGCCTGCTCCTGCTGGAGTGCGCGGTCGGCACCGACCAGGACGTGGTCCGCACTTTCGAGCAGGTCCGCGCCCGGTACGCCGACCACCACCACGCCCACCACCTGATGGTCGCCCGGCTCGCCGGACGCCGCACAGAGGCAGGCCCGGACCCGCTGCACGAGGTCTACGACTTCGCCGGCTGGGCCGCCGAACAGGCACCCGCCGACTCCCCGCTCGCGATCCTGCCGGTCATCGCACACGCCGAGCGCTACCGCGCGCTCGCCGCCGCCGGGCACGAATCCGCCGACCCGGCCACCTCGGGCCACTGGACCGGCCGCCGCGCCCGGCAGGTCATGAAGGCCGCCTTCGACTGGTGGCTGGAGTGGGAACTGGAGGGGCACCCGCGCCGGCTGGTCGACCTGAACTTCCTCGCCCACGCCAAGTGCTGCGAGGGGCGGGGCGCCGAGGCCGCCGCCCTGTTCCACCGGATCGGCCGGTACGCCACCCCGGCGCCCTGGTCGTATCCGGACCGCGACCCGCACACCGCCTTCGCCGCCGCCCGCGCCGGCGCGCTCGGCACGGCCTGACACCCCCGGAAATCCAGAAGTGAGGATGCTCTCCCGATGACCACGGACAGTTCGAGCACGAGCACATCCGCCGCCGGCGGCATCAGTACGTTCAAGGGGCAGGAGCGCGCCCTGCGCGCCGACCGGCTCGGCACCGGGGGCCTGCTGCTCTCCGTCCTCGCCGCGACCGCCCCGCTCATGGTGGTCGCCGGTGTCATGCCCACTACATTCGCGGTGATGGGCATCGTCGGGCAGCCGCTGCTCTTCGTCGTCCTGGGCGTCGTCCTGATCCTCTTCAGCATCGGCTACGCCGAGATGAGCCGCCACGTCCACAACGCGGGCGCCTTCTACGCGTACATCTCCCGAGGCCTCGGCGGCACCGCCGGCGCGGGCGCCGCCCTGGTCGCCCTCGTCGCCTACAACGCGCTCCAGATCGGCATCTACGGCATCTTCGGCTTCGAGGTCTCCGGGCTCCTCGCCACCTACGCCGACGTGGAGATCGCCTGGTGGATACCGGCGCTCCTGGCCGCGCTCGCCGTCGGCCTGCTGGGCTGGCTGAAGATCGACGTCAACGCGCGCGTGCTCGGCGTGCTGCTCGTCATCGAGGTGCTGCTGGTCGTGATCTTCGACGTCGCGGCCCTCGCCGACCCCGGCAAGGAAGGCCTCTCGCTGCACGCCTTCAACCCGGACACCCTCACCGGCGCGGGCGTCGGCACCGCACTGTGCTTCTGCATCGCCGCGTTCCTCGGCTTCGAGCAGGCACCCGTCTACGCCGAGGAGACCAGCCGCCCGCACGTCCTGGTGCCGCGCGTGATGTTCCTCGCCGTCGGCGGGGTCGCCGTCTTCTTCGCGCTGAGCAGCTGGGCCCTCACCGTCGCCACCGGCCCCGCCGCGATCGTCGGCACCGCCCAGAAGCAGAGCGCCGGACTGCTGTTCTTCCTCACCGAGTCCCGCCTCGGCGGCACCTTCACCGACGTCCTGCACGTCCTGTTCGTCACCGGCATGTTCGCCGCGCTGCTCAGCTTCCACAACGTCGTCGCCCGGTACGCCTTCGCCATGGGCCGCGAGGGCCTGCTGCCCGCCGCGTTCGGCCGCACCAGCGGCACCAGCGGCGCTCCCGGCACCGGGTCGCTGCTCCAGACCGTCGTGGCCGTCGTCGTCGTGGTCGCCTTCGCGATCGCCGACGACAAGCCGGTCGGCGACCCGACCGCACCGGTCCTGCACCTGTTCACCTGGCTCGGCAACATCGGCGCCCTCGGCGTGATCGTGCTGATGGCGGCGGCCTCGCTGTCGGTCGTCGTCTTCTTCGTCCGCCGGGGTGCCGCGGGCGCCCAGGCCTGGCGGCTGGGCACCTCCGCGCTGGCGGGCCTCTCCCTGCTCGTGATCGCCGGCTACACGGTGAAGGACTTCGAGGTCCTCGTCGGCGCCGGCCCGGACTCCTCGCTGAGCTGGATGCTGCCCGGCATCATCGGTCTCGCCCTGGTCGCCGGCCTGGTCCTGGGCCTGGTGCTGCGCGCCCGTGCCCCCGAGAAGCACGCCCGGATCGGCCTCGGCAACGAGGCGTTCCAGCTGGACAAGGCGGCGTCGTCCTGACCCCGGCCACGTAAGGAATGGTTACGGAACTCTGACGAGCACCCGCGATCCCTGTCCTGACGGGACCGCGGGTGTTCGAATGAGAACGTGAACGAGGACGTACATGAGGGCGTGAACGACGAACAACCCCCGCAGCGGGGCACCCCGGTCGGCCGCCGCGTCTTCCTCGGCACCCTCGGTCTGGGCGCCCTCGGCGTGGTCGCCGCACCCCGGCTGCAACGCGGCCTGGAGGACTTCCTCGGCGGCGCCGCCGACAAGGACCCCACCGGCCTGACCGGACTGCTGCCGAACGGCGGCGGCTTCCGCTACTACTCGGTCGCCTCGTCCGTTCCCCGCAAGAACGCCGACAGCTACCGCCTCACGATCGACGGCCTGGTCGACCACCCCACGACCTACACCCTGGCCGACCTCAAGGCCCTGCCGCAGACCCGCCTGGTCCGCGACGTCCAGTGCGTCACCGGCTGGCGCGTCCCCGACACCCCCTTCGAGGGCGTACGCCTCTCCCGCCTCCTCGACACCGCCAAGGTCCACCCCACGGCCAAGGCCATCCGCTTCACCTGCTTCGACGGCACCTACACCGAGAGCCTCACCCTCGACCAGGCCCGCCGCGCGGACGTCCTGGTCGCCCTGCGCATGCAGGACAAGGACCTCGGCCACTCCCATGGCGGCCCGGTCCGCCTCTACGTGGCGCCCATGTACTTCTACAAGTCCGCCAAGTGGCTCTCCGGCATCACCGTCACCGACGAGGTCCGGCCGGGTTACTGGGAGGAGCGCGGCTACGACGTCGACGCCTGGGTGGGCCGCTCGAACGGACGTGACGATGAGCCTACGAGCTGACGCCCCGGCCGGTGTCCGGCGCTTCAGCCCGACCGAGCGCTGGGTGCACCGCACGACGGCCGCGCTCATGGGCGTCTGCGTCCTGACGGCGGCCTGCCTCTACGTCCCCCAGCTCGCCGAACTCGTCGGCCGCCGCGAGTTGGTCGTCCGGATCCACGAGTGGGCCGGCCTCGCCCTGCCCGTCCCCGTCCTGGTCGGCCTCGCCTCCCGCGCCTTCCGCGCCGACCTGGGTCACCTCAACCGCTTCGGCCCGCACGACCGGACCTGGCTGCGCGCCGCCCTGCACCGCGACAAGCGCCCCGCGTCCCGCCCCGCCGGCAAGTTCAACGCCGGCCAGAAGCTCTACGCGTCCTGGATCGCCGGCGCCACCCTCGTCATGCTGGGCACCGGCCTGATGATGTGGTTCACCCACCTCACCCCCCTGATCTGGCGCACCAGCGCGACGTTCGTCCACGACTGGCTGGCCCTCACGATCGGCATAGTCCTGGCCGGCCACATCGGAATGGCCCTGGCCGACCCGGAATCCAGAAAAGGCATGCGCACGGGTTCGGTGAGCAGAGAGTGGGCGGACAGGGAGCATCCTCTATGGCGCCCGTAGCTCTCTGACCCCAGGGGCGCGGGGAACTGCGCGAACAACCACGATGCACCCGCAGCCGCGCGACGACCACACCTCCTACGGCGCTGAGGCCCTAGGGGCGCGGGGAACTGCGCGAACAACCGCGACGCACCCGCAGCCCCCCACAACACCAACCCCTACGGCGTCCCGGCGAATTCCAACAGCACCTTGCAAGACCGACTCCGATCAGCGGCCAGGGCGAAAGCCGACTCGGCCTCCCCCACGGGAACCACCGCACTGATCAGCCCGTCGAACGCCGCCTCCCCCGCCAACAACTCCAACGCCTGATCGAACTCCCCGTCGAACCGAAACGCCCCCCGCAACTCGATCTCCCGACTCACCACAAGGTTCCCCGCAAACGCACTGTGCCCCGCCGGCAACATCCCCAACTGCACGACGACCCCACCCCGCCGCACCCGCCGCAGACACGTGTCGAGCCCCGCAGCCACTCCGGACGCCTCGATCGCGACGTCCACGTCGGAAGGCCACCCCGGGTCGTCAGGATCATCGGCCCGTACGAGAGCCCCGGCACCGGCGACCCGCGCGTACTCCAGCGCCTCGGGCAGCAGATCCGTGACGGTCACCTCCGCCGCCCCGGCCGCCTTCGCCGCCGCGACCACCAGACAGCCGATGGGCCCCGCACCGGTCACCAGGACATGTCGCCCGGCCACCTCCCCGGCCCGCCGCACCGCGTGCAGCGCGACGGACAGCGGCTCGGCGAGCGCGGCCCGGCGCAGCTCCAGACCGTCCGGCAAGGCCCGCACCTGCTCACAGGGCACGACCACCCGCGCCGCGAATCCCCCCTGGACGTGCGGAAAGCGCGCCGCACTGCCCAGGTACCGCGTGTCCCGGCAGATGTTCCGCCGCCCCTCCGCGCACTCCGGACACACCCCGCACGGGGTCGCCGGATGCACGGCGACGGCGGTACCCGGTGCCGGCCCCGATGCGCCGGCACCGTACCCGACCACCGTCCCGACGACCTCGTGCCCGAGCACCATCGGCTCCCGGAGCCGGAAGTCACCGACCCCGCCGTGCCGCCAGTAGTGCAGATCGGACCCGCACACCCCGCCGTACCGCACGGCGACCAGCGCCTGCCCCGGCCCGGGCTCGGGAACCGGCAACTCCGCCACACGCAGGTCACCCTGACCGTGGATCACACAACCCAGCATCACAGCCTCCCGGCAGGTGGTCACAGCACGCTCGTCATACCGCCGTCGACATACAGCACCTGCCCGCTGACGAAGTCGGCCGCGGGGGAGGCGAGGAACAGCACCCCGCCCACCAGGTCCTGGGTGCGGCCCCACCGGCCGGCCGGGGTGCGCCGCCGCACCCAGGCACTGAACTCCTCGTCGTCGACCAGCGGCCGCGTCAGTTCGGTCTCGATGTAGCCCGGGCCGAGCCCGTTGACCTGCACACCGCTCGGACCCCAGTCCGCGCACATGCCCTTGGTGAGCATCTTCAGCGCGCCCTTGGTGGCGGCGTACGGCGCGATCCCGGGCCGTACCACCTCGCTCTGCAGGGAGCAGATGTTGATGATCTTGCCGTGGCCGCGTTCCGTCATCCGGCGCGCGGCTTCCCGGCCGACCAGGAAGGCACTGGTCAGGTTGGTGTCCAGGATCCGGTGCCAGTCGGAGTCGGTGAACTCCAGCAGCGGGGCGCGCAGTTGCATGCCCGCGTTGTTGACCAGGATGTCGAGCGGGCCCACCCGCTCCTCGACGTCCGCGATCCCGTCCGCCACGGACGACCCGTCGGTCACGTCGAACGCCGCCGTGTGCACCCGGTCGCCGGGCAGCCCGGCGGCGGCCTCGGCGAGCCGGTCCTTGTCGCGTCCGTTCAGGACGACCGTGCAGCCGGCCTCCGCCAGACCACGGGCGAGCGCGAGTCCGATGCCCCGGCTGGAGCCGGTCACCAGCGCCGTACGGCCGCTGATGTCGAAGAGGGGGTGAGCCGTCATGGCCGTGGCACTCCTAGATCACGAGGGACAACAGCAGGACGATGCCGCCGGCGACCACCGAGATGATCGTCTCCATGACGGACCAGGTCTTGATGTTCTGGCCGACACTCAGCCCGAAGTACTCCTTCACCATCCAGAACCCGGCGTCGTTGACATGGCTGAAGAACAGCGAGCCGGCGCCGATGGCCAGGACCAGCAGGGCCGCGTGCGTGGTCGACATGTCGGCCGCGAGCGGGGCGACCAGACCGGCCGCCGAGACCGTCGCCACCGTCGCCGAACCGGTCGCCAGACGGATCACCACCGCGATCAGCCAGGCCAGCAGCAGCGCGGGGATCGACCAGTCCTTGGAGATGTCCAGGACCATCTGGCCCACCCCGGTGTCGATCAGGGTCTGCTTGAAGCCGCCGCCCGCGCCGACGATCAGCAGGATGCCCGCGATCGGCGCGAGGCTCTTCTCGACGAGCGGCGAGATCCGCTCCTTGGAGAACCCGGCGGGCCGCAGCAGCGTGAAGATGCCGACCAGCACCGAGGCGAGCAGCGCGATCATCGGGGCGCCGATGACGTCGAAGACCCGCTGGACCAGGTTCTCCGAGTCGTCGATGACGATGTCGACGAGCGCCTTGGCCAGCATGAGGATCACCGGCAGCAGGATCGTGAACAGGGTGGCGCCGAAACTGGGACGCTTGTCCAGGTCCTCCGAAGCGCGCTGCGGGATCATCCGGTCGGGGGCGGGCACGTCCACCCAGCGGGCCGCGTACCGCGAGAACAGCGGGCCGGCGATGATCACCGTGGGTATGGCGACGAGGACACCCAGCGCCAGCGTCACGCCCAGGTCGGCCTTGACCGCCTCGATCGCGACGAGCGGGCCGGGGTGCGGCGGCACCAGGCCGTGCATCACGGACAGGCCCGCGAGCGCCGGGATGCCGATCCGCATCAGCGAGTAGTTGCCGCGCTTGGCGACCATCAGCACCACCGGGATCAGCAGCACGATGCCGACCTCGAAGAACAGCGGCAGTCCGATCACCGAGGCGATGAGCACCATCGCCCACGGCATCGACCGCCCGCCCGCCTTCGCGAGGATGGTGTCGACGATCTGGTCGGCGCCCCCGGAGTCGGCGAGCATCTTGCCGAGGATGGCACCGAGGGCGATCAGTACGCCGACACCGGCGACCGTGGTGCCGAGGCCGGTGCTGAAGCTGGTGAGGACCTTGTCCAGCGGTGCCCCGGCGATCGCGCCGAGCGCCAGTGACCCGATGGTCAGCGCCAGGAAGGCGTGCAGCTTGGACTTGGTGATGAGCAGGACGATGACGGCGATGCCCGCCAGGACGGCGATGCCCAGCTGAGCGTGGCCGGCCGAGGTGATCGGCTCGGGTGCGTCCGCTGCCAGCATCTCGACGCTGAGTCTGGTCACGGGGTGGGTTCCCTTGCGTTGGAGGGGAGTAGGAGACGGGACCGTCAGGGGCTACTGGACGGGCTCGGGGAGGTCCTCAAGGGCGAGCGCCGCCCGCTCGGTGATCTCCTCCGGGCTGCCCGAGACGTCCACGTCGACCCCCGCCTCGTCCGCCTTGAGGGGCTGGAGCGTGGCGAACTGGGAGTCGAGCAGCGCCGTGGGCATGAAGTGCCCCTGCCGGTGCGACATCCGGTCCTCGATGAGCGCGCGGTCACCCGTGAGGTGCACGAAGACCACGCCGGGCGCGGCGGCCCGCAGCCGGTCGCGGTACGACCGCTTCAGTGCCGAGCAGCTGACCACCCCGCCGAGCCCGGCCCGCCCGTGCGCCCACGTGCCGATGGCGTCCAGCCAGGGCAGGCGGTCCTCGTCGGTGAGCGGGGTACCGGCCGACATCTTGGCGATGTTGGCCTGCGGGTGGAAGTCGTCGCCCTCGGCGTACGGAACGCCGAGCCGGGCCGCGAGCAGGGGACCGATGGTGGTCTTGCCGGTGCCGGCGACGCCCATGACCACGACGACGTGGGGGGTGTTCATCGCTGCCTCACTGTCTGCTGTCTCCGTCGACACGTGATGTCGACGCAACTGAAACCCATTAGGTACGACGAATTCAAGAGGTCGTGATGAATAAGTCTGACTTTTTGTCTCCGTGATCTACCCCGTACGCTGAGTGCATGAGCACACCGGGCCGGGGGCTGCACGGCCATGTTCTGGACACCCTCGGCCCCGAGATCACGGCGGGCGAGTACCCGCCGGGGAGCGTGCTGCGCACCGACGAGCTCGCCCAGCGTTTCGACGTGTCACGCTCGGTGATGCGCGAGGCGGTCCGCGTTCTGGAGTCCATGCACCTGGTCGAGTCCCGCCGCCGCGTGGGCGTGACCGTGCGCCCGAAGTCGGAGTGGAACGTCTACGATCCGCAGGTCATCCGCTGGCGCCTGGCCGGCAAGGACCGCGCTCCCCAGCTGCGCTCCCTCACGGTGCTGCGCTCGGCGATCGAACCGGTCGCCGCGGGCCTGGCCGCCCGGCACGCCACCGCCGAGCAGTGCGCCGAACTCACCCAGTGCGCCCTCGGCATGGTCGCCAACTCACGGGGTCACAAGCTGGAGGAGTACCTCGTCCACGACATGGCCTTCCACCGCGTCATCCTGGACGCCTCCGGCAACGAGATGTTCGCCCGCCTCGGCGATGTCGTCGCCGAGGTCCTGGCCGGCCGTACCCACCACGACGTGATGTTCGAGGACCCCGACCCGGCGGCCGTCACCCTGCACGTCCAGGTCGCCGAGGCGGTCCGCGCCGGCGACGCGGCCCGCGCGGAGGAACTGACCCGCGAGATCACGGTCGGCGCCCTCCAGGAACTGGACATCCTGGCGCCGTAGCACCCGCTACTGCACAAACTCCCCGTCGACGTAGACCCAGGCCCCGTCGACCCGCTCGAACCGGCTCCGCTCGTGCAGCGAGCCGCCCCGGTACGACGCCCGGAATTCCACGGTCCCCACGGAGTGGAACGCCGACCCGTCACTCGCGTCCAGGATCTCCAGCCCGGTCCACCGCATCCGCGGATCCAGCTCCAGCGTCCCGGGCCGCGTCCGCGGATGCCAGGTCCGCAGCAGGTACCCGGCGTCCCCCTTCACGAAGGCGCTGTACCGCGACCGCATCAGCGCCTCGGCGGTCGGCGCGGCGGCGCCGGAGTGGTAGCGGCCACAGCAGTCGCCGTAGGCCACGAGGAGGCCACACGGGCAGGAACGCGTACTCATACCGGTCATTGTCCTAGTCAGCCGCACCCGTTCCGGACGAGGGCAGCGGCGGCAGCGCCGTCCCGTACACCCACGCGTCGAACAGCTCGTCCAGCGGCTCGTCCGCGAACCGCGCCACATGCGCGGTGAAGGCCGCCGTGGTCACCGCCCCGCCCCGGTGCAGGCCCGCCCACCCGCGCAACATGCGGAAGAACGCGTCGTCGCCCAGGGCACACCGCACCGCGTGCAGCGTGAGCCCGCCGCGCTGGTAGAGACGGTCGTCGAACATCGACTTCCGCCCTGGATCGGCGAGCCGGAGGTCCTCCGGCAGCGCGGACAGCGACCGGTGTGCCGCGGCGGCCAGTTGCTGGGCACCGCGGCCTCCCGAGCGCTCCGACCACAGCCACTCGGCGTACTTCGCGAACCCCTCGTTCAGCCAGATCTGCCGCCAGTCGGCGATGGACACGCTGTTGCCGAACCACTGGTGCGCCAGCTCGTGCGCGACCAGCCGCTCCGAACCCCGCGCCCCGTCCACATGGTTGGACCCGAACAGCGACAACCCCTGCGCCTCGACGGGGACGTCGAGCTCCTCCTCGGTCACGACGACCGCGTACTCGTCGAACGGGTACGGCCCGAACAACTCCTGGAACAGCTCCATCATCGCGGGCTGCCGAGCGAAGTCCCGGGAGAACCGGGGGAGCAGATGCGCCGGAATGTGCCCGTGCTGCGGCACCCCGCCCGGGCCCGGGTCGCCCAGCAGTACGGTCTGGTACTTCCCGATCGACAGCCCCACCAGGTAGCTGGAGGTCGGCGCCGCCTGCTCGTACACCCAGGTGGTCGTCGAGGCCTTCGTCGTGCGGGTGAGCAGGCGTCCACCGGCCACCACCGCGTAGGCCGACGGCGTCGTGACCGAGATCTGGTACGAGGCCTTGTCGGCGGGCCGGTCGTTGCATGGGTACCACGACGGCGCCCCGACCGGCTGGCTCGCCACCAGCGCCCCGTCCTCCAGCTCCTCCCAGCCGAGGCCGCCCCAGGGGCTGCTCACCGGCCGGGGGTTCCCCGACCACTGCACCTCGACGGTGAACGCGGCACCGGCGCGCAGCGGCTTCGCGGGACGGACGCGCAACTTGCCGCCCCGGTGTGTGTAGTGCGCCGTACGGCCGTCGACCCTCACCCGGCCGACCCGGAAATCCGCGAGGTTCAGCTGGAACTCGGTGAGCTGGCCACGGCCCGCGATGGCGTTGATCCGCGCCGTTCCCGACAGCCGGTTCGGCGCGGGGCGGTAGTCCAGCGTGAGCTCGTACCGATGCACCCGGTACCGGAGGTCACCGTTGCCCGGGAAATACGGGTCCTGACCCACTGACTGCTGAACCGCCACTGTTGCGTCCGCTCCCTGCACTGCGCTCGTACGACGTCCGTCGGCCCTCGGCCCCGCGGGGGTCCCGCCTAGCGACGCCATGCCTCGATCGGGTTGCCCAGCCAGCGCGTGTCGTCGGGCACGGACTCCGCGGCCATCACCAGGGACGCCGGACCCAGCGTGGTGCGGGCCCCGACGGCGCTGCCGGGCAGGACGATTCCGCCCGGGCCCAGAGTGGCGCCCTCACGGAGGACCACAGTATCCGTCCGCAAGATCCGGTCGTGGAAGAGGTGGGTCTGGAGCACACAGCCCCGGTTCACCGTCGCCGCCTCGCCGAGCGTCACCAGGTCGGTCTCCGGCAGCCAGTAGCTCTCCACCCACACGCCCCGGCCGATCCGGGCACCGAGCCCACGCAGCCACAGCGTCATCAGCGGCGTACCGGGCACCCGCCCGGCCAGCCACGGCACCGCCACCACCTCGACGAACGTGTCGGCCAGCTCGTTGCGCCACACGAAGGAGCTCCACAGCGGGTGCTCACCACTGCGGTGCCGCCCCACGAGCAGCCACTTGGCGACCACGGACAGAGCACACCCCGCGGCCCCCGCCGCCAGCAGCACGACCCCGGCCGACGGCCACGCCCAGCCACCCAGTGCACTCAGCGCCGCCACCGTCAGCACGGCCAGCGCGGCCGAGCACAGCACCGGAACGATCCGGCACAACTCCACCAGTCCCCGCGCCCACAGCAGCCGCGCGGGCGGCTCGTACGTCCGGCTCTGGTCGCCGCCGCCCGCGTTGCGCGGCAGCTTCACCGGCGGCAGCCCCAGATACGAGCTGCCCTTCTTCGCCTTCTTCGGCGTCGCCGACAGCACCCCGACCAGCCCGCCGTCCGGCACGCTGCGCCCCGGCGCGGTCATCCCCGAGTTCCCGAGGAACGCCCGGCGCCCGATCTGCGCGCGCCCGATCCGCATCCAGCCGCCGCCCAGCTCGTACGGAGCGGTCAGCGTGTCGTCCGCGAGGAACGCGCCGTCGCCCACCGTGGTCAGGCTGGGCAGCGCGAGCACCGTCGACACCTCGGCGCCCCGCCCGATCCGCATCCCGAGCAGCCGCAGCCACACCGGCGTGACCAGCCCGGCGTACAGCGGGAACAGCATCTCCCGGGACTGGTCCATCAGTTGCGTGATCGTCCAGGCCTGCCAGCCGACCCTGCTGTGCGTCGGGTGCGTGCCCTCGCGCAGCCGGAGGCTCAGCAGCCGTACGGCGACGAGCAGCAGCAGCGCGTACACCGCACCGAAGGCCACGGTCGCCGGAACCAGCGCGAGCGCCGCGCCCCGCAGCGCCTCACCGAGCCCGGCGCCGGGTGCCACGAACAGACTGACGGTGAGGAGCGCGGCGAGTCCGGCGAGAAGGGGCAGAGCACTCAGCCCGAACCCGGAGATGCCGTACATCGCCCGCCAGAACACGCCCTTCTCCGGCCGCTCCTTGGGCCAGTTCCGCTTGGCCTTGCCGAGCTTCACGGCGGGCGCCCCGGCCCAGCGCTGCCCGGTGGGCACCTGCCCGGCGACGGCGGAACCGGGCGCGACCTCGGCCCGCTTGCCCACGCGCGCACCCGGGAACAGCATGCTGCGCGTCCCGACCACCGCACCGGCACCCACCTTGACCGGCCCGATCTCCAGCCGGTCACCGTCCAGCCAGTAGCCCGACAGATCCACCTCGGACTCCACGGCCGCACCCCGCCCGAGCTTGAGCATCCCGGTCACCGGTGGCAGCGAGTGCAGGTCCACGTCGGACCCGACCCGGGCGCCGAGCGCCCGGGCATACCTCTCCAGCCAGGAACCGGTGAGCGAGGCCGCGCCACTGAACTCGGCCAGCCGCTCGGCCGTCCACAGCCGCAGATGCACACTCCCGCCGCGTGCGTAGCGACCCGGCGTCACCCCGCGCAGCAACAGTCGCGCCCCACCGGCGGCGATGGCCAGCCGTCCCGGCGGACTGAAGAACAGCAACGCCCCGGCACCCACGACCCACCAGGGAGCGGTCGGCAGCCAGGCGTACGCCTCCAGCACGTTCCCCAGGGCGGCCAGCGGCACCATCCAGCGCAGCCCGAGCAGCGTGAACAGCGGAAGCAGCAGCAGCAGTTGCAGCACCCCGGCTCGCGCCGGCACCGGCTCGACCACCCGCCGGGAGCCGTCGCCCTGCGCGGACTCCTCCAGGTGCCGGGCCAGCTTGCGCAGCGTCGGATGCTGGTAGAGGTCCAGCACCGCCGCGCTCGGGTAGCGGGTGCGCAGCTTCGTCGTCAGCTGGGCGGCGGCCAGACTGCTTCCGCCGATGGCGAAGAAGTCGTCGGAGGCGCTGCCCACCGGGATGCCGAGCACCTCGCCCCACTTCTCGGCGAGCCACGCCTCGGTCCCGTACAGCTCCTCGGCCGGACCGCCGCTGACCAGGCCCTCCAACGGCCACGGCAGCGCGTTCCGGTCGACCTTGCCGGACGTGCGGGTCGGCAGCTCGTCGACCGGCGCGAGCAGCGGCACGAGAGCGGCGGGCAGTTCGGCACGCAGCCTCTCTACGGCGGCGGGCTGATCCCACCCTTCCTGGATGACGACGTACCCGACGAGGAGCTGATTTCCGCTGCGAGCGGTACGCACGGCGGCGGCCGCACCGGCGACACCGGGAAGCGCCTGCAGGGCGGCGTCCACTTCACCGAGCTCGATCCGCCGCCCCCCGAGCTTGACCTGCTCGTCGGCCCGCCCGAGGAAGACCAGCCCCTCCGGCTCGGCCCGCACCAGGTCACCGCTGCGGTACGCCCGCTCCCAGCCCAGCGACTGAAGCGGCGGGTACTTCTCCGCGTCCCTCTCGGCGTCGAGATACCGGGCGAGTCCGACCCCACCGATCACCAGCTGGCCACTGCCGCCCATCGGCACGGGCTCCCCGGCCTCGTCCACGACTGCCAGCTCCCAGCCGTCCAGCGGCAGCCCGATCCGGATTGGCTCCTCGCCGCTCATCAGCGACGCGCACGCCACGACGGTGGCCTCGGTCGGCCCGTAGGTGTTCCACACCTCCCGCCCCTCGGTCACCAGACGCTGCGCCAGCTCGGGAGGGCACGCCTCCCCGCCGAAGATCAGCAGGCGTACGTCATTGAGCGTCTCCGGCTCCCACAGCGCCGCCAGCGTCGGCACGGTGGACACGACGGTGATCTCCTGCTCGACCAGCCAGGGCCCGAGATCGGCACCGCTCCTGACCTGCGAGCGCGGCACCGGCACCAGACAGGCGCCGTACCGCCATGCCAGCCACATCTCCTCACAGGACGCGTCGAACGCGACGGACAGCCCCGCCATGACGCGGTCACCGGGCCCGATCGGCTCGTCGGTCAGGAACAGGGCGGCCTCTGCGTCCACGAAGGCCGCGGCGCTGCGGTGGCTGACGGCCACGCCCTTGGGCTTCCCTGTGGAGCCGGAGGTGAAGATGATCCACGCGTCGTGCGCGGCCTCGGGACGGGCGGCGGCATGGCCGGCGGGCCCGCCGGCGGTCAGCTCGTGACCGGCCCTGATGACCATCCGCACCCCGGCCTCGCCGAAGACCAGATCGGCCCGCTCGTCGGGGTCCTCGGCGTCGACGGGCACGTACGCGGCACCGACGGCCAGCACCGCGAGGATCGCCACGTACAGGTCGTTGGTGCCCGACGGGACCCGGACACCGACGCGGTCCCCGAGCCCGACGTCCATGGCGGCCAGCCGCTGCCGCAGGTGCTCCACCTCGACCGCCAGCGCGCGGTAGGTGAGCAGCCGGTGGCCGTCGTCGAGCGCGGGCTCGTCGGGGTACGACCGTACGGACGCCTCGAAGATGTCGACCAGGGTGCGGGGGGAGGCCGCGGGACCGGCGGAGAAACGGGCCACGTCGCTCGGAGCTGTGCTGGGCTCCCGGTCCAGCACGGTGAGGTCAGGGCTGTCGTGCAGGGCGGCCATCGGATCCTCGCGTCTCGAACCCGGACCATCCGGGGCGCCGCTGGGCCCGCAGGTCTGCCTGGGGATGTTCCGTTACGGCGCGAACAAGCCCAATACTCTAGTGGTCGGGTGACTTCGCCCTGTCATGTCCGCTACTGGGAGGCGAACGCAAGACCACCCCGGAGGCCCGGCGCCTCGGCTCTCACCTGTGCTTCTGTCGGCCTGGCGAGATGTCGCCCACATTTCCCCCGGCGGGAGTCTTCCTCCCCGGAAACGACGAAAAGCCCCTCGACGAGAGAGGCCTTCCGATCTGTGTCCGAGGGGGGACTTGAACCCCCACGCCCGATAAAGGGCACTAGCACCTCAAGCTAGCGCGTCTGCCATTCCGCCACCCGGACAAGGTGTCTGTCGCGCGGGTTCTCCCCGCGGCGACGACGTAAACATTACCAGGCTCTCAGGGGTGGCCGATCACCCCCGCCCGCACCCTGCCGGGCGTGAACGGCGTGTGACGGGCCGGGAGCGGTCTTGGGGTGCGGGCCGTGGAGAGGGAGGATGAGGAGGACCCACCAGCAGTGACAGCGGGAGGAAGCACGTGAGCGAGACGGACACGGCCAGGAGCGTCACCGGCGAGGACGAGGTCGTGGACCTCTGCCGCGAGCTGATCCAGATCGACACCAGCAACTACGGCGACCACTCGGGTCCGGGCGAGCGCAAGGCGGCGGAGTACGTCGCCGAGAAGCTCGCCGAGGTGGGGCTCGAGCCGCAGATCTTCGAGTCGCACCCGGGCCGCGCCTCCACGGTGGCCCGGATCGAGGGCGAGGACCCGTCCCGGCCCGCGCTCCTCATCCACGGCCACACCGACGTCGTACCGGCCAACGCCGACGACTGGACCCACCACCCCTTCTCCGGCGAGATCGCCGACGGCTGTGTGTGGGGCCGCGGTGCCGTCGACATGAAGGACATGGACGCCATGACCCTCGCGGTCGTCCGGGACCGGATGCGCAGCGGGCGCAAGCCCCCGCGCGACATCGTCCTCGCCTTCCTCGCGGACGAGGAGGCGGGCGGCACGTACGGGGCCCGCCACCTCGTCGACAACCACCCGGACCTCTTCGAGGGCGTCACCGAGGCGATCAGCGAGGTGGGCGGATTCTCCTTCACGGTGAGCGAGGAGCGGCGGCTGTACCTGATCCAGACGGCCGAGAAGGGCATGCACTGGATGAAGCTCACCGTGGCCGGCACGGCAGGGCACGGGTCGATGATCCACCGGGACAACGCGATCACCGAGCTGTCGGAGGCCGTCGCGCGGCTGGGGCGGCACAAGTTCCCGGTGCGGGTCACCAAGACCACCCGCGCCTTCCTCGACGAGCTCGGTGACGCGCTCGGCACCGAGCTCGACCCGGAGGACATGGAGTCGACCCTCGTGAGGCTCGGCGGCATCGCCAAGTTCATCGGTGCGACGCTGAGCAACACGGCCAACCCCACGCAGCTGGGCGCCGGTTACAAGGTCAACGTCATCCCGGGCGAGGCGACCGCCCACGTCGACGGACGGTTCCTGCCCGGGCACGAGGACGAGTTCCTCGCGGACCTCGACCGCATCCTCGGCCCGAAGGTGCGGCGCGAGGACGTCCACGCCGACAAGGCCGTCGAGACCACGTTCGACGGGGCGCTCGTGGAGGCGATGCAGTCCTCGCTGCTGGCCGAGGACCCGACCGCCAAGGCGATCCCCTACATGCTCTCCGGCGGGACGGACGCGAAGTCCTTCGACGACCTGGGCATCCGGGGCTTCGGCTTCGCGCCGCTGAAGCTGCCGCCGGAGCTGGACTTCGCCGGCATGTTCCACGGCGTGGACGAGCGGGTGCCGGTGGAGGGCCTGAAGTTCGGCGCGCGGGTGCTCGACCGGTTCATCGACGCGTCCTGAAACCGGTCATACGAAACACCGTTATTCGGTCGGCTGTACGAGATCGACTGGGAAGGGTGAATGCGACCATAAGCTCGTAGCCTCATTACTCCCTCCTCGTTACAGGTAATGCGATCGCAAGATGGGTCGCTTTGCCAACTAGGAGGAATAATGATCAAGAAGGTCGTCGCTGCTGCGGCTGCCACCGGTGGGCTGGTTCTCGCGGGCGCGGGCCTGGCCGTCGCCGACTCGGGTGCCCAGGGTGCTGCCGTGCACTCCCCGGGCGTCGTGTCCGGCAACGTTGTTCAGGTGCCCGTTCACGTCCCGGTGAACGTCTGCGGCAACACGGTCTCCGTGATCGGGCTGCTGAACCCCGCCTTCGGCAACACCTGCGTCAACAAGTGACGCTCCCCCCTCTTCGAGGGGAGTTCTAAAGCCATCGGTCCCGGAGCGCATGCCATGCGCTCCGGGACCGAACGCTTCTTTCGAGGAATTCGAGAAGAATTCGAGACAGGTCGAAGGCAGGTATTCAGGAATGCGACAGGTCACCCGCAAGGGTCTGATGACCGTGGCGGCCGCGACCGGCGTGATCGCCGCCGCGGGCGGCTCCGCGCACGCCGACTCGGGCGCCCAGGGCGCCGGCTCGGGCTCGCCCGGCGTGCTGTCCGGGAACACGGTGCAGGCGCCGGTGCACGCGCCGGTCAACGTGTGCGGGAACACGGTCAACGTGATCGGCGTCCTCAACCCGTCGGTGGGCAACTCGTGCGCCAACCAGGGTGGTGGATCGTCGTCGGGGGGATACGGCGATTCGGGCGGTCACGGCGGCTCGCACGCCGGCGGCCATGCCAGTGACTCGCCCGGCGTCGGCTCGGGCAACCACGTGCAGGCGCCGATCCACGTGCCCGTGAACGTCTGCGGCAACAGCGTCGACGTCATCGGCGTCGGCAACTCCAGCACGGGCAACGACTGCGCGAACGGCGGCTCCGGCGGGCACCACACCGACCCGCCCGGCGGCGGCCACGAGAACCCGGGACAGCCGGGCGACCCGGGCAATCCCGGAGACCCGGGCGACCCCGGAAACCCGGGCAACCCCGGTGATCCTGGCAACCCCGGGAACCCGGGCGACCCCGGCGATCCGGGTGATCCTGGAAACCCGGGCAACCCCGGTGATCCTGGCAACCCCGGGAACCCGGGCGACCCCGGCACCCCGCCCGGAGCGGACGACGAGACGCCGGGCGGCTCCTCGCGCGGCAACGAACCGGACGGCCAGTTCGTCACCCAGCCCAAGGGCGACTCCCAGCTCGCCAGCACCGGCAGCGACCTGCCGCTCGGCCTCGCTCTGCCGGCCGGCGCGGGCGCGCTGCTCGCGGGCTCGATCCTCTACCGCAAGGCGCGCACCTCGGCCTGACAGCCCCGGGAGGCCTGACACCCGCGGAAACGGAGCGGGCCCCGCCGATGCGGGGCCCGCTCCCGTGTGTGCCTTCTCCCAGTGCCCCGTCTCAGCTCACCACGTGGCCCGCACCTGACGGATGATCCGCCGGCGCAACCGCACCTTGCGGCTGCCGTCGCGCAGCAGGCTCAGACGATCCAACTCCCAGTGTCCGTACTCGGCATGGTCCGTCAGCAGACGCGCCGCTTCCTTGCGGGAGACCCCGCGCGGAACGTACACGTCGACAAATTCGTATTCCGGCATCGCATCTATTGTGCGGGCTGGGGCCTGGTACGGATAGCGTCTGCACTATGTCTGATGCTGCGCAGCCCACCGCTGCCGAGGTACGCGCCGCCGCCGAGGCGGTCAAGACCGCGCTCGACCGCCACCTGGCCGCGGTCGAACGCAGGTCGGGGGAGGACGACCCGGCCGTCTACGAGGCGTTCAACCAGCTGGCCGCGGCCGCAGAGGTGTACGACGAACTGCTCTACGACCGTTACGACGAAGTCACACCCTTCGAGATCCCCGGTACGGAGGACGCGCTGCCCCCGTACACCGGGCCCGAGGAACCGAACGCGCTGAGCGTGCTGATCCGCCGCGACTACGCGGTGGCGGAGCCTCAGCGGCTGCTCGCGCACGCGCAGCGGATCGAGGCCGCGGAGGGCGAGGACGGCCCGGCCGCCTCCGGGACGATCCACGGTGCGCTCGGCCTCCTCTTCGGCGAGTTCGAACCCGACGAGATCGCCTCCCGGCACAAGGAGTTCGGGCTGGAGGAGGGCGACTCCACACTCTGGGTGACGGCGTCGGAGGAACCGGCGGACCCCGGCGAGTGGCTGGAGGCGCCGTTCGAGCAGGTCGATCCGCAGAGTGTCGTCTGCCGCTTCGACGTCAGCGCCGTGTTCGACGACGAGATCGACGACGTCGACGACGATGACGAGGTGGAGGAGCTGGAGGACGACCTCGACACCGATCTGGACGAGGACGAGGACCTGGAGCCGCTCGACGCGGACCGCCGCTGAGCGCACACGGCAGCCACCCGACGGCGGTGGTCACGGGCCGGCCCGTGACCACCGCCGTCGTCAGCTGCTGATCTGCGGGGCAAGCAGCACCGGAAGCCGGGTCGTCCGGGGCTTCGCCGACACCTCGGCCACGGCCCTCGGCAACGCCTGTTCCACGCCGTGCACGACGGACAGATGGCGGTCGGCCCGCCCGAACGCCGTGTACACCCACGGCCGGCTGAGGGCCTGCGCGGCATCGCCGGGCAGCACCACGACCACCGCGGGCCACCGGCTCCCGACCGCCTGGTGCGCGGTGAGCGCCCAGCCGTGCCGCACGGACTGCTCCACCCGCTCCTTCGGCACGACGACGTCCTCGCCCTCGCACGACAGGTGCAGCCCCTGGGCATCCGCCTTGACCACGCGGCCCGGGAGCGCACGGCCCGGCACGGGGGAGTAGACGACCCGGTCACCGGGGTCGAAGCCGCCGAAGCGGCCCGGGCCCGGATTGAGCCGCTCCTTCAACGCAGCGTTGAGCGCACGCGTGCCGACGGCGCCGCCGTGCCCCGGCGTGATCACCTGCGTCTGCTCGGCCGGTACGCCGATCGCCCGCGGCACCGAATCCACGACGAGCTGCACGGCCCGGTGCACGGCCTCGCCGGCGTCCCGCACCGGCACGATCACGACCTCCTTGCCGGGGGCCTCGACCTGGTTCAGCTCACCGATGCCGATACCCGAGACCAGCTCGCCCAGCGGCCCCGGATCCGGCTGCCGCGAGGCGACCTGCGGGCAGACCCGCGCCGCGAGCAGATCCGCGAACACCCGGCCCGGACCCACGGACCAC
>KE354448.1 GCA_000415505.1 Streptomyces afghaniensis 772
GGCTCGGGCTCCGCGAACACCGCGGCGACCGGCTTCTCGCCGCTCTCCACGGCCCGTACGGCCGCGAGCAGATCGGCGGCCTTGCCGCTCAGCTTGGTGCCGGCCTCGATCGGCGCCTTCTTCCCGGCCTTCCGCTGCTCGATCCGCTCCCGCTCCGCGCGCTGGGCCCGCAGCTCGGCCTCGGCCTCCGACACGTCACCGGCATCGGCTGTGTCCCCCTCGGTGCTCCCGCCCCCGGACACCTCACCGGAACCGGCCGCATCCGCCTCGGTCCCCTCGCCCTCGGACACCTCACCGGAACCGGCCGCATCCCCCTGGGTCCCCTCGACCCCCTCGGTCTCCGCACCACCGGTCGGCGTCCCCGTCTCGGCGTCCTCCGTGGTCTCCGGCTCCGTGCTCACAGCGTGCTCCAGTCGTGATCGGGATAGCGGTGCACAGGCGCCGACACGTCGTCGAGCGCCCGGCAGATCTCGTCAGGAAGACTAAGGGTCTCCACTGACAATGCCGCCGTGAGCTGCTGCGCGTTGCGCGCGCCGACGATGGGCGCGGCGACCCCCGGCCGGTCGCGGACCCAGGCCAGCGCCACCTGCAGCGGCGTCACCGCGAGTCCGTCGGCCGCGGTCGTCACGGCGTCCACGATGCGCCTGGCGGTGTCGTCCAGATACGGCGCGACGAACGGCGCGAGGTGCTCCGAGGCACCGCGCGAGTCCGGCGGCGTCGTGTCGCCCCGGTACTTGCCCGTCAGCACCCCACGCCCCAGCGGCGAGGACGGCAGCAGCCCGATGCCCAGGTCCAGCGCGGCCGGCAGCACCTCGCGCTCGATGCCCCGCTGGAGCAGCGAGTACTCCAGCTGCGTGGCCGCCAGCCGGGTCCGGGTGCCGGGGGCCGCCAGCTGCCAGGTGGCGGCCTTGGCCAGCTGCCAGCCGCAGAAGTTGGAGACGGCGGCGTAGCGGGCCCGGCCGCTGGCGACCGCGAGGTCGAGGGCCTGGAGGGTTTCCTCCAGCGGGGTGTCCGGGTCGAAGGCGTGCACGTGCCACAGGTCGACGTAGTCGGTGCCGAGCCGGGAGAGCGAGGCGTCCAGCGCGGAGGGCAGATGGCCGCGGGAGGTGTCGAAGCGGCGGTCGGGATCCGGCACGCTGCCGGCCTTGGTCGAGATGACCAGGTCCCGGCGGGCCACCAGGCCGTCCATGAGCCTGCCGAGCAGGTACTCGGCGTCCCCGTCGCCGTACACGTCCGCGGTGTCGACGAGGGTCCCGCCCGCTTCCCAGAACGTCTTCATCAGGTCCGCGGCGTCGTGCTCGTCCGTGTCCCGTCCCCAGGTCAGGGTGCCGAGCCCGATCCGGGACACACGCAGGCCGGTGCGGCCGAGATGCCTCTGCTCCATGAACGCCGAGATTACTGGCCAGAGCCTTCCCTGTGGTGGGCTGTGGACAGCCGATTTCGCGGGTCCGGCCGCGCGTTGTCCGTGAGTCGTCCGGCACCGCTGCCCGTCGCTAGGCCCCCGCCGAGCCGCGCGCTAAGGTCTCCGCACGTGCACGTTACTGATCGGTAAGGGGATACGGCATGCAGCTCGGTATCAACCTCGGCTACTGGGGTGCCGGAATGGACGCGGACAATCTGGCCGTCGCCCAGGAGGCCGACCGGCTCGGATACGCCGTCTGCTGGGCCGCCGAGGCCTACGGCTCCGACGCCGCCACCGTACTGACCTGGGTCGCGGCCCAGACCGAACGTATCGACGTCGGCTCGGCCATCTTCCAGATTCCGGCCCGCCAGCCCGCGATGACCGCCATGACGGCCGCCACCCTCGACTCCCTCTCCGGCGGCCGCTTCCGCCTCGGCCTCGGCGTCTCCGGCCCGCAGGTCTCCGAAGGCTGGTACGGCGTCAAGTTCGACAAGCCCCTGGCACGCACGCGTGAGTACGTCGAGATCGTCCGCAAGGCCATGACGCGCGAGCGCCTGTCCTACGAGGGGCAGCACTGGACGCTGCCCCTGCCCGGCGGCCCGGGCAAGCCCATCAAGCTGACCGTGCACCCGCAGCGCGAGCACATCCCGCTGTACATCGCCGCGATCGGCCCGAAGAACCTGGAGCAGACCGGCGAGATCGCCGACGGCGCCCTGCTGATCTTCCCCTCCGCCGACCACCTGGAGGAGACGACGATCAAGTACCTGCGCGCCGGCCGCGAGAAGGCCGGCAAGACGCTCGACGGCTTCGACGTCTGCCCGACCGTCCCGCTCGCCGTCGGCGACGACAAGGACGTCGCCGCGCTCGCCGACACCTTCCGCCCCTACACCGCGCTGTATGTCGGCGGCATGGGCAGCCCCAAGCAGAACTTCTACAACCAGCTCGCCCAGCGCATGGGGTACGAGAAGGAGGCCGCCGAGATCCAGGGCAAGTACCTGTCCGGCGACAAGCAGGGCGCCGCGGCCGCCGTGCCGCACGAACTGATCGACAAGACCACGCTGCTGGGGTCCGTCGACCGGATCGCGGACCGCATGAAGGCCTACGCGGCGGCCGGCGTCACCACCCTGAGCCTCGCCCCGGCGGGCTTCACCCTCGACGAGCGGCTCGCGTCCCTCCGCGCCGGCACCGAGGCCCTGGAGCGCGCCGGGCTCGCCTGACACGCCGGAACCCGTCGGAGTTGTCTGCGGCCGTGGTGGGGGCTCGGGGGTCTTCCCCGCCACGGCCGTCACGCAGAACAACGCCCCGCGCCTCCCACGGTTACGCCGGGATCTCGCCGTCCTGTGGCAGAGACCCCCGCGGCCGTGCGGGACTCACCTGTCCCCCGTTTGGCGGAGTTGTCCGTCGTACCTGTTGCAGCGCCTGTCGTCCCGCACTTGACTCGTTCTTTGCGACGAACCTGCGGAATCACGCAGCACGCGCACGCGCGCGGGAGAGGTGCTCACGATGCTTTCGGCCAAGAGTGTGTTCCAGGAGATCCTCGCCAACGACGAGTCCTTCGCCCTGTTCTGCTCCATTGCCGCGAGCGGCGAGTCCCAGGGCGGCTGGGAGAACGCCCGAATCGCCGCGCTCGTCCCCGACAGCGAGCGAGAGCTCGCCCCCAAGATCACCCGGCACGGCGCCGACGAGGACAAGCACGGCCGGATCTTCAACGCCCTGTTGAAGAAGCGCGGCCTCGACCCCGTCCCGGTCCCGCCGGAGACCGACTACACCATGCTCCTGGAGAAGAACGGCATCGGCCTCGCACACGAGCAACTGGGGCGCGACGAGCGGCTCACGGTCCAGGACATCGTCACCTACCTCTCGCACAGCAGGGTCACCGAACAGCGCGCCTCGGAGCAGATGACACTGCTCCGCAAGCATTTCGCCGACGACCCCGACATCGGCCGCGCGGTCAAGCAGATCTCCCACGACGAGGACAACCACCTCGCCTACTGCCACGAGGAACTGCTGCGCTTCGCCTACGCGGGCCACGGCCGGGCCATCCAGCGGACCCTGCGCGCGTGCGCGTTCGCCGAGATCCGGATCTACCGGGACGTCAGCCTCGCGGTCATGGCGCACATGGGCCGCATCCTCGGCTGGTCCAGGGCCAAGTCGGCGGTGCTCGCGGCGGGCATCCACGCGATGTACGCCTACGAACGGCTGGGCGGCTGGCGCCGGATGGTGTCGCTGAAGATGCCCGAGCGCCGCGACGCCCTCGGCGGACCCGCGTCCACGGCACCCGAGTTCGCCTGAGCCGGACCGCTCCGCGACCCGCCCCGGCCCGCTCTACAACCAGCCCCGGCGCTTGAACAGCCGGAACACCAGCACCTCGAGCACGGCCATCACCGCGATCAGCGCCGGATAGGACCACTCCCAGCGCAGCTCGGGCATGTGCTCGAAGTTCATGCCGTAGATCCCCGCGATCATCGTGGGGATCGCGGCCATGGCCGCCCACGCGGAGATCTTCCGCATGTCGTCGTTCTGCCGGACGCTCATCTGCGCCAGATGCGCGTTGAGGATGTCCGACACCAGCCGGTCCAGGTTCTCCACGGACTCGTTCACGCGCGTGAGGTGGTCGCTGACGTCCCGGAAGAACGGCCGGGCCCGGTCGTCCACGAACGGCACGGTCACGCCGGACGGCGCCGTGCCCGCCAGCCGGCTCATCGGCAGGGCCAGCGGCCCGGTCGCCCGGCGGAACTCCAGGACCTGCCGCTTGAAGTTGTAGATCCGGGAGGCGGTGTGCCGCGAGCCCCCGTCGTCCGGTGAGAAGACCTCCGCCTCCAGTCCCTCCAGGTCGGCCTGCAGCTCGGTCGCGACCTCCAGGTAGTGGTCGACGGCGGCGTCGGCGACCGCGTACAGCACGGAGGTGGGGCCGGTGCCCAGCAGGTCCGGCTCCTGCTCCAGCCGGTGCCGTACGGCCTTGAGCGGGGCGCCCTCGCCGTGCCGGACGGTGACGACGAACGCGTCGCCCAGGAAGATCATGATCTCGCCGGTGGAGACGGTGTCGCTCTGCGGCTCGTACGCCACGGGCTTGAGCACCACGAAGAGCGAGTCGTCGTACACCTCCAGCTTGGGCCGCTGGTGGGCCTTGAGGGCGTCCTCGACAGCCAGGGGATGCAGCCCGAACTCCTGGGTCACATGGTCGAATTCGCGCTCCGTCGGCTCGTGCAGCCCGATCCACACGAAACCGCCCGCCCTGCGGGCCTCACCCAGGGCGTCGGAGAAGTCCTCCGGCCCTTCCGACCGGTGTCCCTCGCGGTAGATGGCACAGTCGACGATCACTAAGAGAGTCTCCCGTCACTCGAACGACACCGTACGCGCGCGTGCGCCTACGCTGGACCGCATGCCCACGTTGATCCTGGTCCGGCACGGACGTTCCACCGCCAACACCGAGGGACTGCTCGCCGGCTGGACGCCCGGTGTCGCCCTCGACGAACGCGGCACCGCGCAGGCCGCCGCGCTGCCCGGGCGGCTCGCCGAACTGCCCCTCGCCGAGATCGTCACCAGCCCGCTCCAGCGCTGCCAGGAGACGATCCGGCCCCTCCTCCAGGCCCGGCCGGAACTCACCCCGCACACCGACGAGCGCATCGGCGAGTGCCACTACGGCGACTGGTCGGGGCGCAAGCTCGACGAGCTCAAGGACGAGCCCCTCATGGAGGTCGTGCAGGCGCACCCGTCCGCGGCGGCGTTCCCCGGCGGGGAATCGATGCGGGCCATGCAGACACGCGCCGCCGAGGCCGTACGCGAGTGGAACGCCCGCGTGGAGCGCGACCACGGCGCCGACGCCGTCTACCTCATGTGCTCGCACGGCGACGTCATCAAGTCGCTCGTCGCGGACGCACTCGGACTTCATCTGGACCTCTTCCAGCGGATTTCCGTTGAACCGTGTTCCATCACCGCGATCCGCTACACCCGGTTGCGGCCGTTTCTCGTACGCCTCGGCGACACGGGCGACTTCACGTCACTGGTGCCGCGCGAGGAACCGCCGGGCGACGAGGCCCCCGTCGGGGGTGGTGCGGGCGCACCGTGATCGTCGGCCGCAGTAGGGTGAAGCGGTCGCAGCAGTGCCGTAGTCACACGGTTCCCACGATTCCAATGGAGACAGGACGTGTCCCGTCAGGTGTTCCTCTACGACCATCCGGAGCGTTTCGTGGCCGGTACGGTCGGACTGCCCGGGCGCCGTTCGTTCTTCCTCCAGGCCTCCGCCGGCTCCCGGGTGACCAGCGTGGCCCTGGAGAAGACCCAGGTCGCCGCGCTCGCCGAACGCATGGACGAACTGCTCGACGAGGTCGTACGCCGTAGCGGAGGCAGCGCTTCCGTCCCCGCCGTCGCGCCGTCGGAGATCACCGACACCGCCCCGCTGGACACCCCCATCGAGGAGGAGTTCCGGGTCGGCACGATGGCGCTCGCCTGGGACGGCGAGGAGCAGCTGATGATCGTCGAGGCGCAGGCGCTCGTCGAACTCGACGCCGACACCGAGGAGGACCTCGCCGAGGCCGAGGAGCGGCTGCTCCAGGACGAGGAGAACGGGCCCCCGATGCTGCGGGTCCGGCTCACCGGCGCGCAGGCGAGGGCCTTCGCCAAGCGCGCCCTCGACATCGTCAACGCCGGGCGGCCGCCGTGCCCGCTGTGCAGCCTCCCGCTCGACCCGGAAGGACACGTATGTCCGCGCCAGAACGGATACCGCCGCGGAGCGTGACACCTCCGGACGCCGCCGAACTGCTCGCCCGGGGCGACATCACCGTGCGCGGACGCATCCGTGAGGCGTCCAACGCGGCCCTGTACTGCACGGTCTCGTACGACGGCCAGGACGCGGCCTGCATCTACAAGCCGGTCGCCGGGGAGCGGCCCCTGTGGGACTTCCCCGACGGGACGCTCGCCCAGCGCGAGGTCGCCGCGTACGAGGTCTCCGAGGCGACCGGCTGGGGCCTCGTCCCGCCCACCGTGCTGCGGGACGGCCCCTACGGCGAGGGCATGTGCCAGCTGTGGGTCGAGGCGGTGCCGGAGGCGGAGCTGCTCGCCCTGGTCGACGGGGAGGAACCGGAGCCGGGCTGGAAGGCCATCGGCTTCGCCGAGGTCGGCGAGGGCCGCACCGCGCTGCTCGTGCACGCCGACGACGAGCGGCTGCGGCGGCTCGCGGTGCTGGACGCCGTGGTCAACAATGCCGACCGCAAGGGCGGGCACCTGCTGCCGACCGGCGAGGGGCGGCTGTACGGGATCGACCACGGGGTCACCTTCAACGTCGAGAACAAGTTGCGGACCCTGCTGTGGGGGTGGGCGGGGGAGCCCCTCACCCAGGAGGCCGTCGACGTCCTCGAAGGCCTCAGGAAGGACCTGGCGGACGCCGGTCCCCTCACCGCCCGGCTCCAGCCGCTGATCACCGGCGCGGAGATCGACGCCACCCGCGCGCGGGTCGCCGCGCTGCTCGCCTCGGGGAAGCACCCCGAGCCGAGCGGGGAGTGGCCGGCGATTCCGTGGCCACCCGTGTAAGCGATCCCCGGCCGTCCGGGCGGCAGCACAGCCGCCGAGCTTCCGCAAGAGCGCCTTCTCGGCCGTCCGGCCCGCTCCCATTCGTATATGGAACTTCAGTCCGGTTAGGCTCATGGCATGCATGCCTGGCCCGCTTCCGAGGTCCCCGCCCTGCCTGGTCAGGGCCGCGACCTGAGGATCCACGACACCGCGACCGGCGGCCTCGTCACCCTCGACCCCGGTCCCGTCGCCCGTATCTACGTCTGTGGCATCACCCCGTACGACGCCACCCACATAGGACACGCGGCGACCTACAACGCGTTCGACCTCGTGCAGCGCGTGTGGCTCGACACCAAGCGGCAGGTTCACTACGTCCAGAACGTCACCGACGTCGACGACCCGCTCCTCGAGCGGGCGCAGCGCGACGGCCTCGACTGGGCCGCGCTCGCCGAGCGGGAGACGGCCCTCTTCCGCGAGGACATGACGGCCCTGCGGATGCTGCCGCCGCGACAGTACATAGGCGCCGTCGAGGCGATACCCGGGATCGTCCCGCTCGTCGAGCGCCTGCGGGACATGGGCGCGGCCTACGAACTCGAAGGCGACGTCTACTTCTCCGTCGAAGCCGACCCGCACTTCGGCAAGGTCTCCGGGCTCGACGCCGCGGCGATGCGGCTGCTGTCCGCCGAGCGCGGCGGCGACCCGGACCGGCCGGGCAAGAAGAACCCGCTCGACCCGATGCTCTGGATGGCGGCCCGGGAGGGCGAGCCCAGCTGGGACGGCGGATCGCTCGGGCGCGGACGGCCCGGCTGGCATATCGAGTGCGTGGCCATCGCCCTCGACCACCTCGGCATGGGCTTCGACATCCAGGGCGGCGGCTCCGACCTGGCCTTCCCGCACCACGAGATGGGCGCCTCGCACGCCCAGGCCCTCACCGGCGAGTTCCCCATGGCCAAGGCGTACGTACACGCCGGCATGGTCGCCCTCGACGGCGAGAAGATGTCCAAGTCCAAGGGCAACCTGGTCTTCGTCTCCAAGCTCCGGCGCGACGGCGTCGATCCGGCCGCCATCCGGCTCGCGCTGCTCGCCCACCACTACCGCGCCGACTGGGAGTGGACCGACCAGGTCCTCCAGGACGCCGTCGGACGGCTCGACCGCTGGCGGGCCGCCGTGTCCCGGCCCGACGGGCCGTCGGCGGAGGCGCTCGTGGAGGAGATCCGCGAGGCCCTGGCGAACGACCTGGACGCCCCGGCTGCGCTCACCGCGGTCGACCGCTGGGCCGCGCTCCAGGAGCAGAGCGGCGGCACGGACGAGGGCGCCCCCGGGGTGGTCTCCCGGGCGGTGGACGCCCTGCTGGGCGTGGCGCTGTAGCCGTACGGCACGCGAAGGGGCGCCTCCCGGCCGGGAGGCGCCCCTTCTGCTGTCCTTCTGCTGTCCTTCTGCTGTGCTCGGTCCCGCTCAGTCCTCCGACGACTCCTCGTCGTCCGTGCCCGGCTTGGGCGGCTTCGGCGGGCGCGTACGGCCGCTGGGGTTGTCCCGCAGGTACGACGTGCTGTCGCTGCCGTCCGCCGTGGCGTGCCCGCCGGAGGCGGTCGGTCCGCCGCCGTCCCGGCGCCGCAGATAGCGCTCGAACTCGCGGGCGATCGCCTCACCCGACGCCTCCGGCAGCTCGGCGGTGTCCCGGGCCTCCTCCAGCGACTGGACGTACTCGGCGACCTCGCTGTCCTCGGCGGCCAGCTGGTCCACGCCGACCTGCCAGGCGCGCGCGTCCTCGGGCAGCTCGCCCAGCGGGATGCGCACGTCGATCAGGTCCTCCAGCCGGTTCAGCAGGGCCAGGGTGGCCTTCGGGTTCGGCGGCTGCGACACGTAGTGCGGCACCGCCGCCCACAGCGAGACGGCCGGCACGCCCGCGTGCGTGCAGGCCTCCTGGAGGACGCCGACGATGCCCGTGGGCCCCTCGTACTTCGTCTCCTCCAGGTCCATGCGGCGGGCCAGGTCCGGGTCGGACGTCGTCCCGCTGATCGGAACCGGGCGGGTGTGCGGGGTGTCACCGAGCAGGGCGCCCAGGACGACCACCAGTTCCACGCCGAGTTCGTGCGCGAAGCCGAGCAGTTCGTTGCAGAACGAACGCCATCGCATGGACGGTTCGATACCCCGGACGAGGACGAGATCGCGTGGCTTGTCCCCGCCGACCCGGACGACCGACAGCCTGGTGGTGGGCCATGTGATCTTGCGGACGCCCGCTTCCATGAACACCGTGGGGCGGTTGACCTGGAAGTCGTAGTAGTCCTCGGCGTCCAGCGCCGCGAAGACCTCGCCCTTCCACTCCCTGTCCAGATGCGCGACCGCGGTGGAGGCGGCGTCGCCGGCATCGTTCCAGCCCTCGAACGCGGCCACCATGACCGGGTCGATCAGCTCGGGAACCCCCTCGAGCTCGATCACCCAGCGCCTCCTTCCGACGTGCCCTCGCGTACCCCCAACCTTACGGCGTGCCAAGGGGGCGCCCGCAGCCCCCTCGCAGGGGGAGTGAACCCATCACTGCCCCGCGATCCACCCCTGAACACCCCGGATTGATCCGAGCTGTCGGTGAGGCCCTGGTCACAGCGTGGAGCGCAGCCACTGCTCCACGCTCGCGATGTGCACCGTCGCCCAGGAGCGCGCCGCCTCGGCGTCCCGGTCCCGCAGGGCCGCGAGGATCGCCCGGTGCTCGCGCAGGGTCCGGCTGACCGCGTCCTCCTGGGTCAGACCGCGCCAGATCCGGGCCCGGGTGGTGGGGCCCGACAGCCCGTCGAGCAGTGAGCACAGCACCGAGTTGCCCGAGCTCTGCACGATGCCCCGGTGGAACTCCAGGTCGCAGGCGACCAGATCCTCCACGGAGGGGGCGTCGCCGAGCTTGTCCAGCTGGGCCGTGAGCGCGTCCAGTTGCTGTTCGCTGATCCGCAGCGCCGCCATGGCCGTCGCGGCCGGTTCCAGGATGCGGCGCACGGCCAGGAACTCCAGGACCGTGTCGTCGCGGTGGAAGTCCACGACGAAGCTCAGCGCCTCCAGCAGGAGTTGCGGGTCGAGACTGGTGACGTAGGTGCCGTCGCCCTGCCGGACGTCCAGGATCCGGATGAGGGACAGCGCGCGCACGGCCTCCCGCAGGGAGTTGCGGGACAGGCCGAGGTCGGCGGCGAGTTCGCTCTCCTTGGGCAGCCGGTCGCCCGGCCGCAGCGCGCCGGAGACGATCATGCCCTTGATCTTCTCGATCGCCTCGTCGGTGACTGCCATGGCCAGCCTCCCTGTCGCTCAAGACCTCCGACGTATCAGGTCATTATGGGGGTCGGGAACGCGGAAGGGGCGGCTCCGTCGGCGTGGAACCGCCCCTTCCGGCAACGGGAGCCCCCGGTCCCGGTAACGGGACCCTCTCCCGGGTCGTGCCTACTTCTTGTCGAGCAGGTCCTGGACCTTGGCGCGGACGTCGTCGGTGGCCAGGCCGCGGATCGTCAGCGTCGTGCGGCGGCGCAGCACGTCGTCCTGCGTCTCGGCCCACTCGTGGTCCCGGGCCCAGACGACCTGCGCCCAGATCTCCGGGGCGTCCGGGTGGACGCGCTCGGCGAGCTCGGGGCTTTCGTTGGCCAGGCGGGCGATGTCGAACGCGAGCGAGCCGTAGTGCGTGGCCAGGTGCCTGGCGGTGTCGGCCGCCATGCGCGGGCCGGGCGCCGGGCGGTCGGTCAGCAGCCGGTGGGCGACCGCGCGCGGGTTGGCGATGCCGGGCAGCGGCAGCTTCTTCGGCAGCGAGCTGATGGGCTCGAAGTCGTCACCCAGCGGGTGACCCGGCAGCGACTCCAGCTTCTGCATGATGGTCCGGCCGATGTGGCGGAAGGTGGTCCACTTGCCGCCCGCGACGGACAGCATGCCGCCCTTGCCCTCGGTCACCACCGTCTCGCGCTTGGCCTTCGCGGTGTCGCCGGGGCCGCCCGGCAGCACCCGCAGACCGGCGAAGGCGTACGTGATGAGGTCGCGGCTCAGCTGCTGGTCGCGGACGGAGAAGGCGGCCTCGTCGAGGATCTGGGATATGTCCTTCTCGGTGACAGCGACGTCCGCCGGGTCACCCTCGAACTCCTCGTCGGTGGTGCCGAGGAGCAGCATGTCCTCCCAGGGGAGGGCGAAGGTGATGCGGTACTTGTCGATCGGGGTCGCGAGCGCGGCCTTCCAGTGGGAGGTGCGCTTCAGGACCAGGTGCGCCCCCTTCGACAGGCGGATGGAGGGCGCGGCGTTCGGGTCCTCCATCTTCCGCAGGTGGTCGACCCACGGTCCGGTCGCGTTCAGCACCAGCCGGGCGTTGACTCCGAACTCGTCGCCGGAGAGACGGTCCCTGAGCTCGGCGCCGGTGACACGGCCCTGGGTGAAGCGCAGGCCCGTCACCTCGGCGTGGTTGAGGACGACCGCGCCCGCCTCGACGGCGCCGCGGACCGTCATCAGCGCCATGCGCGCGTCGTTCATCTGGTCGTCGCCGTACACGGCCACGGCCTTGAGGTTCTCGGTGCGCAGCTCGGGCACGTCCTGCGCCGCCTTGGCGGGGGAGAGCAGGTGCCCGACGCCGTCACCGAAAGCGGAGAGCGCGGAGTAGGCGAAGACGCCCGCCCCGAGCTTCGCCGCGCCGTGCGGCCCGCCCTTGTACACGGGCAGGTAGAAGGTGAGCGGGTTCGCCAGGTGGGGGGCCACCTGGCGGGAGACCGCACGGCGCTCGAAGTGGTTCTCCGCCACCAGCTTCACCGCGCCGGTCTGCAGGTAGCGCAGACCGCCGTGGAGCAGCTTGGAGGAGGCGGAGGACGTGGCACCGGCGAAGTCGCCGGCGTCGACCAGAGCCACCCTGAGGCCGGACTGCGCGGCGTGCCAGGCGGTGGAGATGCCCAGGATGCCGCCGCCGATCACGAGGAGGTCGTACGACGCCTTGGCGAGCTGCTCCCTGGTCTCGGCTCGGCTCGGGTTCGAGCCGGAGGCCGGGTGCGTTCCCAGGGCAGGCACGGACTGCAGGGTGGACTGACTGGTCATGCGGTTTCTTACTCCTCGTCCTCGAGCCAGCCCATGGTCCGCTCGACGGCCTTGAGCCAGTTCTTGTACTCACGGGCGCGGGTGTCCGCGTCCATGCGGGGGGTCCACTCGGCGGCCCGGCGCCAGTTGGCGCGCAGGTCGTCGGTGCTGTTCCAGAAGCCGACGGCGAGGCCGGCGGCGTAGGCGGCGCCGAGGCAGGTGGTCTCGGCGACCATCGGGCGCACCACGGGGGCGTCCACGAAGTCGGCGAGGGTCTGCATCAGCAGGTTGTTGGAGGTCATGCCGCCGTCGACCTTCAGGGCGGCCAGCTCGACGCCGGAGTCCTTCGTCATGGCGTCGGCGATCTCGCGGGTCTGCCAGGCGGTGGCCTCCAGGACGGCACGCGCGAGGTGCGCCTTGGTGACGTACCGGGTCAGACCGGCGATCACACCGCGGGCGTCGGAGCGCCAGTACGGGGCGAACAGGCCGGAGAAGGCCGGCACGAAGTAGGCACCGCCGTTGTCCTCCACCGACAGCGCGAGCGTCTCGATCTCGGCGGCCGTGGAGATCAGGCCCATCTGGTCGCGCATCCACTGCACCAGCGAGCCGGTGACGGCGATCGAGCCCTCCAGGGCGTAGACCGTGTCCTGGTCGCCGATCTTGTAGCCGACGGTGGTCAGCAGCCCGCTGTAGGAGTTGATGATCTTGTCGCCGGTGTTCATCACCATGAAGGTGCCGGTGCCGTACGTCGACTTCGTCTCGCCCTCGGCGAAACAGGTCTGGCCGAACAGGGCGGCCTGCTGGTCGCCGAGCGCGGAGGCGACCGGGATGCCGCCGAGCAGGTCGCCCAGCTTGCCGCCCGTGATCTCGCCGTAGACCTCGGCGGAGGAGCGGATCTCGGGAAGGATCTGCTTCGGGACGCCGATCGACTCGCAGATCTTGTCGTCCCACTCCATGGTGTGCAGGTTCATCAGCATCGTGCGGGACGCGTTGGTGACGTCCGTGACGTGCTTGCCGCCGTCGACACCGCCGGTCAGGTTCCAGATGACCCAGGTGTCCATGGTGCCGAAGAGGATGTCGCCCGCCTCGGCGCGCTCCTTCAGCCCGTCGACGTTGTCGAGCAGCCAGCGGGCCTTCGGACCGGCGAAGTAGGAGGCGAGGGGGAGACCCGTCTCGCGGCGGAAGCGGTCCTGGCCGACGTTGCGGCCGAGCTCGCGGCAGAGGGCGTCGGTGCGGGTGTCCTGCCAGACGATGGCGTTGTGTACGGGCTCACCGGTGTTCTTGTCCCACAGCACGGTCGTCTCGCGCTGGTTGGTGATGCCGATGGCCTTGATGTCGTCGCGGGTGATGCCGGCCTTCTCGATGGCCCCGGCGACGACCTCCTGGACGTTGGTCCAGATCTCGGTGGCGTTGTGCTCGACCCAGCCCGGCTTCGGGAAGATCTGCTCGTGCTCCTTCTGGTCGACGGAGACGATCCGGCCGTCGCGGTCGAAGACGATGCAGCGGGAAGAGGTGGTGCCCTGGTCGATGGCGGCGATGAAGGGGCCGGCGGTGTGCGCGTCGGTCACTGTGTGCTCCTGATAATTCCGGTTTAAGGGGCTTTACGTACGGCGCGTGCTGGAAGTTTCGCGAACGGGCGCGAGGATTGCTTCTTAAGCGAATGCGACGTTGTAGATGCCTGCCGCGATGGCGCCGCCGATCAGCGGACCCACCACGGGGACCCAGGCGTAGCCCCAGTCGGAGCCGCCCTTGTTGGGCAGCGGCAGCAGGGCGTGCACGATGCGCGGACCGAGGTCACGGGCCGGGTTGATCGCGTACCCCGTCGGGCCGCCGAGGGACAGGCCGATGGAGACCACGACCAGCGCGGTGATCAGGGCGCCCAGGGTGCCCAGGCCGTTGCCCTTGTCGTTCAGGCCCTGGGTGAGCACGGCGAGCACCAGCACGACGGTGCCGATGATCTCCGTGGCGACGTTCTGCCAGGCGACCCGGACCTCGGGCCCGGTGGAGAAGACGCCCAGCACGGGGCCGGCGCCCTTCTCCTGGGCCTCGACGGCCTTGGCCGCGGTGTCCTGCGCACCCGGACCGCCGACGATCTCCCGGTCGGTGAGGTGGGCGTGGAACTGGCCGTAGTAGGCGATCCAGACCAGGGCGGCACCGATCATGGCGCCGAGGATCTGTCCGGCCCAGTAGACCGGGACGTTCTTCCAGTCGCCGTCCTTGATCGCGAGAGCGAGGGTGACGGCCGGGTTCAGATGGGCGCCGGACAGCGGCACCGTCGTGTAGACCGCCGTGAGCACCGCGAAGCCCCACCCGAAGGTGATGGCGAGCCAGCCGGCGTTGCGGGCCTTGGAAGCCTTCAGTGTGACGGCGGCGCAGACTCCGCCGCCGAGGAGGATGAGTATGGCGGTACCGATGGTCTCGCCGATGAAGATGTCGGAGCTGGACACCCGCGACTCCTTTGTCCTTCGTCCAGGGGTGAAGTTCTATACCGGCCTGGCGTTGTCACACTCTAGCGCGTATTGCCGGTAGCTGTTCGACAATGTCGACCGATGGACGGGAGTCTTGCTTCGGCGTTACGAGCACGTCAAGGGCTGTGTTGTCGAAAACACGATCGTTACTGATCGCCACGGCCTCGTGGATCTCCAGTGCGGATCGCCGGCGGCCGCTGAGTGCGGGCATGCCGACGACCGGAACGCCCTGTGGCGCCCCGGTCCTTGCGTGTCCCGTCAGAACCGTCCGGCGCCCAGGTCCCGCGACACCGCGCGGGCGCAGTCCCGGACCGCCGCGATCAGCTCGGGGCGCAGCGCTCGCTCCTCGTCGGGCCGGCACAGCCGCTCCACGGCGCCCGTGATGCCGACCGCGCCGACCGGCATGCGCCGCCGGTCGTGGATGGGCGCGGCGAGGGAGGCGACGCCCTCCCAGGTCTCCTCGACGTCCGCCGCGTAACCACGCGCGCGGGTGACGTCGAGGATGTGCTCGAAGTCCTCCGGCTCGCACACGGTCCGGTCGGTGAACGCCTTGCGGTCGGCCTCCAGGGCCTCGCTGTGCGCCACCGGGTCGTAGGCGGAGAGCACCTTGCCCAGCGCCGTCGAGTGCAGCGGCTGCATGGCGCCGATCTCCAGGACCTGCCGGCTGTCGTCGGGCCGGAAGACGTGGTGCACGATCAGGACGCCCTGCTGGTGCAGGACGCCCAGGTAGACGCTCTCGCCGCTGGAGCGGGCCAGGTCGTCGGTCCACACCAGAGCGCGCGCCCGCAGCTCGTGCACATCGAGGTAGGTGGTGCCCAGGCGCAGCAGCTCCGCGCCGAGCTGGTAGCGCCCGGAGGTGTCGTCCTGCTCCACGAAGCCCTCCTGCTGGAGGGTGCGCAGGATGCCGTGGGCGGTGCCCTTGGCCAGGCCCAGCGACGAGGCGATGTCCGACAGGCCGAGCCGCCGCTCGCCGCCCGCGAGCAGCCGCAGCATCGCGGCCGCCCGTTCGAGCGACTGGATGTTCCGTGCCATCGCCGTACTGCCTCCGTCCCCTTCGACCGCCGACCAGCGGCGCCCGCAGCCTTTGTTCGGCAATGCCGAACACTACCGGTCGATGCCGACCTCTCGCTAATGGCGGGTCACCATTTGTTGCGCCGGCGGGTCGCCCTGTGTCGCACCGGCGCCGCGCCCTGGTGCGTCACAGGTGGCTCATCAGGGGCACATCAGTGGCACAACGGCCGTTCGGGACGCCACTCGCGTCCGTCCCGTGGACGCCCTGCCCATCCCGGCCCGCTCCCGGTTACGCTGGCGCCGTGCGCCGTTCCCCCGGATGCCCCCCGTGTGTCCGGGAAGCCGCATAGCCGACAGCCGTCGCACTCGAGGGAGCCCCTTACATGGCCTCGTTGCCACCGACCCCTTCCGACAGCCGGACCCGTGTGTCCGCCCTCCGAGAGGCCCTGGCCAGCCGTGTGGTCGTGGCCGACGGGGCCATGGGCACCATGCTCCAGGCGCAGGACCCGACGCTCGAGGACTTCGAGAATCTCGAAGGCTGTAACGAGATCCTCAACGTGACCCGGCCGGACATCGTCCGTTCCGTCCACGACGCGTACTTCGCGGTCGGCGTCGACTGCGTCGAGACCAACACCTTCGGCGCCAACCACACGGCCGCGGCGGAGTACGAGATCTCCGACCGGGTGCACGAGCTGTCCGAGGCGGGTGCCCGGATCGCCCGCGAGGCGGCCGACGAGTACGCCGCCCGGGACGGCCGGCCGCGCTGGGTGCTCGGCTCGATCGGACCCGGCACCAAGCTGCCCACGCTCGGCCACGTCACCTACGGCACCATCCGCGACGGCTACCAGGCCAACGCCGAGGGCCTGCTCGCGGGCGGCGCGGACGCGCTGCTCGTGGAGACCACGCAGGACCTGCTCCAGACGAAGGCCTCCGTCCTCGGCGCCCGCCGGGCCATGGAGGCCACCGGCGTCGAGGTGCCCCTGCTGTGCTCGATGGCCTTCGAGACCACCGGCACCATGCTGCTCGGCTCCGAGATCGGCGCGGCGCTGACCGCGCTGGAGCCGCTCGGCATCGACATGATCGGCCTGAACTGCTCCACCGGCCCGGCCGAGATGAGCGAGCACCTGCGCTATCTGACGCGCCACTCGCGCATCCCGCTGCTGTGCATGCCGAACGCCGGCCTGCCGATCCTCACCAAGGACGGCGCCCACTTCCCGCTCGACGCCGAGGGCCTGGCCGACGCCCAGCAGAACTTCGTCCGGGACTACGGCCTGTCCCTGGTCGGCGGCTGCTGTGGCACCACGCCGGAGCACCTGCGGCAGCTGGTGGAGCGCGTCCGGGACGTCACCCCGAGCGAACGCGCCCCGCAGCCCGAGCCGGGCGCGGCGTCGCTGTACCAGTCGGTGCCGTTCCGGCAGGACACGTCCTACCTGGCGATCGGTGAGCGTACGAACGCCAACGGTTCGAAGAAGTTCCGTGAGGCCATGCTGGACGGTCGCTGGGACGACTGTGTGGAGATGGCCCGGGAGCAGATCCGTGAGGGCGCGCACATGCTCGACCTGTGCGTGGACTACGTCGGCCGTGACGGTGTGGCCGACATGGAGGAGCTGGCCGGCCGTTTCGCCACCGCCTCGACGCTGCCGATCGTGCTGGACTCCACCGAGGTCGAGGTGATCCGGGCCGGTCTGGAGAAGCTCGGCGGCCGTGCGGTGATCAACTCGGTGAACTACGAGGACGGCGCCGGCCCGGAGTCCCGCTTCGCCAGGGTCACCCAGCTGGCCAGGGAGCACGGTGCCGCGCTGATCGCGCTGACCATCGACGAGGAGGGCCAGGCCCGTACCGCCGAGAAGAAGGTCGAGATCGCCGAGCGGCTGATCGACGATCTGACGGGCAACTGGGGCGATTCACGAGGAGGACATCCTCGTCGACTGTCTGACTTTCACCAGTCTGCACCGGTCAGGAGGAGTCCGCAAGACGGCATCGCCACCATCGAGGGGATCCGCGAGCTGAAGCGGCGCCACCCGAAGGTGCAGACCACTCTCGGTCTGTCGAACATCTCCTTCGGTCTCAACCCGGCTGCCCGCATCCTGCTGAACTCGGTGTTCCTGGACGAGTGCGTCAAGGCGGGTCTGGACTCGGCGATCGTGCACGCGAGCAAGATCCTGCCGATCGCCCGTTTCAGTGAGGAGGAGGTCCGGACGGCTCTTGACCTCATCTACGACCGCCGCGCCGAGGGCTATGACCCGCTGCAGAAGCTGATGCAGCTGTTCGAGGGCGCCACCGCCAAGTCCCTCAAGGCCGGCAAGGCCGAGGAGCTGGCCGCCCTGCCGCTGGACGAGCGTCTGAAGCGGCGCATCATCGACGGCGAGAAGAACGGCCTGGAGGCCGACCTCGACGAGGCCCTGCAGTCCCGCCCGGCGCTGGACATCGTCAACGAGACGCTGCTGGAGGGTATGAAGGTCGTCGGTGAGCTGTTCGGTTCCGGGCAGATGCAGCTGCCGTTCGTGCTGCAGTCGGCCGAGGTGATGAAGACGGCCGTGGCTCACCTCGAACCGCACATGGAGAAGACCGACGAGGCGGGCAAGGGCACCATCGTGCTGGCCACCGTGCGCGGTGACGTGCACGACATCGGCAAGAACCTTGTCGACATCATCCTGACCAACAACGGCTACAACGTCGTCAACCTGGGCATCAAGCAGCCGGTCTCGGCGACCTGGACGCCGCCGAGGAGCACAAGGCCGACGTCATCGGCATGTCCGGTCTCCTGGTCAAGTCCACGGTGATCATGAAAGAGAACCTGGAGGAGCTGAACCAGCGCGACCTGGCGGCGAAGTACCCGGTCATCCTCGGCGGCGCCGCCCTCACCCGCGCCTACGTCGAGCAGGACCTGCACGAGATCTACCAGGGCGAGGTCCGCTACG
>KE354449.1 GCA_000415505.1 Streptomyces afghaniensis 772
GCGGCCTCGACGGTCTCGTGCAGCAGCTCGGGAGGGGCGACGGTGGCCGTGGGGTCGTCGGCGACGGACAACACGAGCAGGCGCGGATCACCGCCCTCCGCGCGGACCCGGCGCACGGTCTCCAGCAGGGCGTAGGGGTCGGGCACACCGCCGCTCTCCGGCGGGGTCGGCACGTGGAAGACGGGGCGCCCCAGCAGGCGGGCGTACGGCGCCCACCAGGCGGCACAGGGTCTCGGCACGAGGACGTCACCGCCGA
>KE354450.1 GCA_000415505.1 Streptomyces afghaniensis 772
CGGACGCCGTCCCACAGCGCGCAGTGGTCGGGACGCAGCCCCCGGACCAGTAACTCCCGGCTGATCACATAGCCCCGCTCGGCGGCCCAGCGGGCGCACATCGCGTGCTGGCTGCGGGAGTCGACCAGGAACGGATCGTCGTCGAGCTCCTCCAGCGGCGTCAGACTCGCGATCGCCGTGACCCTGACCGGCACCATGGCGTCCCCCCTCACCTCCGGTTTCGCCGCCGACCCTACTCCTGCACGTAGGCTTCGGGGAGTCGCGCGAAGGGGGCAAAGAAGTGCCGGTGGAGATCACCTGGTGGGGTCACGCCACTTGCACGGTCGAGGACTCGAACGTACGCGTGCTCACCGATCCGTTGTTCGCACGCCGGCTCGCGCACCTGCGCCGCCGGCGCGGGGACCTGCCGCCTCCCGGCGCCCACCGGGCGGACGTCGCCCTGGTCTCGCATCTGCACGCCGACCACCTGCATGTGCCGTCGCTGATGCAGCTGGCTCCGGGCACGCGCCTGCTCGTGCCCCGGGGCGCGCGCCGGGCGGTGCCGGGACTGCGCCGGCTCGCGCACCTGCGGGTCAGCGAGGTGGCGCCGGGGGACGAGACCCCGGTCGGCGACATCGTCGTACGGGCCGTGCCCGCGCGGCACGACGGACGCCGGCTGCCGCTCGGACCGCACCGCTCCCCCGCGCTCGGCTACGTCATAGCCGGCGAGGCCCGGACGTACTTCGCCGGGGACACCGGGCTGTTCGACGACATGGCCGAGGAGGTCGGGCCGGTCGAGGTGGCGCTGCTGCCGGTGGGCGGCTGGGGGCCGTACCTGGGCGAGGGCCATCTGGACGCGGGCCGGGCGGCTCAGGCCCTGGCGCAGTTGGCGCCGCGCAGTGCGGTGCCGGTGCACTACGGCACGTACTGGCCGATCGGGATGGACGCCGTGCGCCCCCACGAGTTCCACGCGCCGGGCGACGAGTTCGTGCGGCTCGCGGCGCGGCACGCGCCCGGCGTGGCGGTGCACCGGCTCGGGCACGGGGAGAGCGTGCGCCTCGAGGTCGCGCGGTGATCTGGACCTCGCCGGTGGCGCAGGCCGCCGTACCTCTGCTCGCGGTGTCGGCCGTCACGCCGGCGTCCGTCGTGCCGGAGTCCACGCAGCAGGCGATCGGCTACCCCACGCTTTTCCTGCTGGTGCTGATCGGGGCGCTGGTGCCGGTGATCCCGACGGGCGCGCTGGTGAGTTCGGCGGCTGTGGTCGCCGTCCACCAGACGGCGCCGTTCTCGCTGGCGATGGTGTTCGTGACGGCGTCGCTGGCGGCGTTCCTCGGCGACGCCGCGCTGTACTGGCTGGGGCGGCGCGGGATGAAGTCGAAGAACGGCTCACGCTGGCTGGAGGCGATCCGGGCGCGGGCACCGGAGGATCGGCTGGAGCAGGCGCAGACGAAACTCGCCGAGCATGGTGTGGCGGTGCTGGTCTTGTCGCGGCTGGTGCCGGCGGGGCGGATTCCGGTGATGCTGGCGTGTCTTCTGGCGAAGTGGCCGCTGCGGAGGTTTTCCCGGGGGAATCTGCCGGCCTGTCTGGCCTGGGCTGTGACGTATCAGTTGATCGGGATTCTCGGGGGGTCGTTGTTCGATGAGCCGTGGGAGGGTGTGGTCGCGGCGATTGCGCTGACCTTGCTGATCAGTGTGGTGCCGAGTGTGGTGCGGCGGGTTCGGTAGCGCCGCTGGAGGTTCCGTTTGTTTTCGGGGTGCGGGTTCGTCGTGGTTGTTCGCGCAGTTCCCCGCGCCCCTTGCCTGCCTAAAGCACCTTTGAAGCGCCCACCGGCATGTCCCACAGGTTCTCCCGGGGCAGGCCCGTCTTTTCCCATGCCGCCCGTACCCGCGTGAGGGGTTCCAGGACCGGTTCCGCCGACAGGACGAAGGTGGCCCAGTGCATGGGGGCCATCCTGGTCGCTCCCAGGTCCTGGGCCGCGCGGACCGCTTCCTCCGGGTCGCAGTGGACGTCGCTGAGCCACCAGCGGGGGTCGTAGGCGCCGATGGGGAGGAGGGCGAGGTCGATGCCGGGGTAGCGGCGGCCGATGCGGGAGAACCAGTGGCCGTAGCCCGTGTCGCCCGCGAAGTAGACGCGCCGGCCCTCCTGGTCGGTCAGGACCCAGCCGCCCCACAGGCTGCGGCAGGTGTCGGTGAGGGTGCGCTTGGACCAGTGGTGGGACGGGACGAAGTCGAAGCGGACGCCGTCGAGTTCGGCCGCCTCCCACCAGTCGAGCTCCGTGACGCGGGTGAAGCGGCGGCGGTGGAACCAGCGGGCCAGGCCGGCCGGGACGAACACGGGGGTGTCGCGCGGGAGCCTGCGCAGCGTGGGGGCGTCCAGGTGGTCGTAGTGGTTGTGGCTGATGACGACGGCGTCGACGCGCGGCAGTGCCTCCCAGGGGACGCCCACGGGGGTGATGCGGGCCGGGGTGCCGAGGATCCGGCGGGACCAGACCGGGTCGGTGAGGACCGTGAGCCCACCGATGCGCAGGATCCAGCTGGCGTGTCCCGCCCACGTGACGGCGACCGTGCGGGCGTCCACACGGGGCAGCGGGCCGGGGGCGTAGGGGAGCCGGGGGATGTCGGCGAGGCCTTCCGGGCCCGGTCTCACGGCGCCCTCGCGGGCGAAGCGGGCCATGGCCCTCAGTCCGGGGAGCGGGGCGGTCAGCCGGTCGTGGAACGTGCGCGGCCACACCCGCCGTTCGGCCAGTGGTCTCGGCTCGGCCAGCGGCGGGTAGGGGGGCGGCGACGGGGGACGGGAGGGCCGCGTCGCCGGCTTCCCGAGTGGTCGTGCTCGTGGTCGACTCGGACTGCTGCGTCATCGAGGAGGCTCCCATCGCTGAGCGTCGTCGCGGAGATCGTCGAAGGCCGACTTCAGTTGGATCAACGCCCGCTGCACGTGTGGCAGTTCCAACGGCGTGGGTGAGGTGAGGCATTCCGCGCGTTCCGTGTCGGAGCCGGCCAGCAGTGCGCCGGTCGAGAGCCGCACGCGCGGGGCTTCGAGCTCGTCGCCGAAGCGGTGGCCGCCGGGTGCGGGCATTCCGAGGCGGGCGGTGAGGAAGTCCTCCAGTTCCTGGGCGTCGCCGACGTCGTGCGCGCTCAGCGCGGGGCCCAGCGGAGCGAGGTCGACGTAGGCAGTCCGTCCTCGGGGAGCGGGGGCCCGAACCGGACGGGGCCGTGACCTTCCGGGTCGGTCCGCCGCATCCGTACCTCCGCAGTGCCTGGTGCCGTGTCCTGTCGCCCTCGTCCGAGCCGTATCGCGCGTGTCCTCGGCCACTGAGTACCCATGGCGCCGCCGCTCCATGGGCGCCCGGCCGGGTTGTGACGGTCACAGCTTGAGCGGGCCGGGCCGGGGAAAGCGGGGGCTAGCGGGGCGGTGGTGCGCGCCTGGGCTCAGCGGTAGGGGTCGCTCTCCCGGTTGCGCAGGCGGTGCACGGCGGCACCGAACGCGCCCGCGATCAGCACGCCGCCCGCGACCAGGGCGGGCACGGAGTCGGAGAAGGCACCGCCGTCACCGGCGCGCACCCCGCGCTGGACGACCGCTCCCCCGCACTCGGCGGAGTGGTGCCACGGTTCGTCGCGCGGTTCGTCGGGACAGGGCTTGTGGGCGGGCTCGTGCGTCGGCTGGTTGGACGGCTCGTGGTGGCCACCGCCCTGAGCCACGGTGAACGTCGCGCTCCACGGCGTGCCCTCCCCGCCGGGAGCGGCCGGGCAGGTGCCGTCGACGGTCCACTCCGAGTCCTCGCCGAGGGCGTCGGGATCACCCTCGAAGTTCTCCGCGGGAGCGATACGGGCCGTGCCCCGGTAGGCCGGGCCGGACACCTCGTCGTCGTTGCCGGTCACCTTGTTCAACGGGACCGTGCCCTCGTCGAAGGCCTGTGAGGTCGCGTCGATGCTGTCGGGCGGCGGCCCCCGGTCGGATCACAGCTGACCGAGACGGTGACCGTGCCGCCGGGCTCCACGGTGGCCGGACTGACCTCGGCGGCGGGTTCGGCGGCGGGTTCGGCGGCCACGACCGGAGCGAACCCGACCAGGGCCGAGCCGGCCAGGACGGCGACGGAGAGTGCGTGACGGGTGCGGCGCATGGAGCGAACTCCTTCGGGCGACGGCAGAAAGGCCCTTCTGCCATCACAGCCAGCCCGCTACAACGCCGCGCGCGGCCATGCCCCATTGGCGGGACAGCACCACTCGACCGGGTGAAGTCGGACGTCCTTCAGGGGCGCGGGGAACTGCGCGACCAGTCACACACGGCCCGCACACGCCCGAACCACCACGACCCTCACGGCGCTACGCCACATCCCGCATGACCTGCTCCCGAACCCGACCACAGCACCGGCTGATCAGCCGGGACACGTGCATCTGCGAGATCCCCAGCTCCTCGGCGATCCGGCTCTGCGTCATGTCCCCGAAGAACCGCATGTACAGAATCGCCCGCTCCCGCTCCGGCAGCGCCGCCAGCCGCGACTTCACGGCCTCACGGTCGACGACCGTGTCCAGCGCCGGATCCGGCGACCCGAGCGCGTCACTCAGGGAGTACCCGTCCTCGCTGCCGGGCAGCTCCGCGTCCAGGGACAGGGCGGTGAAGCTCTCCAGGGCCTCCAGGCCGGTCTTGACGTCCTCCTCGCTCAGCTTCGCGTGCTCGGCGATCTCCGCCACGGTGGGCCGCCGGCCGGAGATGGTCTGTGACAGGTCCTGGGAGGCGAACCGGACGCGATTGCGCAGGTCCTGGACACGGCGAGGTACGTGCAGGGTCCACATGTGGTCCCGGAAGTGCCGCTTGATCTCGCCGGTGATGGTGGGCACGGCGTAGCTCTCGAAGGCGTTGCCGAGCTCGGGGTCGTACCGGTCGACGGCCTTGACCAGGCCGAGGGCCGCGACCTGGCGCAGGTCCTCGAAGCTCTCGCCGCGGCTGCGGAAACGCCCGGCGAGCCGGTCGGCCATGGGCAGCCAGGCCTCGACGATCTCGTCGCGGAGTGCGTCGCGCTCGGGTCCGTCGGGCAGTGTGGCGAGCCTGCGGAAGGCGTCTGCGGTGTCGGGGGCGTCGTCGTGGGGGTGCTGCTTCGTGCTGGTGTGGATCGGCATGATGCGTCGCAATTCCCTTGCTGGTGCTCTGGGTTGGACGGTCACCGTGGGAGCGCGTCGACTGGGTGCGGACCAGGAGCACCGGTGGCGGCGCGATTCGCCGCTCCCACGGACGTGCCTCCTGTCCGAAGCACTGAGGTGCGCCTGCCCCCGGCCCCGCCCGCAAACCCGGAGAGGTTTTCCGCCGTCGCGCAGGGTGACTCGTACAGCTGGCTCTGTCCCCATACGTCCGGGAGGTCGTACATGAGCACCAAGGTCTCCGACCACGTCCTTGAGCGGTTGCGCGAGTGGGGGGTCGAGCAGGTCTTCGGTTATCCGGGCGACGGCATCAACGGCCTGCTCGCCGCGTGGGGCCGGGCCGAGAACGAGCCCCGTTTCGTGCAGTCGCGGCACGAGGAGATGTCCGCGTTCCAAGCGGTCGGATACGCCAAGTTCAGCGGCCGTCTCGGGGTGTGCACGGCCACGTCCGGGCCGGGCGCGATCCATCTCCTGAACGGCCTGTACGACGCCAAGCTGGACCATGTCCCGGTGCTGGCGATCGTCGGCCAGACGCACCGCACCGCGATGGGCGGCTCCTACCAGCAGGAAGTGGATCTGCACACGCTGTACAAGGACGTCGCCTCCGACTTCGTGGAGACGGTGACCGTGCCGGAGCAGCTGCCGAACGTGCTGGACCGGGCGATCCGCACGGCGTACGCGCGCCGCTGTCCGACCGCGATCATCATCCCCGGCGATGTGCAGGAGCTCGACTACTCGCCGCCGACGCACGAGTTCAAGATGGTGCCCTCCAGCCTGGACCGCAGCTCGTGGACGGCCGTGCCGTCCGACGACTCGGTGCGGCGGGCCGCCGAGATCCTCAACTCCGGTGACAAGGTGGCGATCCTGGTCGGCCAGGGCGCGGCCGGCGCGCGGGCCGAGGTGGAGTCGATCGCCGAGCTGCTCGGCGCCGGTGTCGCCAAGGCGCTGCTCGGCAAGGACGTCCTCAGCGACGAACTGCCCTACGTCACCGGCTCGATCGGCCTGCTGGGCACGCGTCCGTCGTACGAGCTGATGCGGGACTGCGACACGCTGCTGACCATCGGGTCGTCCTTCCCCTACACCCAGTTCATGCCGGAGTTCGGCAAGGCGCGGGGTGTGCAGATCGACATCGATCCGCACATGGTCGGGATGCGCTACCCGTACGAGGTGAACCTGGTCGGCGACGCGAAGGCCACGCTGGAGCGGCTGATCCCGCTGATCGAGGAGGGCCGCGGGCGCGAGTGGTACGACACGGTGTGCGCCAACGTGACGCGCTGGCGTGAGGTCATGGAGCGCCGCGCGGAACTCGACGCCGACCCGATCAACCCGGAGTACGTGGCCCGGGCCCTGGACCCGCTGCTGCCGGACAACGCGATCGTCGCCTCCGACTCGGGGTCGACGGCCAACTGGTACGCGCGGCACCTGACCATGCGGCCGGGCATGCGGGGCTCGCTCTCCGGCACGCTGGCGACGATGGGCTGCGGCGTGCCGTACGTGATCGGCGCGAAGTTCGCGCACCCGGACCGGCCCGCGATCGCGCTGGTGGGCGACGGGGCGATGCAGATGAACGGGATGGCGGAGCTGATCACGGCGGCGAAGTACCGCCACCAGTGGGAGGACCCGCGGCTGGTGATCGCCGTGTGGAACAACCAGGATCTGAATCAGGTCACGTGGGAGATGCGGGCCATGGAGGGCTCGCCGCAGTTCCTGCCCTCACAGCAGCTCCCGGACGTGCAGTACGCCGCGTTCGCGCGTTCCCTGGGGCTGACCGGCATCCGGGTGGAGAAGCCGGAGGACGTCGAGGCGGGCTGGCGTGCCGCGCTGGAGGCGGACGGTCCCGCGGTGGTCGAGTTCCTGACCGATCCGGCCGTCCCACCGATCCCGCCGCACGCCACCTGGGAGCAGATGGAGGCGACCGCCGCGTCGATCCTGAAGGGTGACTCGGACCGGGGATCGGTGGTCAAGCAGGGCTTCAAGGCGAAGATGCAGGAGTTCCTGCCGGGGCGCGAGAAGAAGTAGCGGTCGCCGTGTTGAACGGCACTGAAGAGTTCAGTTGCGCACGAAACAGTTCAGCGGTCAGTTCAGTAGCGCGGTGAACTGTTCAGTGCCATACCTGGCATCGTGGTGTGGCTGAAGGTCCCAACGTCCCGCCACGTGTCCGAGTCAGCTGTCCCCGGCCAGCAGCGCTGCAGCGCACCCCAGATCCGGCATGCGGCCCGAGGAGCAGTGGCGAATGGCCTCACACCACGCACATCCTGTTTCTCCCTGCGGTGCACCGCGCCGACCACAGTCCCCAGCGGTGTGCAGCAGTGGCTGCTCGGCGAGGTGCTGGGCATCGAGCCTCTTCCGGAGCGACCGCCCGTCCCCGCGGTCTCTCCGCGGCGCAGCCGGGCGCAGAAATGGGAGGCGAACTTGGCGGCGTCCCGCCAGTACCGCACCCGGGAGGGGCATCTGAACGTACCTCGATCGCACATCGAAACTGTTGACGGGGCGGAGCTGGCCCTCGGTGTGTTCATCGCCAACGCCCGTACTCGCAAAGCGAGTCTTGCTCCCGAACGAGTGGAGGAGCTGTCCGCTGTTGGTATGCGCTGGCAGCGAGTCGGGGAAAGGGGTCAGCTGGGCCGTGGTGGGCGTCGGCCTCGCACACGGTGAACGGACGGGCCTGAGTCAGCGGGGAGTCAGCCCGGGCCGTGGCAGTGCACGCGCGGCGGGTGCACATGGGCCGCTTGGGGAACTGTGGCCGCTGTCAAGCGAGTTCACGCGTCTACGGCCGTAGCCGCCTGCATGCGGGCCGGCCCAGTTCCGCCGTGCCGCCCCGCGACGACGCGTTCACCTCGGGGCACTGGCCCCTCCAGCCCGCTGCCCTCCACCCAGCCTGGTGTCGATCCAAGCGGTTCTCCTGACTGCGCCGGATACCCCTGAGCGGGCAGACCAGGCCGGTTCGACATCCGTTAATCCGGCTTGAGAGCTCCACTCCGACAACTGCCGGGCTGGAGTCGGGGAACGGGCCGCGGACAGCCGCCGAGCCTCCTATCAGCTGCCGACGCCACGTGCCATATGTCACTTGGAATTAACTTGGCACTTGACTGCCACATGGCACTTGATGCCATAACGTGGGTTCATCCGATCGAACCGTGAGTTCAGGAGAACCCTCACCGTGAGCAAGTCCACCGTTGCCGAAGCTCCCGCCCAGAAGCCGGTCCCAGCAGCCCTGGGCATCCGCCGACTGCGTGGCCATCCGTGGCTGTCGTTGCTGGCCGTCGCGCTCGGCGTGATGCTCGTCGCGCTGGACGGGACGATCGTCGCCATCGCCAGCCCGGCCATCCAGAAGGACCTGGACGCCTCACTCTCCGACATCCAGTGGGTGACCAACGCCTACCTGCTGGCCCTCGCGGTCAGCCTGATCACCGTCGGCAAGCTCGGCGACCGCTTCGGGCACACGAAGATCTTCCTGATAGGTGCGGTCGGCTTCGTCGCCTCCTCCGCCGGCATCGGCCTGACCGACGACATCAAGGTCATGATCGGCCTGCGCGTGGTGCAGGGCTTGTTCGGCGCGATGCTCCAGCCGACCGCGCTCGGCATCATCCGCTCCACGTTCCCGGCCGAGAAGCTGAACTCCGCGATCGGCATCTGGGGCGCGGTGGTCGCCGCGTCCACCGCGGCCGGCCCGATCGTCGGCGGTCTGCTGGTCGAGCACGTGAACTGGGAGTCCTGCTTCTACATCAACGTGCCCGTCGGCATCGTCGCCGTCGTCATGGGTCTGCTGTTCCTGAAGGACACCGAGCGCGACCAGAACTCCAACCCCTTCGACGTCCCCGGGATCGTACTGCTGTCCGGCACCCTGTTCCTGCTGGTGTGGGCCCTGATCAAGGCCCCCGACTACGGCTGGGGCGACACCAGGACCCTTGGCTTCCTCGGCGCCACCCTGGTCGTGGGCCTGCTGTTCGTGCTGCGTGAGCGCCGCACGAAGGAGCCGCTTCTGCCGCTGCGACTGTTCCGCTCCCTGCCCCTGTCGGCGGGCGTTGTACTGATGCTGATGCTGTCGTTCTGTCTGTTCGGGGCCATGTTCTACATGACCTTCTACCTGCAGAACGTGCACGGCATGAGCGCCGTCGACGCCGCCGTGCGGATGCTTCCCCTCACGGGCCTGATGGTTGTCGGCGCACCGCTGGCCGGCGCGCTCATCAATCGGTTCGGTCCGCGGCCGCCGATGGTCGCCGGCATGCTCCTGACGGCCGGAGCCCTGTTCGGTCTCGCCGGCCTCGACACCGGTTCGGGCGCCAACGACACCCTGGTGTGGTTCGGCATGCTGGGCCTCGGCCTGGCCCCGATCATGGTCGGCGCCACCGAGGTCATCGTCGGCAACGCCGAGGTCGAGCTGGCCGGTGTGGCCGGCGGTCTGCAGTCCACCGCCATGCAGGTCGGCGGTACCCTCGGCACCGCGGTCCTGGGCGCGGTGATGACGGCCAAGCTCAACGACGTCTTCGCCGAACGCTGGTCGGCCGCCCACCTGCCGCCCCTCAGCGGCGAGCAGCTCGCCCAGGCCAAGGAGGCGGTCTCCGTCGGCGTCGCCCCGGTCGCCGCCAAGACCCCGGCGCCCGTCGCCGAGGTCATCACGAACATCACGCACAGCGCCTTCATGGACGGCATGCATCTCGCGTTCGTCGTCGCCGGCGTCGTCGCCCTCGTGGGCGCCGCGATCGGTCTGCTGACCAAGCAGGGCCGCAAGGTCGAAGGCGCCGCCGTGCACATCTGACGTCCTGCCAGGCGGGCCGGCGGTCCGCCCGCAGGCGCGGGGAGCGCGCCGCCCGGCTTTGAGCGGTGCCGGACGGAGGGCCACGAAACACTCCCCGCTCGGCCGGGGCTCTCGTGGGGACGGCGGGCCCCGGCCTCTCCTTCTGCCCTGTGGCAGACTTCCAGCGGAAAGAGCGGAGGCAGGACGACATGACGGCTGAGGCGAAGCCCGGTCTGCGGGAGCGCAAGAAGATGCGCACCCGGTATGCGATCATCTCGACCGCCGTAACCCTGTTCGTGGAACGCGGTTACGACGAGACCACCGTCGCCGAGATCGCCGAAGCCGCCGAGGTTGCTCCCCGCACCTTCTTCCGCTACTTCGCGACCAAGGACGAGGTCGCCCTGGCCCTGATCACCGAGGCCGACGAGGCCATCTTTCCCGCCCTGGAGGCACGCCCGGCCGAGGAGCCGCCGGTTACCGCGTTCGCCAACGCGGCCCGTACCGTCGTGGAGCAGCTGATGGAGGCCGACGACGGCACCGGCGAACTGTGGACGCGCATCGTGTGGCTGCTGGAGAACTCCCCGCCGCTGCTGGCCGCCTATTTCCAGCGCCTCCTGTCGATCGAGGACCGTCTCGCGCGCAAGCTCGCCGAGCGCGAGGGTGTGGACCCGGACACCGACCTGCGCCCCTTTCTCGCCGTCGGCGCGGTCGGCACGGCCCTGCGCGCCGCCCATCACCGCTGGGCGGCTCTTCCCCAGGGCACGGCGGAGGATCTGGCCCGGCTGCGTGAGCAGGCCCTGCAGATCCTGAACGAGCCCCTCGACCGTCACTGGCGGGAGGGCTGAGCTCGGAGTCGAGGCGTCAGGCGATGTCGCTGGGGCGACGGGAGCCGGCTGTGATCCGATGCGACGAGCTCCTTGACGTCAGGGCGGCGAGCCGGTCGAAGACGTCCTGGGCGGCCTCCGCGTAACTGAGGCCGTGGGCGACGGCGTTGCGTTGGAAGAGGCGGAGCAGGGCCATCGTCGTGGAACTCCACACCTTGGCGTCCATCTCGTCGAGTTCCGGGTACCGCACACGCAGCGCGTCCGCGAGATGGTCCTCCCAGACGACAGTGCGGAGGTTGACAGCCGCCATGAGGGTCTCGGACTGCTCGGTCATCGGAGCCAGGGCGCGGAAGAGGTCCCCGTATTCGCGACACCAGGCCACGACGGCTTCGGTGAGCGTCGGCAGCACCTCGGCCTCGGGTTGCCCCACCGTCTCGATCAGCTCCATGAGACGTGCGTTCGTCTGGTCCCAGATGTCGAGGATCACGGTTTCCTTCGACGGGAAGTACCGGAAGAACGTCCGTGACGTGACCCCCGCGTGCGCGGCGATCTCGCTGACCTTCACGTCGTCGAAGCCCCGTTGGGCGAAGAGCGCGACTGCGCTCGTGCCGAGCCTGCGCGCGATGCTCCTGGTGTCGCGCAGGGTCGTTCCGCGCCGCTCCTCGGTGACCGCCGCGACTCCTTGTACGGCGGCGAGCAGCGCGGCGCTCGCTCCGGTGGCCCAGCTCTCGTCCCTCACCGGGCCAGGCTAGCGAATCCGGCGACAGGCGACTGTTCAGGCGTTCGACCGCGATTGATTTCCATCACGTTTCCCCACCTCTTGCCACACCCAGGTTCGTGTCATACGGTGACACCGATTTCGAGTCACAGTGTGACACGAAATGGACGGCCGTACGGCATGGCCCGTCGGCCGCTTCTCTCCCCTCCCGGCACGCAAGGAAGCGGGCTCCCATGACTGCTCTCGTCGATCGACAGAAGATCCTCGCGGCGGCCGGTTCCGACAAGGAACTGGCCTACAAGCTGCGCACCTACTCCGGCCGCGTCCGGTTCGATCTGCCCGAGGGGGCGTTCGACCTGGTGGTCGAGGACGGTGTCCCCGCCGGGGCCGAGGAGGTGCACGCGGACCTCGCCGCCGATGTGACCTTCTCCGCGCCGGCCGAGTTCTGGTCGACCGCGTTCTCCGCTGCTGTCCCCCCGGCCGGCTACGAGAGCTGCGTCGTCGGCATGACCCGCGGTCTGAGGATCGTCGGCGACTTCGGCGGCACCGTCGCCCCCTGGCAGAGCGGCTGGGCCCGCCTGTACCAGGTGGTGCGCGAGACGGTGGCCGGCGCGCCGGTCCGCAAGCCCTTCCAGGACCCCTTCCGCGAGACGGACAACGCCGTCGGACGGTACGTCTACGTCTCCGCGAACGGCCAGGAGGCACGGATTTACTACGAGACCTCCGGCCACGGCCCGATCCCGCTGCTGCTGCAGGCGACCGCAGGCGCCGACGGCCGCCAATACCGCCACCTGCTGGCCGACCCGCGGATGCAGGAACGCTTCACGATGTACGCCTACGACCTGCCCTACCACGGCAAGTCGCTGCCTCCGATCGGGGTGCGCTGGTGGGAGGAGACCTACCGCCCCGGCCGCGACGGCCTGATCAACTGGGTGGTCGCGATCGCCGACACCCTGGGCCTGGACAACCCGTACTTCATGGGCTGCTCGGTCGGCGGCCAGCTCGCCCTCGACCTCGCGGCCGAACGCGGCGACCGCTTCGGCGCGTTCATCTCCCTCAACGGCTGGTACGGCAACCCGCCGCTGTTCGACGGCTTCTCCAACGACATGTTCCGTACCCCGTCGATCGCCGACAGCTACGCCCCCGCGCTCAACTTCGGTGCGACCGCGCCCCAGGCACCCGAGCCGAACGCGCACGAGACGTACTGGATCTACCGCTCGGCGTTCCCCGGCATCTACGCGGGCGACAACGACTACTTCGCCTACGAGCACGACCTCAAGGAGAACGGGCACAAGATCGACGCTCACGCGAAGCCCGTCTACGTCGTCACCGGCGAGTACGACCCGGCCAGCGACGACGACGTCAACGGCGGCCCGGCCGTGGAGAAGTTCATCCCCGGCGCCAAGTTCATCAAGGTCGCCGGGCTCGGGCACTTCGCCCCCTGCGACGACCCCATCGGGTTCGGCGACGCCATCGTCCCGATCCTCGACGAGGTCATCGCCAAAGCTGCCTCCGCCGGCCAGTCCTGATGCCGCTCCCGCGAAGAAAGGCCCGTACGACATGAGTGTCACCCACGACCTCGTCCGGCGGTCGGCCACCGGCAGGCCGGTCATCGACTTCGACCACCACTCGCCCGCCTACCGCGACACCTGGAAGCAACTCGCCGCCCGGTTCCACGCCACCGGCAGCCCCGTCGCCTGGACCGAACACCACGGCGGCTACTGGGTGGTGGCCTCCTGGGAGGAGGTGCAGCGCATCGGCTCCGACTGGGAGACCTTCACCTCCGTCAACGACCTGACCGGCACCGAGAACGGCGGCAAGGGCCAGCTCATCCCCCAGATGCCCTACCGGCTGCACCTCGGGGAGTCCGACCCGCCGCTGCACACCGAACGCCGCCGCATCGAAGCGCCGTTCTTCACCCCGAAAGCCCTGCGCCAGTGGGATCCCGTCGCCCGGCAGTACCTCGACGAGGCCCTCGACAAGGTGGCGGGGCGGGGGCAAGCCGAGCTGATCGACGACGTGATCATCCCGACCACGGCACGCACCACGCTCTACGTCCTCGGATACGACGCCGACGACTGGCACGACGCCGCCTACGCCGCGCACGAGGGTGTGTACCTGCTGCCGGACGATCCCCGCTACCCGCACGAGGCACAGGCACGGCTCCGGGTCCGCTTCCGCGACATGCTGGCCGCACGCGGCCAGACCCCGGCCGGTGACGTCCTCTCGGCCCTGGCCACCGGTACGGTGCAGGGCGAACCGCTCGGTCTCGAGGTGGCCGAGAGCATGGTGAACGCGCTGGTCTTCGGTGGCTTCGACACCACTACCGCCGCGACCGCGAGTGCGCTGATCCATCTCACTCAGCACCCGGACCAGGCGGAGCGGGTGCGCACGGACGCCGCGTACCGGAAGAACGCCATCGAGGAATTCCTGCGGTTCTGGCCACCGGGGACCGGCATCGCCCGTACCGCCGTACGGGACACCGAGATCCTCGGGCAGCCGATCGCCCGTGGGGAGAGCGTCTACATGTGGCTGGCCGGCGCCAACCGCGACCCGCTGAAGTTCCCCGACCCGGACCGGCTCGACCTGGAGCGGGACAACGCGCGCGACCACGTCTCCTTCAGCACCGGACACCACCGCTGCCTCGGCTCGCCCCTGGCCAAGGCCGAACTCGACGCCATGCTGGAGACGATCCTCACCCGGCTGCCCGGCCTGCGCATCGACCCGGACGCCGTGGTCGGCTACCCGAGCATCGGGGGCGCGCACGGCTACATCTCGGTCCCCGCGACCTTCACCCCCACTTCGACCCCGACGGAGGTGTGACGAACATGCCCAAGGTCACTTATGTGTCCGACGCCGGTGAGGTCCGCGTCGTCGACGGCCTGGTCGGCGACTCGGTGATGCAGACTGCAGTCCGCAACGGCGTCCCCGGCATCACCGGCGAATGCGGCGGCGTCCTGTCCTGCGCCACCTGTCACGTCTTCGTGGACGAAGCCGACCTGGATCGGCTGGAACCGGTCAGTGGCCTGGAGGACGAGATGCTCGACGGCACGGTCGTCGACCGCTGCCCCAACTCCCGGCTGTCCTGCCAGATCAAGCTCTCCGAAGAGCTCGGCGATCTGCGCGTGACCACCCCGGAAGCCCAGGAGTAGCACGTCGTGAACAGCACCGCCGTCGCCCCGCGCGACACCGGCGTGCTCGTGGTGGGCGCCTGTCAGGCCGGCATCCAGCTGGCCTGTTCCCTCCGCGAGTACGGCTACACGGCCCCGATCACCGTGGTCGGCGCCGAACGGCACGCGCCCTACCAGCGTCCACCGCTCTCCAAGACCCTCCTGCACGCGGAGACGTCGCCCGACGCGATCGCACTGCGATCGGAGGCGTTCTACGCCGACCACGGCATCCGGCTGGTGCTCGGGGAACGCATCATCCGGGTCGACCGGGGCGACGGCGGTGCGGGGGTCGCGTACGCGCACTCCGGCCGTAGCTTCGCGTTCGACCGGCTCGCGCTCACCGTGGGCGCCCGCCCGCGCCGCCTGCCCGTCCCCGGCGCCGATCTGGCCGGCGTCCACTACCTCCGGGACGCCGACGACGCGCTCGCCCTGCGTGCGGCCCTGGCAGAGGCGGTCGACGTCCTGGTCATCGGCGGTGGCTTCATCGGACTCGAAGTCGCGGCCAGTGCCCGGGGGCTCGGCTGCGAGGTCACCGTCGCCCTCGCCGACAACCGACTGCTCGAACGTGCCGTAGGGGTCCCGACCAGCGAGTTCTTCCTCGACGCCCACATCCGGCGCGGGGTGCGGGTGCACCTCGGAGCGCCGCCCGTACGCCTCCTGGACGACGGTCACGGGCGCGTCCGTGGCGCCGAACTCCCCGACGGCAGCGTGCTGACGGCCGATCTGGTGGTCGTCGGGATCGGCGCCGTGCCCCGCACCGAACTCGCCGAGCAGCTCGGACTGACCGTCGACAACGGCATCGTCGTCAACGAGTACGGCCTCGCCTCCGACGGCACCACGGTCGCCGCGGGCGACTGCGTCGCCTGCCCCCCGCCGGTGGACCTCCCCGACGGCCCGGCCCGGATCCGCTTCGAGTCGGTGAACACCGCCGTCGAACAGGCGAAGACCGCCGCCGCCCTGCTCGCCGACAGGCCGGTCCCCTACTGGGCCGTGCCCTGGTTCTGGTCCGACCAGTACGACCTCAAACTCCAGGTCGCCGGCCTGTCGACCGGCCATGACCGGTACGTCGTACGCGGTGAGCCGGACACGGAGAAGTTCGCCGTCCTCTACTACCGCGGCGGACGTCTGGTCGCCGGTGACTTCGTCAACCGGCCGGCCGACTTCCTCGCCGTACGCTCCGCCTTGGCCGTGGGCCGGACCATCCCGCCCGAAGCGGCCACTGACACCACGGTGCCGTTGAAGAAGCTCATCGCCGACGATCCCCGGCAGGCAGTGGCATGACCGCCGGCCCGACCGCCCTGCCCGGACTGCGGTGGAGCGTCAAAGTCCCGTTCCTGCGCTATATCGCCCGCTCTCCAGAGGGCCGCTGCTCGGTCACCGACGGCGCCTCGGTCGTCGACGAGCACATGTTCCTCTTCAGCCCGGACGATGCGTCGGCATTCGACGCCGGTACGGTCACCGGCCTGCTGAAGTTCCGGGGAGACGTACGCTTCGCCGCCCACTACGGGCTGCTCTTCCTCCGCATCGCCGACCCCTGGCTGTCCGTCACCGGCGGCGCGGGAACCCTGACCATCGCGGCACCGCCCGGCCAGTCACCCGAGCGCATCCCCCTGACCACCCTCCACCTGCGGACCGCCGATCCGCCGGACCACGCCGACTTTTGCCTCGGCACGCACGTCCGGCTGACTGCTGAGGGATCCGAACTCTTCAACGGGGTCTACCCCGTGGACGAACCGTTCGACGACCTGACCCTCCTCCTCACTCCGTCCTCCACAACCGCCCTGGAGAAGACACCATGACGACCCTCGCGTCGGACACGGAAACGGCCCCCTGGCCGACCGAACCCACCCCCGACCTGCTGACCCGGGTCAGCCAGGCACGGGCCAAAGGGGTGGCTTGGCTGCGCGACCGCATTGCCGACGACGGCCGCCCCGAAGGCGCCGAGACCGCCAACTCGTGGTGGCGCGCCCCTTGGGCCCTGTGCGTCGGCGGAGCCCCGGACGCCGCCGCCGCGATGATGGGCTGGGCCGAACGCGAGGCCCTCACCGACGAAGGCGACCTCCGCTCCGGCCCCTACGACGCCCCCGGCGGCACCAGCCCCGTCTACCACCTCTCCCCCCTCGCGATCGCCTCCTGGCTGCTCGGCCGCTACGACACCGCGACCGCGATCAACACCACGCTCGCACGCTTCCAGAACCCCCGCACCGGCGGAGCCTACGACCTCCGCGACTTCGCGCAGGACCCCCTGGAGGACAACCTCAAGACCGCCCAACTGGGCTTCTCCGCGCTGGTCACCGGTGACCGTCACACCGCCGACGGCGTCCACCGGTGGCTGAATCGCAACCTCGCCGACCAGCCCGACCTGCCCCACCGGCTGTTCACCAGCCGCCGCGGCGACACCCTGGTCACCGACTTCCCGGACGAGACGGCCTTCCTCCGCGTGGTCGACTTCCGGGCGCCCCGGCAGGCGTACTTCCACCCCGGCATCGCCGCCGCCTTCCTCGCCGGATACGCACGGCAGACCAGCGACGCCTCCGCGCTCCGGCTGGGCCGTGAGTACCTGGCCCTCACCACAGGCGGCACCGAGGAGCAGTACGACGACCCGACGTCGGTGCAGATCTGCAAGTTCGGCTGGGGCGCCGCCGCCATGCTCACGGCCGACCCGGACGGCGGCCACCTCCCCTGGACGGTCCGGATGGGCGAGTGGTTCGTACAGCGCCAGCGCCACGACGGCGCCTGGGCACCGTCGTCGTTCGCGACCCCGAGGCCCGGAATGCTCGACCTGTACTGGAAGACGGCCGAGCACGTGATGGAACTGTCCTACATCGAGCACGCCCTGCGCTCCACGAGCGCCGGCACCACCCCCGCCTGACGCATTGATGCGCACGGCCGAAGACGGACGTGCGTCGGCAAAGGAACCAGGAATGCTCGCTGTCGTTACCCAGGGCAATGGCACCGTCGAAGTGACGGATGCTCCCAAGCCCACTGTCGTGGAACCCGATGACGTGATCGTCAAGGTGAGCGCGGCCGCCGTGTGCGGGACGGATCTGCACTTCGTCCGGCACCCGTTCCTGCCGCCCACCCTCACGCTGGGGCACGAGTTCATCGGCACCCTCGTCGAGACGGGCACCCAGGTACACCATGTGTCCGAGGGGCAGCGGGTGCTGTCGAAGATGTTCGTCGCCTGCGGACGGTGCAAACCCTGCCGCACCGCGAACCAGCCCCGGTGCGCCGAATACCGGCTCTTCGGCGGAGGCATCCTCGACGGAGGCCAGGCCGAATACGTCCGCGTCCCGCGCGCCGACTTCACACTCAGCGAACTCGACGCCTCCGTGTCCGACCAGGACGCGCTCGTCCTCACCGACATCCTCCCCACCGCCTGGGAGGCGCTCGTCAAGACCGGCTTCCAGAGCGGTGCGACGGTGGGCGTCGTCGGCTCCGGCCCGGTCGGCCTCCTCATCGCGCAACTGGCCCTGGCCCGCGGCGCGGCCGCCGTCTACCTCGTGGACCTGGACCAGCGTCGCCTGAAGCAGGCGGAGAAGCTCGGCGCGGTGCCGGTGCCCGGCGGTGAGGGTGCCGCCGAGCGCGTTCTCGAACTGACCGGTGGGAACGGCGTCGACGTGGCCATCGACGCCGTCGGCGCCATCCCGGCGATCAGCACCGCCCTGGCGTGTGTGGCTCTCGGCGGCACCGTCGGTCTCGTCGGTGTCCTGCTCGACGGCGACCTGCCGGTCACCGCGCAGAACCTGTTCGGACGCCAGGTGAGCATCGTGCCGGTCACCGGCAACCCGTACACGGCCGACGACAGCCTCACCACCATGATCACCGCGGGGAGGATCGAGCCGGGCATCGTCATCGACCACGAAGCCCCCCTGTCTGCCGCCGCCGAGACCTACCAGTCGTTCATGGCACGCGACTTCGTCAAGACCATGCTGCGGCCCTGAACCCTCCCGCCGCGCTCCCGCGCTGCCGGGAGCGCGGCCCAGCCGACGAGATCACCAGCAACATCAGCAACACGAAAGGAAGCAGACATGACCAGGGCAGCCGTGCAGTTGAAGCCCGACGGTCCCATCGAGTTCATCGAGGTCGACGTCCGGCCGCCAGGCCCTGGAGAAGTCCGTGTCCGGATGGCCGCCGCCGGCCTGTGCCACACGGACGTGCAGGCCCTCTACGGCGGCGTCGCCAGCATGACCATGCCGCCACCGGCGGTCGCCGGACACGAGGGCGCCGGCGTGGTGACCGAGGTCGGCCCGGGCGTCTTGGGCCCCGCCGTCGGCGACCACGTGATCCTCTCCGCCTTGGGGCACGATGGCACGTGCGAGTTCTGTACGGACGATCATCCCTCGTTGTGCCTGCGGAGCCTTCAGCTGGCGGACCCGCGCACGGGGAACGGCCCCGCCCTGTCGGTCGACGGCACCCCGGTGACCCCCTTCGGCCCCCTCGGCACGTTCACCGAGGAGACGATCGTGCCCGCGGAATGCGCCGTCGCCATCGACAAGGCCATGCCGCTGGACCTCGCGTGCCTCATCGGCTGCGCGGTCTCCACGGGAGTGGGTGCCGTCCGCAACCGGGTCACGGTACGGCCCGGCGACCACGTCGCGGTCCTCGGCTGCGGCGGAGTGGGCCTGAACATCGTCCAGGCGGCACGACGGGCGGGCGCCGGCAGCGTGATCGCGGTCGACGTCCGTGAGGAGAAGCTGGCGGCCGCGACCGCGTTCGGCGCGACCCACGTCATCGACGCCCGCCACGTGCAGGTACCCGACGCCGTCCGCGCCGTCACCGGCCCCTTCGGCGCCCACTTCACGTTCGAGAGCACCGGTCTGACGGACTGCATGGTGCAGGCCGTCTCCGCAATCCGCCCGGGCGGAACCGCGGTCCTCCTGGGCATGGCGCCCAGCTCCTCCGCACTCGCCCTTGACAACATCGCCGACATCATCCTCCAGGAGAAGGTGATCACCGGCTCGCTGATGGGCAGCGGCTACTCGGCCCGCGACTTCCCCGTTCTGGTGCGCGAGTACCTCGAAGGGACCCTCAAGCTCGACGAGCTCATCACCCGGCGTCGTCCCCTGGCCGAGATCAACGAGGCCATCGCCGACCTGAAGTCGGGCACCGGCCTGCGAACCGTCTTCACCTTCTGAGCCCTCTCATCCGGCTCCACCCCTCGTTCGCGGGCACGGAGGTCCCGCAGCACTGCACCCGACAAAACCGTGACGACATCACCGCGGGGACGATCTGCGAACCGATGAGGCCGTCCAAGCCCGTGCCGTCGCCGCTGCACCGCCGACTGCCGGCGCCCACGGTGCACGCCACACAACGCCGAGGAGGACCTTGTGGTCGTTACCAGCATCGATCCCGTACTCGATGCTCAGCATCCCGTACCGCCGGGCGAATTCTTCGACCCTCCGCCCGGCGCGGGCCAAGATTGGCAGACCGCGCCGCCGTGGTTCGACGGGGCGGGCTGGATCATGCCGATGGGCGGTTTCCTGCTGCGATCGGGAGACCGGACGATCCTGGTCGACGCGGGACTGGGACCGAACATCGATATCGTCGAAACGCGCGGAAAGTTGTTCGACTCGCTCGCCGATCTTGGCGTCACACCTGAGCAGATCACCGATGTCGTGCTCACCCACCTGCACTTGGACCACGTCGGCTGGGTCGCTCCTGCGGGTGAACCGATCTTCACTCACGCCCGGCACCACTGCCACCGCGCTGATTACGACTGGATGCGTGCTGATCCCGGCAGCAACCCTGCCACGGCCCGGGTGACCGATACCATCCATGCCGTTTCCGACCTTCTCCGCCTGGCCGAGGGGGAGCGAACGGAGATCGCGGATTCGGTCGCGCTGCGGCTGTTCGCCGGTCACACGCCCGGCAACTGCGTCGGCGAGATCGAGACCGGCGAAGCACGAGTATTGCTGCTGGGGGACACCGCGCATCACCCCGTACTCCTGGTCGAGGATGGGTGGACCGACCGCCTGGACGAAGATCGCGCCGCGGCGGCCAGGGCCCGCGACCGGCTCGCGCAAGAGATGGAACGTACCGGAGCTATCGGTCTCGGCGCACACTTCCCGGGGACCCAGGGCGGCCGCATCATCCGTGACAAGCAGGGCTCACGGCAGTGGCAGCCGATCCCGAGCAACCGAATCCACACGAACTGAACGCACATGAAAGGAATCACAGGTGAAAACTGTCCGACTGGGCAAGAGCGGCCTGGAGATGAGCGGCGTCATCCTGGGCATGATGACCTACGGTGACCCCGAGCAGGGCTACCCGTCGTGGACCATCGGCCTCGATGAGGCCCGTCCGTTCGTCCGCCGCGCCTACGAGGCGGGTATCACGACCTTCGACACCTCCAACGTATATTCCAGCGGCACAAGTGAGGAAATCCTGGGCACGCTGACCAGAGAGTTGGGTCCCCGCGAAGAGTTCCAGATCGCGACGAAGGTGTACGGGCATCAGCGCCCGTCTCGCAACGGCTCCGGCCTGAGCCGGGTCGCCATCATGCACGAGATCGACGCCTCGCTGCGCCGCCTTGGTACCGACTACGTCGACCTTTATCAAATCCATGCTTTCGATCCGAATACACCGATCGAAGAGACGATGGAAGCACTGCACGACGTGGTCAAGGCTGGCAAAGCCCGCTATATAGGCGCATGCAATCTCCTGATGTGGCAGCTCGCGCTCATGCAGAACGCGGCAGACCGACACGGGTGGACCAAGTTCGTGTCGAATCAGCTGCACTACAACTTGCTGGCGCGGGAGCTGGAACGCGAGGTCGCGCCCTATGCCGAAGCCACAGGCATGGGAATTCTGCCCTGGAGCCCGCTCGCACGCGGACGGCTCACCCGGCCGTGGGGCTCGGAAGGGTCCGGGCGTGAAGCCAACGACACACTGTCTCCACAGCTGTATACCCGCGACGAGGAATCGCACAAGCGGGTCGTGACCGCTGTGCAGGAAGTCGCCGAGGCTCGCGGGGTGCCGATGGCGCAGGTCGCGGTGTCCTGGGTGGCGAATAAATCCCCGGTGGCCGCGCCGATTGTGGGTGCCACGAAGGAACGCCATATCGACGACGCCGTCGCCGGTCTCGAACTCGAACTCACCACCGAGGAGATCACCAAACTCGAAGCGGCGAACACCTTGGTCCGCAACGGAATCATCTGAGTCCTCCGCCGCTGCCCCGCCGGGCCGCGCACCACAACACCATCCATTCGGTGATCATCCGACCAGGAGAAGAAGATATGCCCGACAGGGACACAGTCATCGCATCTGTTCCGACCGGGCTGTGGTGGTGAACAGGTGCCGGCCATCGACGGACGCACGTTTCCGATGTTCGATCCGGCCGGTGGCCAGGTGCTGACCGAGGTGGCCGTGGCCGACTCCGCCGATGGCACCCGCGCGCTGGGGTTGCTCGACGGCACTGTCATCGCGGGTGATGCTGCCTCGACCGACAACGACGGAGTGCGATGTCTCTGATCGGCAAACTGCTTGTCAATCGGCGCGCCGGTGAACAGACCCTGGCCTGGCACCGATCGAATCTGGCCGCTGCGGCCACCTTCGACATCACCAGTCCCCATTTCGACCACGAAACCACGCTTCCTGTTCGGCATGTGGTGAAGAGACTCGGCGGGCAGAATCTTTCGCCGGCGCTGGCCTGGGCGCTGCCACCGGCCGAGACCGCGCAGTTGCTGCTCGTGGTCGAAGATCCCGACGTACCGCTGCGAAGCCCGCTGGTGCACGCGGCGGCACTGCTGGACCCCGCAGTGACCGAGCTACCGTGCAACGCACTTGATTCGAGCGCGCTCGACGCGGGCGTGCAGATCTTGCGGTCGAGCCAAGGGCGCGGCTATCAGGGCCCGGCACCGATCAAAGGTCATGGCCCGCACCGCTATGCGTTCCAGCTGTTCGCACTCGCCGAACCAATCTCCACAGTGGCGGGCAAACCGGTGGCCTCGGCGAAGCCGAAGGCTGTCCTGGAGGCTGGTCAGGCATTGGCCCGCGCACGGATTGACGGCTTCTACGATCGACCCTGAGATGCCGAAACAGGCGAATATCAAGCCTTTTCGAGCGTTCGCCACCGCTGATGATCGGCTGGCCCCGGCGGCGAAGCGATGCCTTCGTCGTTGTGGGCCGACTTCTTGGATTTTTTTGGTCTCCTCTTAACGAGACATCCACTAATCGCGCATTTTCCCCCACCCCGGCCAGATACATCCCGAATTCAGGAGTCTGGCTAGCGTTGGAAGTCGATTCGGTCAATTCCATAACCTGAGTCCGGGCCCCTGGGTGCACTGACGGGGAGGCTCGAGAGAAGGCGAAGTTATGGCTGGGCATGCCTATCGACAACAATGACGGCCACGCAACTCCGGGAAACGTATGACCGATATCGTGCTGGAACAGTGCGTCGGCCGAACCCAGGATTGTTCGGCAATCCCGTGGCATACCCTGCCGAGTTCCGCCGCCGGCAATGAGGCCATTTTGATCGATCTGGAGGAGTCCTTGCTGCAACGCGCCTGCTCCCGGTACCGGAGGTTCCGAGCCCTGCTGAGTGACAGGCCAGGTCGGCACCCCTGCTCCCGGAAGGTGGACGAGGTCGCCCGATCATGCGCCGCTCGATAAGTCATCGGTGCACCTCACGCGGCATGCCTGATCTCGTTGATGACTCCGCCGCCATCTCGTCGCTCGCGATCTGATGGGCCGCATGAGCGAGCCGGTCGAGGTCCCGCGACGGCCCGTTCAGACTCTGGCGACTGCTGCGGTCCGGAGGGCGTCGGGAGTGGTTCCGGTCCAGGTGCGGAAGGCGCGGTAGAAGGAGTTGGTGTCGTCGTAGCCGAGTAGGTAGGCGATTTCGGCGATGCGCATGGTGCTGTTGCCGAGGTAGTGGCGGGCCAGGTTTTCGCGGGTCGTGGCGAGGATTTCCTGGAAGCTTGTTCCTTCGAGCTTCAGTTGTCGTTGCAGGGTGCGGTTGCTGACGGCGAGGTGACGGGTGACCGCGGTCATGGAGCTTCCGCCGGCGGGAAGGGTTTCGTGCAGCGCGGCCCGCACCCGATCGGCGACGCTGGCCGTCGCCTGCAGGTCGGACAGGCGTCGGCGGAGTTCCGGGGCGAAGAACCGCCAGAGTTGCTCGTTCTCGGTGAGGAACGGGCGGTTCGCGTCGGCGGGCGCGAAGGTGATCGCGTGCGTCTGTCCCTTGTGGACTTCTACGCCGAGGTAGTCGTCCAGGCCGGCGTGCTCGGCAGGCAGCCAGGGATCGACGGCCCGGACCGGCCGGACGTCGTGGCGGGTCGCGATCCGGGCCAGAGCGACCCAGAACACCATCTCGGCGGCGGCCAGCTGGGGCGGGGGCGGGGGCGTGTCCGGCGGCCACCGGAAGCTGATCGTCAAGCCTTCGTCGCCGTTGTCGAGCCGCAGGTGCAGGGGTCCGATGAGGGGCTTGTAGAGGGCGATGCGCTCAGCTGCGGTCCGCAGATCGGGGCTGCACAGGGCGGCGAAGATCGGCGGGTTGAACATCTCGACCGAAATCGACCGGCCGATCGCGACAGCCAGGTCCGGATCGCCGCTCTCGGCCTCGAGCGCCTCCCACAGCCGGAAGTACTCCTCGAGGGGGAGGGCGACCGGGCCGCGGCCGAACAGGTCGGCAGGCAGCTGAGCGCGCCGGAGCACCCGGGTGGATGACACGCCGAGGTCCTTCAGCAGGGCTTTGATGCTGGGATCCAGGGTGAATCGTCCGGTGCTCACGACGGGAGCGTAACGGCCGCCGGCATGCCTGACACCAGCAGATGGCGCCATTCCTCTCGCCAAGCGCGCCATCGAAAGCTGGCGTCATACGCAAGTGAGTTGGCGCGCCACGCTAGTGCCAGGCCGCAGATCCACTTCTAGCGTTCACAGCGGAACGTCACCACGTCCACCGAAAGGATCACCACCATGACCACCAAGGTCGCACTCGTCACCGGAGCTTCGTCCGGGATCGGCGAGGCCACCGCGCTCAAGCTGCGCGAGGCCGGCTACACCGTCTACGGCGCGGCGCGGCGTGTGCAGCGCATGCAACACCTGACCGAGCTGGGGATCCGGCTGCTGGCCATGGACGTCACCGACGACACTTCCATGCGGGAAGGCGTCGAGAAGCTCATCGCCGACACCGGCCGGCTCGACGTCCTCGTCAACAACGCCGGCTACGGTTCCTACGGCGCCGTCGAGGACGTCCCCCTGCAGGAGGCCAGGGAACAGTTCGAGGTCAACGTGTTCGGCGCAGCGCGCCTGACCCAGCTGGTCCTGCCGCACATGCGGGCGCAGCGCTCGGGAACCATCGTCAACATCACCTCGGTCGGTGGCCGCATGTGCACCTCACTGGGAGCCTGGTACCACGCCACGAAGTTCGCGCTGGAAGCGCTCAGCGACTGCCTGCGCATGGAGCTCAAGCCCTTCGGGATCGACGTCGTGGTGATCGAACCGGGCGGGGTCAAGTCCGAGTGGGGCGGCATCGCCGCGCAGAAGGCTCGCGCCGTCTCCGGCACCGGCCCGTACGCCCCGCAGGCCAACGCTGTGGCCGACTCGCTCAGTTCGGAGGCCAACGAACGCCGCATGTCGTCGCCGGACTTGATCGCCAAGACCATCGTCAAGTCCGTCCGGGCACGCCGGCCCAAGACGCGTTACGCCGTCGGCTTCGGCGCCAAGCCCATGATCTTCCTGCACAACACGCTGCCCAATCGCACCTTTGACGCCTTCATGCGCCGCGCCACCGGCGTGCCCGGGAAGTACGTGCCCGTGAACAACTGACGTGTGCCACACCCGATCGATCCGGCACGGCACGCGCGGACCGCACCCGGCACTTGATCCCTTTCCCCTAGCCTTGCCGAGCACGTGTACCTGTGCGGGCACAACTCGCCGCGCATCGCAGGCGCGAACTTTTACCTACTGCGCCAGCCGGCCGGAAACCTGATGATGATCGACACGCCGCGCTTGAGTACAGCCCTGGCGCGTGAGGTTGCATGGGAGTAACAGCTGCCGGGTCCGCCTCCAGACCGTACGAGTAAGCGCTTCCCGACACTGACAGGGACAGGAAGCGCCGACCATGCCTGCTCATACTGAACCCCATGGTCCAAGAGCCCGATCCCGCTGTGGACGCCGGCGTGGTCCAGGAGCGCGGTGCCGAGCTGAGCGAATTCCTTCGCGGCCGCCGCGCCCGACTCAAACCCAGTGACGTGGGGCTTGTCGACCACGGCCGCTACCGGCGGGTGCCCGGCCTGCGCCGTGAGGAGCTGGCCCAGCTGGCTGGCGTGTCCATGGCCTACTACACGCGCCTGGAACAGGGACACGTGCACAATGCGTCTCCGGAGATCCTCGATGCCTGGGCGCCGCTCGTCATCGAGGATCCCGAACGGCACGGTGACGTCGACCCGGAAGCGCGGGCGTCGTCGGCTGCGGTGACCAGCGCCCCGGCAGGCAGCACATGCAGGTAGGACCACAGCAGGGAACGGAATATCTCCCAGTCGGGTGCGCCCTCCCCACGTGAGCAGGGCACGCGCCAGGTCCCGTTGGATGCTCGCCGCGCCTTCCTCGGTCAGCGCACCCACGGGCACAGTGAGATCGATCTGGGACATAGCCCTTCCCCTCTCTTCCGCCAGGTCCTCGGCGAGACGAGCCTGGTCACCTGTCGACGCCGCACCCCGGCTCGAGGACACCTCCAAGCGGATGTGTTGGCCCGCCCGGTGCTACGGCGTAGTGGGCCGGTGTGGGGAGCGGAGCACGAGCAGGGTGATCTCGCTGGGGGCGAAGACGCGGAACGGCGGGCCCCAGAAACTGGTGCCGCAGCTGGCGTAGAGGAGGGTGCGGGTGCCGTGCCGGCTGAGGCCGGCGACGGCGGGCTGGTCGAGGCGGACCAGGTGGTGGAAGGGCCAGATCTGGCCGCCGTGGGTATGGCCGGAGAGTTGAAGGTCGATGCCGGCGGCTGCCGCCCGGTCGACGAACTTGGGCTGGTGCGCCAAGAGCAGGACGGGCAGGTCGGGGTCGGCGCCGTTCAGGGCTCCGGCAAGGTGGGCGCCATGGCCTGCCAGGCCGGAGGCCTCGACGGTGACGTCACCCACGCCGGCGACCACGAGGGTGTCGCCGCCGCGTTCCAGCAGCAGATGACGGTTACGCAGCGGCTCCCAGCCCAGCTCGTCCATCAGATCGACCCAGCCCTGGGCCTCGCTGTAGTACTCGTGGTTGCCGGTGACGTACACACGGGCCCGGGTGGCCCGCACGGTACCGAGGGGGACGGCCTGGGCGCGGCGGCGTTCGGCCGTGCCGTCCGCGATGTCGCCGGTGTGGCAGACCAGGTCGGCTTTCAGGGTGCTCACCGTCTCGCATACGCGTGCCGACCAGCGAGCGCGATCGAGTGGGCCGTAGTGGGTGTCGGTGATGAGGTGCCCAGGAGCGCGCCTGCCGGCCTGGGATTCGCCGAACCAGCTTCCTGGGCCAACCGGACAGCGAGGCGAACTCGCGCCCTGACCTGCCCCTGCGGGCATGTGACTTGCTGATCGGTGGGCCGACCGGGAAACGACATCGACGGCTTCCGCCGCAGCCACCTGGGCCTCACCCAGCGCATGCTCACTCCTGCACGCCGATGCCGAGACCCGCCAGACCCTGGACACCTACCTCCGTGAGCAATGCAGCACCACGCGCACCGCCGAGCGGCTCTTCACTCACCGCAACACCGTGCTGCGCCGCCTGACCCCCGCCGACGACCTGCTGCCCCGCCCCCTTGCCGACAACGTCACCGCCGTCGCCGCCGCCCCCGAAGTGATCCGCTGGCGCGGTTGACCGGGTGCGTCGTCGGCGAGGGTCGGGAAAGCATCGGCGTGCTCAGAGATAGAGACGTTCGTTGCTCTTCAGACCGTTCTCCCGGCAGTAGTTCTCGTAGTGATCGATGAACCAGAACACGTCCACCGTCTCCATCACGCGGTCCTCCTCGTCGAGGAACTCCAGCGGACCGTTGAGCCAGAACATCGTCTTCATCCCGTGCTCGGAGTAGAGGGTATGGCTGCGCCCCGGGCTCTCCCGGACGAAGTCCCCGGGCTTCCCGACCCAGTCGTACTCCAGGTAGCGCCAGCTGCCTTCGAGGACGTAGCCGGAGACCGGGCCACGATGCCGGTGGCGGCCCAGCGTGCCGCCCTCCTGCACCCACAGCACGTTGGCGGCGCTGCTGCCGCGGACATCAAAGGTGAGGTGCTTGATGAACACGTTGGGCACGAACGGCACCCACGGGCTGCTGTCCTCGCTGATGTACCCCTCCTCCAAGGCGTACTTGTCCCGCATGCGGTCCACGCGCGCCTCGGTCGCGACGTACTGCGCCATGATCTCTTCGGACGTAGTCATGTCACCTTGCCTCATTGCCTGGGTGGGTCTGTGGGTGCGAACGTACGGTCCGACCTGCGGCGGGGGCTTGACTGAGGCCGCACGGTTACTTGAACCTGAGCGCACCCACGACCGGGTCCCCGGAAGGTGCGCAGTGAGGTGGCACCGGTATGACGCTCGACTTCTCCACGGCGCCACTCGAAGGCCGAGCTCGGCTCGACTACTGGCGTGAGGTGGTCTGCACGACGTTCGTCCAGTACGAGATGGACGTGCCGCAGCCCACGTCCGCCGGGTTCCGGGGCAGGGTCACGGCCCAGACGCTCGGAGACCTGGGCGTCGCGAGGGTGGTCTCCGACCCCCACACGGTGTTCCGGTCCCCGACGCTGATCCGGAGATCGGGCGAGGACGACCTCCTGGTCAACCTGGCCGTCCAGGGCTGTGTGACGGTCTCCCAGCAGGAGCGGGACGCGGTCTTGCGCCCAGGCGACTTCACCGTCTACGACAGTGCCCGGCCCTGCCGTATCGTCTGCGCCGACCCGTTCGAACTGCTGGTGCTGAAGGTGCCCAGGCCGCTGTTCGACGCGCACTGCCCGCTGGCGCGGGACGCGATGGCGACCACGGTGCCGGGCGACCACGGGGTGGGCGCGCTCTTCGCGCCCTTCTTCCACTCTCTGACCGCCCACTCCGCCGGTCTGTCTCCCGACGCGAGGGCACGGATCGGCGCCACGCTGCTGGAGCTGCTGGCCACAGCTCTGTCCGAGCGAACCGATTCAGGCGCCCGGCTCGGCGTCCCCAGAGCAGCCCATATGGACCGCGCCCGCCGGTACATCATCGACCACATCGCCGACCCCGACCTGTCGCCCGCCATGGTCGCCCGGGCGCTGGGAATCTCCGTCCGCTACCTGCACGCGATCTTCAGAGCCGAGGACACCTCACCGTCTCGCTGGATCCTGCAACAGCGGATCGACAGGGCCGCCGGGCTGCTCGCCGACCCGGGCCGGGCGGGCCGCAGTGTCACGGACATCGCCTACGCCGTCGGCTTCAAGGACGCCTCGCACTTCACCCGCGCCTTCAAGGACCGCCACGGGTTCAACCCGCGCGAGTACCGCAGAAGGCTCGCGGGCTGAGCCAGGTGGGAACGATCGCCGGCCGGCGCTTGCACGGTCGGATGACAGGGTCTACCCGGGTCGCCGTCCTCTTGCGCGGCCCTCGCATTCCGTAGCGGCGCGTGGAAGGACGAGTTCGCCCCTGCTGAGTCGTCGACCTTCCTCGCGAAGGGCCGCAAACCGGGTGGATGGACGAGTCACGGCATCCCGGTGTCACAGACCCGGTCGGGTCCGAATTTCAACGGCGACCCCGGTGATGGCCTGGTCGATCCCGGCTGTAAGTTCCGGAGCCAGCAGCGCGGAGCCGACCATCCCGTCGGTGAACCCCTGGGGCCGGTCTGGGCGGCCACGGTGCGCCGGTGGGTGAACTCGTCGAAGCCGGCCTTGCCGCCGTAGGCGCCTGTGCCGGAGCCTCCCACTCCGCCGAACGGGGCGTTGCTGAGGGAGGCGTGCAGGAGGCCGTCGTTGCGGGTGACACCGCCGGAGGTGGTGTGCTGCAGGAAGCGGCGGAAGTCGTCGCCGTCCTCGCCGTACCAATACGCCGCCAGAGCGGCCGGACGGTCGTTGATGAACGCGATCGCCTCGGCCAGATCGTCGTAGGGGTGGATGGTCAGCACCGGTCCGAAGATCTCCTCGCGGGTGATCTCCGCGTCGTCGGGGACGTCGATCAGCAGCGTCGGCGGGATCAGGCGCGCCTCGCGGGCTGCGTCCCACAAATCCTCGTCCGCCCCCAATAGGGGGCAAGCTTGCGCCGCCCCCTCGGCACGTCAAAGGGCACAGCTCGGCCTGGCCCCGAGCGATCACCTGTCGGACACACCCCGCGCACTCGAACCGTCGGCCGTTCTTCGCCCGGTGCGGCGCTGAAGTAGGGCGTGGCTCAGAACCCAGCGGAGACGTGACGGGTTCGTTGCCGTCGGTTTGCTTTACAGCCCCGCAATGTTGGATTAACTTCCAACATTGGAAGCAGTTCCAAGTATCCGCGAGCCCAACGACGCGAGCGGTGTTACGGAGGTCCGATGACCGACCGATTGAATGTGACGTTTCCTTCGGGGCCGGACGAGTGTCACGCCTGGCTGTACCTGCCCGAGGGCGGGGGTCGGCGCCCCGTGGTGGTCATGGCACACGGTCTCGGTGGGGTCCGCGAGATGCGGCTGGACGCCTACGCCGAGCGTTTCGCCGCCGCCGGCTACGCGTGCCTGGTGTTCGACTACCGGCACTTCGGGGCCAGCGGCGGTCAGCCGCGACAGCTCCTGAGCATCAGACGACAGCTCCAGGACTGGCGGGCCGCCGTGGCGTACGCGCGCTCCCGGCCGGAGACCGATCCCCGGCGCGTGGTGCTGTGGGGCACCTCTTTCGGCGGCGGCCATGTCCTGGCGACAGCCGCCCAGGACTCGGCCGCCGCCGTCATCGCCCAGGGCCTGTTCACCGATGGTGTCGCCTCTGCCCTGGCGATGCGCCCGGACACCTCGGTGAAGGTGATGGCCCGCGCGGTCCGTGACGTGGTCGGCGCCCGCCTTGGGCGCCCTCCCGTCATGGTCGCGACGGCGGGGCCGCCCGGATCCGCCGCGTTGATGACCGCTGCGGACGCCGAGCCCGGCTACCTGGCCCTCGTGCCCAACGACGCGCTCTTCTCCAACCAGGTTGCGGCGCGGTTCGCCCTGGACATCCTCCGCTACCGGCCGGGCCGCCGGACCGCGAAGATCGCATGCCCGGTGCTGTTCTGCGTATGCGAGCACGACAGCGTGGCCCCCGCGCGGCCGACCCTGCGCCATGCCCGCAGGGCCCCGCGCGGCGAGATCCGCCTCTACCCCGACGGCCACTTCGACATCTACCTCGGCGAGCCCTTCGAACGCGTTGTCACGGACCAGCTCGCCTTCCTGGCGCGGCACGTCCCCATCGGCTCCGCACCCGGTGAAGCCCCGGGACCCACGACACCCTGAAAGAGGTACGAGATGCTCACCTACCCGATTGCGGGGAAGACCGTCTTCATCACCGGCGCAACCGGAGGCATCGGTGCGGCCACCGCCCGCACGCTGCACTCGCGCGGAGCCAACGTGGTCCTCGCCGACCGGGGCATCGACGCCACATCGGCCCTCGCCCGCGACCTCGGCGGCGACAGGACACTGGCGCTGTCGGTGGATGTCACCGACAGCGCCGCACTGGCCGACGCGGTGGACCGTACGGTCGACCGGTTCGGCGGCCTGGATGTCGTCTTCGCCAACGCGGGGATCGCGGCCGATCCGCCGGCGACGATCGCCACCATCGACCCGGCCATGTTCGAGCGCGTCGTCGAAGTGGACCTGCTGGGCGTCTGGCGCACCGTTCGCGCCGCACTGCCGCACGTCATCGCGGCGCGCGGGCACGTCCTGGTCACCGCTTCGGTGTACGCCTACTTCAACGGTATGACCAACGCCCCCTACGCCATGTCGAAGGCCGGCGTCGAGCAGTTCGGCCGCGCCCTGCGCGCCGAACTCGGCATCCACGGCGCCAGCGCCGGGGTCCTCTACCCCGGCTGGGTCCACACGCCCATCGCTGGAGCAGCCTTCGGAAGCAACGACATCACCACCCGCATGCGCGAGATCGCCTTCCCGTCCCTGCTCGGCAAGGCCATCGCCCCCACGCCCGTCGCGGACGCCGTCGTCCGCGGCATCGAGAACCGCTCGGCCCGTGTCATGGTCCCCCGCAGGTGGGTACCGTTTTCGGCCCTGCGCGGCGTCCTTAACCCCGTCACCGATCTCATCGCCGAACGCCACCCCGAACTGCGACGACTCCTGCGCCGACTCGAAGAATCCGTCGGCCCCACAGGCAAGTCCCCGCAGACCGACTCACCGAGGTAGGCCGTCATGACCCGTTACGACCTGGCCGGGCGCACCGTCGTCCTCACTGGCTCCACCGGCGGCCTGGGCGCCGCCCTCGCCCGGGCCCTGCGCGGGCGCGGCGCCAACCTCGCGCTGCTCGACCTCAGCCTCGCGGCCACCACGGCCCAAGCCCAGGACCTGGGAGACGAAACGGTCGCCCGTGGCTGGCACGCCGACGTACGCGACCTCGCCGGCCTGCAGCAAGCCATGGACGAGGCCGCCTCGCACTTCGGGCGCCTCGACATCGTCATCGCAGGCGCCGGGATCGACACCATGGCCCCGATGGCGACCATCGACCCGTCGGCCTACGAACGTGTCATCGACGTCAACCTCAACGGGGTCTGGCGCACCTTCCGTGCGGCTCTGCCCCACGTCGAGGCCCAACGCGGCTATCTCCTCGCGATCTCCTCCATGGCCGCCTTCGTGCACTCGCCGCTCCAGATCTCCTACACCGCGAGCAAGGCCGGCGTGTGGGCGATGTGCGACAGCCTTCGCCTGGAGGTTCGCCACCTGGGTGTCGGTGTCGGCAGCGCCCACCCCACGTTCTTCCGCACTCCGATGATGGACGACGTGACCGCGGACCCGGCCGGGCACGCCCTCTGGGGCGGCAACTCCAAGGGGTTGTGGAAGATGGTGCCGCTGGAGAAGGTCATCGCCGGTATCGTCCGCGGCATCGAGCGCCGTGCGGACCGCGTCGTCGTCCCCAGGTCCCTCACCCTGACCGCGAACGCTCCCGGTCTGTTCCGGCCGATACTCGAACGTGTCGGTTTCCGCCCTCAGACGGTCCAGCGCGCCCACGGCCTCGCCTCGGCGTCGGGCTGGCACGACCCGGCGGTGCATGAGCGCCACCAGGCGGTTCCCGCTGAAATTCCGGGCGGAAGGAAGCGGCCCAGGGGGTCCGGCCGTTCGAGCACCTCGTAGAGTAGCGGGGACCATGACGATGAAGGTCACACGCACGACACGTCGGGCCGCCGCAACCCGTGCGGCCATCGTCGACGCCGCCGAGAAGCTGCTGGCCTCCGGAGGCCCCGACGCGGTCACCTTGGAAGGCATCGCCGAACGCGCGGATGTCGCCGTGCAGACGGTGTACAACCGCGTGGGCGGCCGCGCGGCCGTTCTCATCGCGGTTGCCGAGCGGGCACTCGAGGACAACCGGACCTACATGGACGACGCCTACGCTGCCCCGGGCACCCCCGTGGAACGCATCAGGGCCGCCTCGGCCGCGTACGTCCGCTTCGCCGCCGAGCGCCCACACCAGTTCCGCCTGCTGGCCGAGCCGCCGGACGAACCCGCGGCCCTGGAACGGGTCGCCGCGCTCGTCGACGAGCAGAACGCCAAACTCGCCGCCGCCCTGGCCGACGGGGTGGCCGACGGCTCGCTCGCCGCCGACCTCGATCCCGTCACCACCGCCACCGCGTTGTGGGCTGCCATGAACGGCGTTCTCGGCCTCTCCTGGCGCGCGGACCGACTCCGCGCTGACGCCTCCCACTTGACGGAACTCGTCGCAGCTGTGGAAAGGGTGGTTCTCCGCGGGCTGCTCGCCCGCTGAAGTCCGCCCGGGGCCGTGCCACCTTACGGTGGCCGGCCTGGCTCCCGCCGCGCCGGGATACCGCCGCCTGCGGATCGCTCCCCTTCCGGGTGGCGGTATCACCCAGGCTGGAGCACGTCTGCACACGCCGTACGGCACCGCCGAGGTGTCCTGGGCGCTCTCCGGGCGTGAACTCACCGTGGAGGCCACGTCGTCCCTCCGAACACCACGGCCGACGTTGTCCTGCCGGACGGCAGGGGCGTCATCGAGGTGGGCTCCGGGAGGCACACGTGGACAGTGGCGTTGGGGGCACACACGGTTGAGCAGGCACCGTTGTCCCTGGACATGACGATGGGGGAACTCATGGACCGCGAAGATGCGGTCCGTGTCTTCAAGGACTTGCTCGTCTCGTACTTCCCGGAGGCCGCAGAGTTCGTCGAGAGCGGCTCCGGAGCTCCGGCCGGACCACCGTACAGGCGATCGCCGGAATGCTGCCCGACGGCGAGAATTTCCTGGCCAACCTGGAAGGGCGGTTCACCACGCTGACCGCCGGTACTGAAGTCTCTTGAGCTCGAGTGACCGGCTATCCCGTCTGTGCGGAGTCTGACGTCTTTCCCATCGGCTCGCCGGTACGTCCGGCCGCCGTGGCCGATTCCATTGAAAGCCCCCTCGGGGGACAGTGAGGAGCACGACCATGCCCAGCGCCACGTTCGCCCTGATGGATGGGTGGCATCAGGAGTCGGCCCGGACCAACGGCCCCGTGAGCCTCGCGTCGGAACGCGAGGGGTGGACGCGTTCGCCGGCATGTACCAGCCATTGGCGGGAGTCGCCCACCCATGAGGAGGTCGCGGAACTCAGGCCCGGATCGTGGCTCCTGACACCGCAGGCGCCCCCGAAGACCTTGTCATCCTCGACCTGCACGGGGGCGGCTTCCGGGTCGGATCCGCTGCCGGGGCGCGCTCCCTGGGCGCTCAAGTGGCGCTGGCCGCAGGCGCGCGCGTGCTGCTTCCCGCGCATACCGTCTCGCGCCCGAGAACCCCTTCCCCGCCGGCCTGGATGACTGCCTGGCGGCCTACGACCTGGCCGCCGAGACGGCTCCGAGGATCGTGGTGGCCGGGGAGTGTGTGCGTCCGCGGTTCGGTGGCGGTCGGCTCGCCGGCGTGGTCCGCTTGATCCCCCGGCTTCGGCAGATGCGGGAAGCCCGTGGTGAACGCCGCATGGTCCGCCCGGCAGCGGTTTCCGCATTCCTGCGTGTCCCGTGCGTAATGGGTCCCTGTAGGGAGACCTGTAGGCTTCTTGTTCTCGCCTCCGCGCCGCAATCTGACGCCGCAGGCAGGGCATATGTCGACGAGAAGGCACCGATGGACGGGACATACGGCTGCGATGCCCAGGCGCCACCACACCGGCCATACCCCACTCCCTGAAAGGCAATGTGGGCAGGCACGACTTTGGTAGGCCAGGAACCACTGGTGGCGAGTCAGACGAGGCAGGGTTGTTACGTCGTTTACGTCAAGACGCGAAAAATTGAGGGCAGTTCCGTCATATCGAGCAAGCTGCATCTGTCGCAGTGTTTTGGTGGTCAGCCCAGTCGTCAGCTGCAGGCCAGCCAGGCTGGCCGGTGCAAGGGTGACGCCGAAGAACAGCGGTCGCCTCATTTTCCCTGCCGAGCTGAATTCAAGTCCCAGTGCCCGGGCTGCGATACCCGGCGGCACGTCCAATTTGATCGCAGCGCGATCCACCCAGGAGTGGAACGCCTCGCCTTCCACAGGGGCGGGCACAACGGGAAGGCGGCGGAGCCGCGTCGCGTGAGCTGACAGCTGGGGGTGGTCGGCGCCCCGCCGTCGGGCAGCGGTGGGTCCCGCCAAGTGCGCGTTGCTCATGTTTAACTTGCCGCCACCTTCGATCCTACTGCGGCTTTCTGGCGGCGCTGCTGTACGACTCTCCGGGTACGTGGCCTGGGCGTATTCGCTAATCTCGATGCGGTCCATGAGCTTGCGTGTGACCGCTTCCTCCCCGCTCATGACGGCTTCGATTGCGGATTCACGGAACAGATCGGTGAGGGCACAGATGCTGCCATCGGTGCGGTCGTAGAAGTAGGAACACAGCTCGGCCTCGTTCACCAGGGACAGCCGCCACTGCAGTCGCCGGTCCCGCTCCTCCTGGTACGCCGTGACGCCCTGCTCAGATGTGTGGTCGACGTATCCGCTTGTCGCCAGCAGCCAGCGCGACGCCGCACTGATCAGCTCCGCATTCTTCGTCAGTCGCGGCATTTCCGCGAGCAGTCTGTCGAGGACGATGCGCTGACCGAGCCCGGTAGGCCCGCAGCATCACACTGACGGGCGTACCGCGCCGGGCCAGCCGGCGTGCGCGTTCCATCTCCGCGGCCGGCGGTTCGATCTCGCTCGGCTCGATGCCGTATTGCAGGCCCCGCAGCACGCCGACGACGTTTTCGGTGACGCCCTCGGAGGTCTTACGGGCGAGATCCGGGTCGTTCCACAGTTCGGGAACCTCATGCCGAAGGCACCGCACCACGTCGGCGATCAGCTCGTCCGCCTTCGGTCCGAGCTCGCCGGCGACCCGGGACACAAAGCTGGCGGCGGTGTACTCCACCACACTGTCGACTCTACGCCGAGCGGGCGACCCGTGAGCGGTCCGGCGTGACGAGCTCCCGCGCGAGACGGCGCACGCCCCGGCCGTCAGCCGGACCGCGGCGTACGCCACCGCCGTCAAGGCCGGCACGGCGGCGGGCTGGGCCCGCACGGGCGAGCCGCTGTTACTCAGGTGGGCCACAGCGGCCGCGAAGCCGAACGCTTGCCAAGTCACCACAGAGCCGAACCCGGTGGCAGCGAGCCAGCCGGAAGCATGCCGCCAGCGGATCGCAGACATCCCCACTCTCTCGGTCCCACATGCGTTGGTTGATCTGCAAGTGCGCGCGCTCGCCATTGCCGACGGCGGTGCGGCCCGGCTGGCCGGCGAGCCTGTCTCCGGCGCCGAATGGTTCGATGCTCTGCGCTACCTGACGGCAGCTGCGCGACTGGTCGTCCACGATGACGAACTCGCGGAACTTCCCGGGTTCGCCGCGGACACATTCGCCGCCGTCCGCACACAGCGCGCACTCAGCCCTCGCGCAGTACCCGGTGGGGCCAGCGCGATGCCGGGCACCGCGTCCGAAGCTGCCGCCGCTCTCGCACTCGCGGAACCCATCCTGAACGCCTCCGACTGGGGTGCTGGCGCACGCCATCTTGCTCCTTGGGCGCGCAGGTTGGCCGCAGAACGGCAAACCAGGCACAGTGGCCGCAACCCGCTGCGCGGCATCCAGCACCCGGCGGGACTACATCGCATGATGACGGCGATCGTTCCCCACCAGAGACGAATCGCCGGCGCCGTTCCCACTGGATCATCCGTATCCTGGAGTTCCGGCATATTCCGAATCTGATAGACGCTGATGACTACCGCAACGTCATGGCCGTTCACCTTCCCGGAACCACACCTGTCATCGGCAGGCACTTCTGCTCCCTCGCTTTCGCTCGCCTGGCCGGGGCAGAGACTTGGGCCCAAGCCGAATACTCGCTAGACGCCCCACAGCGCCGCAAAGGAAATTGGGGAAAAACTACCCAGCGAATCCCTGGCTCTCAGGCTTTTTGGAGCGGAATTCGCACTTTGGCCGATCTATTGCGGAAACGAGGAGCCATTGACTACGCCGCTCGCCGGAGAGCGCTATCCGAACTTCTCGAGGTCCCTTATGACAGCCTGTTCTCGATCTTCCGTCCAGTACGGATGGGCGTTACTCGCCAGCGGCAACGCCACGCCGCAGCGTGGATCTGGCAAGCCCTCACCGGCAGCCCAGCCCACGACTCCCCTGTCTACGCCGGAGGCTGGGAGGGACAGAGCGCGGCCTCGGTGACCGAAGCCCGGCGGAAGTTCCACGATCGCGTTCCGGAATCTGCCGCCAGGGCGTTGACGCTGTGGGGGCTGGAATGGCTGGACGAGAAGGGCACTGGACCTCAGTCTGACTCGAGAGCCGCCGGTGCCGTGGGCGGCCCGGTGCGATCGTGGTCTGCGCACTGAACTGTTCCGCGCGAGGATTGCTACTTCCTTCTATGCAGAGAAGAGTTCAGTGCCCAGGTCAGGGCCACGGGGACTGAACTTTTTCCTTTCGTCCGACAGCCGCCGCCGGGGGCACGCCGACCGGTTCGCGCCGGTCGGCGCCGTCCTGCGGCAGCAGCAGCTCCTCGTAGCGGCCCAGCAGCAGCACCACTCCGAGCATGAGCACCGGAAGCAGCACAGCGAGCATCGCCATGGCGTGTCCTTCCCCAGAGATGAGTGGGGGGTGTGATCCGGGTCTCCCGCAGGCCGTGGCGCAAACCAGTGCGGAGGGCACCGATCCGGGGTGGCGAACCCGTGTCGGCTCGCGGTGTTCGGGTACGCGGTGCGGACCCCCGACCGTCTGGAGGGAGACATGCAGCGAGGCAGCGACCGGCTGAGCGTCCACCGTGACGACGAGATGAAGCACGAACTCCAGGGGCTGCTCAGGTCCGGGCACCCCACCGCAGTGAGGAGTGGCACGACCCGGAGCCGGCCGCCGAGGACGACCCCGAGGTCGCGCACGGGCCGGTGACGCCGAGCCGTGCCGCCCACGTCCCTGGAGTCGGTGCGCCTGGAGCTGGCCCGGATCCTGGGCCGCAGGGCGTTCCCCGCGAGCGCGCGCGACCTGGCCCGCGAGCTGCGCGGCCACCAGGCGCCCGACGCCCTCGTCGAGGCCCTGGAGCGGCTGCCGCGCCAGGAGCGCTACGGCAATGTCCAGGAGCTGGCCCAGGCCCTGATCCGGGCCCGGGAGACCGGACCGGAGGAGTACGCGTAGGGACCGTGACGGGGGTGCCGCGGGCGGCTCGACCGCCCACGGTGCCCCCGTCGGCCGGGGAACGGAGGGAGGGCCTCAGTGATGGCCGAGTTGGTGAAGGACGTGATGACCCCGGGTGTGGTCGCCGTACGCCCGGACGCCTCGCTCGTCGAGGCGGCGCAGTTGATGCGCACCCAGAACATCGGCGACGTGGTGGTGGCCGAGGGGCAGGACGTGATCGGCGTGCTCACCGACCGTGACATCACGGTGCGGGCGGTGGCGGACGGTGCCGACCCGATGACGGTGAGCGTGCAGTCGGTGTGCACACCGGATCCGGTGACGGTGACGCCGGACGAGCGGGTGACGACCGCGGCCGCGCTGATGCGCGAGCACGCGGTGCGCCGCCTGCCGGTGGTGGAGAACGGGCTGCCGGTCGGGATGGTGAGCCTCGGCGACCTGGCCGAGGCCGAGGACCCCGCGTCGGCGCTCGCCGACATCAGCCGCGCCGAGCCGGACGCCCGAGGTGGTGTGTGAGCACCGACCAGGCGAAGGAGATCAGGGCCAGTGGCGTCACCGTGGACGTCGGTGACGCCACGACCCGCTACCTGCTGTACGGGCTGCTGCCCAGCTGGTTCGTGCCCGGGGTGGCCGACTGGGTGATGCACCGGCGGACCCGTATCGAGGAGACCGCGGGCACCAAGGAGTCGTTGATCCACTCGCTGATGATGGCCGAGGTCGGCATCCCGATCGCGCTGACGCTGCGCTACGAGGTGAACCCGCTGCTGCTGAGCGTGCAGCTGGGCGGGGCCGCGGTGCACGAGGCGACGGCGCTGTGGGACGTCCGTACGGCCGTCGACAGCGAGCGTGAGGTCAAGCCCATAGAGCAGCACATCCACAGCTTTCTGGAGTCGCTGCCGTTCGGGGCGCTGGCCTCCTTGATGTGCCTGCACGCCGACCAGGTGAAGTCGCTGCTGCGCGGCGGCCGCGGGGACCCCGACGCGTGGCGGCTGGTGCCGCGCCGGCGGCCGCTGTCGCGCGGCTATCTGGCCGGCATCGCCGCGGCGATCGGCACCTGCGTGCTGCTGCCGTACGGCGAGGAGTTGCTGCGGTGCGTGCGGGCGGGCCGCAGGAACCGCAAGAACGACAAGAAAGCGAGGAGCGACGCGGCGCGCTGGAGCGCCGCGCGCTCCGGGAAAGGACGTTGAGCATCATGCGTATCGCATTTCTGGTGGCACCCGAGGGCGTCGAGCAGGTCGAGCTGACCGATCCGTGGCAGGCCGCGAAGGACGGCGGTCACGAGCCCGTGCTGGTGTCGACCAAGCAGGGGGAGATCCAGGCGTTCAACCACCTCGACAAGGCGGACACCTTCCCCGTGGACGAGGTGGTGGGCGAGGCCGCTCCGGGCTCGTTCGGTGCGCTGGTGCTGCCGGGCGGTGTGGCCAACCCGGACTTCCTGCGGATGGACGACAAGGCCGTCGCGTTCGTCCGGGACTTCTTCGAGCAGGGCCGGCCCGTGGCCGCGATCTGCCACGCGCCGTGGACGCTGGTCGAGGCGGACGTCGTACGCGGCCGGACGCTGACCTCGTGGCCGAGCCTGCGGACCGACATCCGCAACGCGGGCGGCACCTGGGTCGACGAGCAGGTGCAGGTCTGTGACCACGGTGCCAACAAGTTGGTCACCAGCCGTAAGCCGGACGACCTGAAGGCGTTCTGCGAAACCTTCCTCGACGTCTTCGCCGAGGAGGCCGCCTGATGGTGTCTCCCGCCGACCGGAAACAGGAACAGCGCGAGGCCTTCAAGGCGGACGATCCGGCCGGCGGGCCGCTCACCACCGACCAGGGAGTCGAGGTCGACCACACCGACGACTCCCTGGCGGCGGGCGAGCGCGGGCCGACGCTGATGGAGGACTTCCACTTCCGGGAGAAGCTCACCCGCTTCGACCACGAGCGGATCCCGGAACGGGTGGTGCACGCGCGGGGCGCGGGCGCGTACGGCTATTTCGAACCGTACGAGTCCTGCGCGGAGTTCACCCGTGCGGCGTTCCTCCAGGACCCGGCCGTGCGCACGCCCGTGTTCGTACGGTTCTCGACCGTGCAGGGCCCCAAGGGTTCGGCCGACACCGTGCGGGACGTGCGCGGCTTCGCGACCAAGTTCTACACCTCCGAGGGCAACTACGACCTGGTCGGGAACAACTTCCCGGTCTTCTTCATCCAGGACGGCGTCAAGTTCCCCGACTTCGTGCACGCGGTGAAGCCCGAGCCGCACAACGACATCCCGACGGGCGCGTCCGCGCACGACACCCTGTGGGACTTCGTGTCGCTCCAGCCCGAGACGCTGCACGCGATCATGTGGCTGATGTCGGACCGGGCGATCCCGCGCAGCTACCGCATGATGCAGGGCTTCGGCGTGCACACTTTCCGGTTCGTGAACGCGGACGGCAAGGGCACGTTCGTGAAGTTCCACTGGAAGCCACGGCTCGGCGTGCACTCGCTGGTGTGGGACGAGGCGCAGGAGTGCCAGGGCCGCGACCCGGACTTCAACCGGCGTGACCTGTGGGACGCGATCGAGGCGGGCGAATACCCCGAGTGGGAGCTGGGCGTGCAACTCGTGCCGGAGGAGGACGAGTTCGCGTTCGACTTCGATCTGCTCGACCCGACGAAGATCATCCCGGAGGAGCAGGTGCCGGTGCGGCCGATCGGCCGGATGGTGCTGGACCGCAACCCGGAGAACTTCTTCGCGGAGACCGAGCAGGTCGCCTTCCACACGGCGAACGTCGTCCCCGGCATCGACTTCACCAACGACCCGCTGCTCCAGGCGCGGAACTTCTCCTACCTGGACACCCAGCTGATCCGGCTCGGCGGGCCGAACTTCTCGCAGCTGCCGGTGAACCGGCCGGTCGCGCCGGTGCGCAACAACCAGCGCGACGGCTACCACCAGAGCGCGATCCACTCCGGCACGAACTACTTCCCGAACTCGCTCGGCGGGGGCTGCCCGGCCCACGCGGGCGCCGGGGGAAGTGCGTACACGCATTACGCCGAACGGGTGGACGGCCACAAGATCCGGCGCCGCAGTCCCAGTTTCCAGGACCACTACAGCCAGCCGGCGATGTTCTGGAACAGCATGGCGGACTGGGAGAAGCAGCACATCGTCGAGGCGTTCCGGTTCGAGCTCGGCAAGGTGGGCGCGATGACCGTGCGGGCACGTACGGTCGAGCACCTGGCCAAGGTCGACGGGGAGCTGGCGGTGCAGGTGGCGCGGGGCGTCGGGGTGCCGGAGCCGTCCGCCGCCGAGGCCGCGTCCAAGTCGGCCTCCCCCGCGCTCAGCCTGGAGTCGCTGCGCGGGGACGGTTCGATCCGGACACGGCAGATCGCGGTGCTGGTCACCGACGGCGTGGACGCCGAGCAGGTCACCTCCGTGCGGGAGCGGCTGGCCGCCGAGGGGGCATCGTCGAGGCGCTGGCCCCGACGGACGGGACGATCAAGGGGTCCGACGGTGAGACGTACGCGGTCGACCGTGCCCTGCCGACCGTGGCGTCCGTGCTGTACGACGCCGTGCTGCTGCCCGGCGGGCCCGTCGGCACCCCGCGACGGTCGCCGACCCGGACGCGGTGCGGTTCGTGCGGGATGCCTACCGGCACGGCAAGCCGGTGGGCGCGCTCGGCTCGGGCGTGGGCGTCCTGTCGGCGCTGGAGCCCGAGGGGCTGAGGCTGTCGACGGAGTTCCAGCGCGTGGTCGCGGACCAGGGCGTGGTGACGGACACGTCGCCGGGGCCGGCGAGCGAGGAGTTCCTGAACACGTTCTGCGCCGCCATCGCGGCGCACCGG
>KE354451.1 GCA_000415505.1 Streptomyces afghaniensis 772
CGGCGTCCACGGCGAGTTCTCCGAGGCGGGAGAAGGCGCCGTTCACCTCGTCCTGGGTGGGGACGGCGACGGGCAGCAGCGTGACGGCGTAGCCGTGCCGGGCAGCGGAGGTGGCGATGGCCTCCAGGGTGCGGATGTTGCCCATGGTGGAGAGGGAGAAGGTGATCACACCGAGGGTGCGGAACTCGCCGCGCTTGAGCGCCCGTGCGGCACTGTTGGGGCGTAGCCCAGCTCCCGATCGCGCCAGGACCTGGCGGCGGGT
>KE354452.1 GCA_000415505.1 Streptomyces afghaniensis 772
ACTGAGGGGAGGACATCACGTGCTGACCCTGCTGCGCCGCCGCGCGGTCTCCAGCGTCGTCCCACTGCTCGTGGTGGTGCTCGGCGTGTTCTTCCTGGCCCGCCTCACCGGCGACCCCGCCAACCTGTACCTGCCGCTGAGCGCGACACCCGAGATGCGGGCCGAGTTCGCCGCCCGCAACGGCCTGGACCGACCCGCTGATCAGCCAGTTCGGCGACTACCTCGGCAGGTCGCCCATCTAGACTTCGGTGAGTCGCTGCGCACGGCCCAGCCGGCCGGCGAGGCGTCCTGCGGGCCTTCCCCGCCACCCTGCAACTCGCCGGCTGGACGATGCTGCTCGCCAGTCGTGGGCGCCGTGGTCATCGGCAGCCTGGCGCCTACCGCCGACTCGGCGACCGACGGATCGCGAGCTTCCTGTCCCTCCACGGCGGCCAGGCCGTTCCCGA
>KE354453.1 GCA_000415505.1 Streptomyces afghaniensis 772
TGTCCGTCGACGTCCACACCCCGGCCGGGCCCGTCCCATGTCATCCGCCGGGTCGGCTTCTCCGTGCGGTCGGGCGAGACGCTGGCGCTGCTGGGCGAGTCGGGCTGCGGCAAGAGCATGACCGCGCACGCCGTCGCCGGCCTGCTCGACCCGGTCGCGGAGGTGGTGGGCGGGCAGGTGCGCCTCGACGGCGAGAACCTGCTCGGGCTCGGTGCCCGGGCCAGACGCCGGCTGGCCGGCCCCGGTGTGGCCATGGTCTTCCAGGACGCGCTCAGCGCGCTCAACCCCGTCCTCACGGTCGGCACCCAGCTCGCCGAGCCGTTCCGCATCCACGAGGGCATGTCCCGGCGGGCGGCGAAGGCCAGGGCGGTAGAGCTGATGGAACGCGTGGGCATCCCGGAGGCCCGGTCCCGGGCGGACGCCTATCCGCACCAGTTCTCGGGCGGGATGCGCCAGCGTCTGCTGATCGCGACGGCGGTCGCCCTGCGGCCGAAGGTCCTGATCGCCGACGAGCCCACGACGGCACTGGACGTCACCGTGCAGGCGCAGATCATGGATCTCCTCCGCGAGTTGCGCGGCGAACAGCGCACGGCGCTCGTCCTCATCACCCACGACCTCGGACTCGCCGCCGAGCACGCGGACCGGGTCGCCGTCATGTACGCGGGAACCGTGGTGGAGACCGGGCCCGTCGCCGAGGTGTTCGGCAAGCCCCACCACCCCTACACGCAGGGCCTGTTGGCGTCGGTCCCGGCCGAGCAGCACCGGGGCTCCCGGCTGAGTTCCATCCCGGGGAGCCCGCCGGACCCGGGTGCGGTGCCGGCCGGCTGTGCCTTCCGTACGCGCTGTCCCATGGCCCGGGAGCGCTGTGCCACCCACCGTCCGGCGCTGACCGGTACCGGTGACGGCCGGGCCGCCGCCTGTCACTTCGGGAAGGAACTGGCCGATGCCTGAGCACGGGGCACTGCTGGAGGCCACCGGCCTGGCCAAGAGCTTCGCGGTCCGGCGGACCGTGCGAGGCGGCACGCGGCTGCGGGCACTGGACGGAGTGGACCTGACGCTGGGGCGCGGGGAGACCCTGGGTCTGGTCGGCGAGTCCGGCTGCGGCAAGTCCACACTGGCCAGGGTTCTCCTGCGGCTGGAGCGGCCGGACGCGGGCACCGTGCGGTACGAGGGAGTCGACCCCTTCGCCCTGTCGGGTGCGGAACTGCTCGCCTGGCGCCGGAAGGTGCAGATGGTGTTCCAGGACCCGTTCGGTTCGCTCAACCCCCGTCTGTGCGCGGCGGATCTGATCGGCGAGCCCTGGCTGACCCACCGCGGTCTCGTCCCCGCGTCGAAGCGGGCGGCCCGCGTGGCCGAGCTGCTGGAGATGGTCGGCCTGCGCGCGTCGGACGCGAGCCGTCATCCGCACGAGTTCTCCGGGGGACAGCGGCAGCGGATCGGGATCGCCCGCGCCCTGGCGCTGGAGCCGGAGGTCATCGTCTGCGACGAACCCGTCTCCGCGCTGGACCTGTCGGTGCAGGCGCAGGTGCTCAACCTCCTGTGCGACCTGCGCGACGAGCTGGGGCTGTCGTACGTGTTCATCTCGCACGACCTGTCCGTGGTGCGGCACCTCGCCGACCGGGTCGCCGTGATGTACCTCGGCAAGATCGTGGAGACGGGTCCGACGGAGGAGGTCTACGAGCGGCCGCGCCACCCGTACACGGAGGCGCTGCTGTCGGCGGCGCCCTCCCCCGCGGCCGGTGGCGGACGCGAACGGCAGCGCATCGTGCTCACCGGTGAGATCCCCTCACCGGCCGACCCTCCTTCCGGATGCCGGTTCCGCACCCGGTGCCGGCGGGTGCGGGAGCTGTGCGCCGAGGAGGTCCCCGCGCCTCCGCCCCGGGGGCCCGTCCACGGGGCGGCATGCCACTTCCCTCTGGAGGAGACACCGCCGGTGGCTGTGTGAGGGCGGTGCCCTCGTCAGCCGACGGCATCCACCAGGAACTCCTGGTCCCGTGCCCCCGTGCAGCGCTGCTGGGTGATCTCGGCACCCGCCGCACGGTCGTCGGCGCCGTTGACGCCGAGACACATCCCGTTCTGCACCACGTGAATCCGGTATTCGTTCCCCTTCGCCCCCGTGGACCCGTCAAGGGGTTCGAAGAAGAAGTGCTGGCTGGTGCGGTCCGCCGAGCAGCTCTCCCAGGGCCAGGGTTCGAGCAGTCCCTCGACGACATGGCCGCTGCCGAGCGCGGTGAGACAGCCGTCGCCGTACACCGGGTGGCGCCACTGGATGTAGTACGAGCCTGTGTTCCCGACCGACACCAGTGAGAGGTCCGGTGGTGTGGCGTCGGCACAGGGGCGCTGGACGGCGACCTGGCTTCGGTAGCGCCCCTTGCGGTCGTGGCCTTCGGTGACGCACAGCGTGGGGGCCAGGGCGGGCCGGATCCTGGACTGGCCTGGTTCCGGGCCGTCCACGCCGGTGGTCGGGGTGGACGCCGAGGAGGAAGCGAGGCCGGCTGCGGCCCCGGCCCCACGCGCCGCCGCGTCCCGGCCGCCGTCCTCGCCGGGCAGCAGCGCCCAGGCCCCCACAGCGGCGAGCAGCAACCCGGCGGTGGCGGTGGCGGCGAGAGTTCGTCGGCTTCGGACCCGGCCGACGACCGGGGCCGGGTTCGCGGCCAGGATCTCGGCTGTTGATGGCGCGGAGTGTTCCGGCGTCTCCTCGGGCGCCGGCCCTTCACCGTCAGGCGTCGGCCCTTCCCCGTCAGGCTTCGGCCCTTCGCCAGCTGCCGTCGGCCCCTTCTCCGCCCGCGGCGGCGGCTCGGCGGCGGCCAGCCGGTCTCTGGCCTCCAGCCACGTGTCGGTGTCCTCACCCCTCCCGCACGCGCGGACGAACGCGGCGACCACCTCCGCGCGCGGCAGCGAGTCCCGGCGCAGCGCGTCGGCCACGGTACTGCGCGCGAGCACGTCCCCGCGCCGTTCCGCGTTCGCCTCCAACTGGCGGTAGGTCAGGCCGGCCCATTCCTTGAGCCGGCGCATGCACGCCACGAACTCGGAGGCGCTGCGCGCCTCCCTCGGTAACGGACCCTCTCTGCCCATGACCGGCCATCCTCGCCCCGCCCCGGGCGGTGGACAATCCGGGATTCTGCCAATCCTTCGTGACGTGATCCACCGCTTCGACGAGATCGGGCCGGCCTGCCTGGACCCTCGGTGGGCGCGGGCTGAGCCGTAATTCGTTTGACCGGGCCTCGGGTCAACGCTGCACTGTGGCGGGACATCACGAGTCGTGGTGCCGGTATCCGAGGAGGCAGCGGCAGCTATGGAGATCCGTTCCACGACCGACGAGGATCTCGACGTCTTCGTCGACACCGTCCATGCCGCGTTCGGGCTCTTCCCGGAAACCCCGGTCGAGGGCGGCGGGCTCTGGTGGTCGGCGCTCGACATGGACCGCTGCCTGCTCGCCCTGACGGCGGACGGACAGCCCGTCGGCACCGCCGCCGCGCACCCTTTCGAACTCACCCTGCCCGGTGAGGCCATCGTCCCGACTTCCGGGGTGACCGCCGTCGGCGTCCTGCCCTCCCACCGGCGCCGAGGCGTGCTCGGCACGATGATGCGGCACCAGCTCACCGAGTTCCGGGCCCGAGGAGAATTCCTCTCCGTGCTGCTGGCCTCCGAGGCCCCGATCTACGGCAGGTTCGGCTACGGACCGGCGACCTACACGCAGCAGCTGAAGGTGCCGCGCCACCGGGCCGCCCTCGCCGCTCCCCGGGCCCGCACCGTGGCGGGCGCCCCGGCGGCCGGCTCGGACAACGGCTCGGTCGAGGTACTGCGGCGTGCCGAGTGCGGCGAGATCCTGGAAGAGGTGTACGACCGGTATCGCCGCGCCCAGCCCGGCGCGCTGTCCCGGCCGCACCGCTGGTGGGCCCTGCGCGCGGGGCAGCCCCCGATCTCGCCCGCGCCGCGCTACGTCGCCGTCCACCGTGACGCCGACGGCGTCCCGGACGGGTACGCCAGCTACTCGATCGACGAAGCCAAGACCTTGACGGTCGACGAGACCATCGCCACCGACGACACCGTCTACACGGCCCTGGCCCGATTCGTACTCGGACACGACCTGGTCGCGCAGGTGGTGTTCAAGCACGTCCCGCCCGAGCACCCGCTGCGCTGGCAGCTTGCGGACTTCCGCGCCGGCCAGGTGAGCGACGAGATGGACTGGCTCTACGTACGGCTCCTTGACATCCCGCAAGCGCTGACCGCACGTGGCTGGTTCACGGACGGCGAACTCGTCCTCGACGTCGACGACCCGTTCCTCGGCGAACACGGCCGCTACCTGCTGACCGTCCAGGAAGGCAAGGCCGACTGCATCCCGACCGACCGGGAGCCCGACCTGTCCCTGGACGTGCGCGACCTGGGCTCGATCTACCTGGGCGGCACCGCCCCGAGCACGCTCGTGCGTGCCGGACACGTCCTGGCCCACCGCCCGAACGCGGCCCCACTCGCCGACGCCCTCTTCCGCGCCGACCGTCCCCCGCACTGCCTGCACTGGTTCTGACAGCAGCGGCCTTCAGTGGCAGCAGCCGTCGGCCGGCTGAGGACCGGGCGGCGTCGTGTCCAGGCGGCAGAAGCACGACGCCTGGATCGGGACGTCGGCCAGCGCGGTCGCCATCTTGAGCTGCTGGGCCACCAGGGCCGCTTCGGCGGTCTTGCCCGTCCGGAGCAGGCACTCGTGGAAGCCGTGCAGGGACCAGACGTTGCCGGGGTGCTGGAGGGGCGGGGCAGGGTGTTGTCGAGGCCGAGGTCCGCGCGGTAGACCGCCTCGGCCTCCGCCACCCGGCCCTGTTCCAGCAGCAGGGCACCGTAAGCGTGGCGGGTGGGCTGCATCCAGCCCCAGGGCTCGTCGTAGGGGAGGCCGTCGTCCAGCTCGATGGACCGCTCCAGGGCCGCGAAGGCGAGGTCGTGGTTGCCCCTGCGGTATTCGAGCTCTCCGTCCAGCATGGCCGCCGCGACGGCGAGGATGTCGCGGCAGGTGTTGTTGAACAGCATCCGCGTCTCGGGCACCAGGCCCACCGCCGTGCGGAACAGCTCGCGTTCGGCCTCCGCCCGGGCGATTTCGCCGGTGGCGGAGAGGGCGACGCCGCGCGCGTAGTGGCGCATGGCGGTGGTCACCGCGTAGAGCTCCGGGTCGGCGGGAGCGGGCAGGTCGAGGATGTCGGCCCAGCGGCCGAAGCGGATCAGTACGTGGACGCGCATGGCGAGGAAGCCCTCGAGCCAGTCGGCCATCGGGGGGCTCTGCACGCGGAGCAGGTCTTCGGGGATGGCGGCTTCCAGCTGGGCGGCGGTGTCGAGGGCGACCTGTGCCTGGCCGAGGAACATGGCCCCGTAGATCTTGAAGTGGTAGTTGTGCGCCCGGTAGAGGGTGTAGAAGTTCATCGCGCCGGCCCGCCGGTGGAACTTCTCGTCGGCGGCGATCGCGTCGCTGTTGGCCGCGACGACCCGGCGGTAGTCGCCGCACAGGACGTCGAGGTGCGAGGGCATGTGGTGCAGGTGCCCGGCGTCGGGCACGATGCCGCGCAGCCGGTCGGCGACGGTGAGGGCCTGTTCCGGTGCCGGGGACATCTCCATCAGGTGGATGTAGAGGTGCAGCACCCCGGGGTGCCGCACACCGGCGTCGGTCCCGAGCGCGCCGTCCAGCACGGCCTTGGCCTCCAGGGTCCGTGCGCCCTCGGCGGGCTGCCCGGTCGCCAGGTCCCACAGCTGCCAGGGGGTGAGGTTCATCAGGGCGTCGGCGTACAGGGTCGCGATGTCCGGGTCTTCGGGCGCCAGTTCATACACCGCGCGCATGGCGTCCGCGTACGGCTCGTTCCACACCGAGCAGTCCTCGACGGCCTCCGGCTGCGGGTAGCGGGCTCGCAACGCGCCGATCAGAGCCTGCTCGACCGGGGTGGCCCGGACGGCCTTCTCATGGGCTCGTTCCACTGCGGCATGCGTACGCTCCACCGTCCGCGCCAGTTCCTCGCCGTCGAAGAATTCCCAGGGCTTGTTGTAGTTCGGGCCCAGCGCGTAGGCGATGCCCCAATACGCCATCGCGCACTCGGGATCAGCCTCGGCCGCCTTTTCGAAGCAGGCGACGGCTTCCTCGTGATGGAAGGCGTACGTCCACACCAGGCCGCGGTCGAACCAGAGTTGGGCCTCGGCAAAGGAGGTGGTGACGGGACGGCTGTGCGGGCCGAGGTCGTAATAGTCGCCCATGGGTTTCTCCTGGGAAAGCGGCCGGGAGCCGTGAGAATAGCGGTTGCGGACGCACCCTCGATCACCGATGAATTCTCGTATTTCCAGATGAGCGGGGCATCTTTGAGTGGCGGGAGGACACCTGGGGGGAGGCCGCTCAGACGCTGGTCAGGACCTGCGGTGAGAGGATCTTGATCTGGGTGTTGGTCCAGCGCAGCTGCCGGAGCGTCTGCGGGTGGCAGTCGGTGACCAGCGCCAGCAGCCGTTCGTCCCGGGTGGCCTGCGCCGCCTGGGCGAGCATCTCCCAGTGCAGGGAGTTGCGCGCGGCGGCCAGGTGCAGGTCGCGCAGGTCGTGCAGGAGGAGCAGACCGGTCGCGTGGCGCCGGCCGAGTGCCGGTGCGGATGATCTCGTGCAGCAGCGCGTTGAGGAGGGCGACGTTCGTGCCCGCGCGCGGGGCCAGGTGGACGTCGGCGCGCCGGGCGACCTGCGTGTACCGCGGGTCCACGCACACGAGGCGGGGCGGGTCGCTTCCCTCCTCCTCCAGGAACAGCTGCCCGGTGGTGTAGAAGCCGATCGAGCCCGGGCCCTTGTCGTCCAGGAGGTGCCGGGTCCGGGCGGTGATCCGGTCCATGGCGGTGTCCCAGTCGGACTCGACGAGCCGGCCCTGCTCACGGACCAGGGGCCTGGTGAGCCGGTCCGCAGAGGCGTTGGCCTGCCAGCCGTAGAGGTCCTTGGGACCCAGGCGCCCACGGTTCACCCGGTCCGCGGCCCTGCCCCGCACTCCCACGATGCGGCCCTCGCGCACCGCGATGTCCATCGCGTCGCCGTTGGAGTGCAGCAGCGAGGCGGACTGCACCCACCGCTCCACGTCCTGCTCGGCGGTCCCGGCCCGCAGGTGCGTGTCCGTCCGGGACGGCCAGGGCGTGCCGGCGGCGTAGGGGGTGCGCGCACCCCAGGGATCCGCGATCCGGTCGGCCGAGGTGTCCATGGTCCCACCTCCCACAGGAGATCGTCCCGTGGCGAGTACCCCACCCGTGACCCCCGAAGTCCGCTGACGCTGCGTACACAAGCACGCCACAGAGGGCACACACCGTCGCGGGAGGCGATCACCCGGTCGTTCGATCGTGGGCACCTTCGCCACTGGGCTGGCAGCGGCCAACTCCCCCTCCCTAGGATGTACTTCCTGTCCAGCCAGTCCGTTGGCGCGGCACCACGCAGGGGGAACGATGCACTCCGAGAAGCAGTTGTCCACCGAGATCGACGCGAACGTGCCGACGGCAGCGCGCATGTACGACTACTACCTGGGCGGCAAGGACAACTACGCGGCCGACCGTGCCGCGTGCGAGGAACTCGACAAGGTCGTGCCCAGCACGCGCCGCCTGGCCCTGAACAACCGGCGCTTCCTCCAGCGGGTCGTGCGGACCCTCTCCGAGGAGTACGGCATCCGGCAGTACCTCGACCACGGATCAGGCCTGCCGACGCAGGACAACGTGCACCAGGTCGCCCAGCGCATCGACCCCACGACCCACGTGGTGTACGTCGACAACGACCCGATGGTGCTGGTCCACGGCCGTGCGCTGCTGGAGCAGGACGAGCGCACCAGCGTCATCCAAGCGGACATGCGCGAGACCGACCTGATCTTCGACCACCCCGACACCAAGCGGCTGATCGACTTCTCCGAGCCGGTGTGCGTGCTGTTCAACTCGGTGTTCCACTGCATCCCGGACAGCGACACCGACGGGCCGCTCGCGGTGGCCCGCCGCGTGCGGGAGCGGCTCGCGCCCGGCAGCTTCATGGTGATGTGCCAGCTGGTCAGCGAGGACCCCGAGGTCCGTGCCTTCGTCACGAACTTCATGGACCAGGCGACCCAGGGGCACTGGGGCCGCGTGCGTGAGGAGAAGGACGTCGCCACGTACTTCGAGGGTCTGGAGATCCTGGAGCCGGGGCTGGTGGAGGTGTCCACGTGGCGTCCGGACACCGAGGTGGCACCCCGTCAGCTCACGCACGAGTGGATCGAGTTCGGCGGTGTGGGGCGGATTCCCCTGGCGAAGTGACGCTGATCCCCGTGGAGACGTGACACCGGTGGAAGTGACGCAGGTACCTCGCGCGGGACGCGCCTCGTCCCGCGCGGGGCACTCGCGCGTCAGGCGTAGCGCTGCTCCATCGTCGTGCGCAGCAGTTCCAGGGAGTCACGGGGCTTGAGCGCCTCGTCCGCGAGGCGGTCCAGCGCGATCCGGTACTCCTCCGTCTCGTCGCGGTCCTCGAGGAAGTTCGCGCTCTTGATGTGCTCCAGGTAGACCACGTCGGGCAGGTCGAGGCCGCCGAAGCGCAGATACGTGACCGGGATGGCGGGTGCCGAGGCGTTCGTGACGTTCAGCGGGACGATCTGCAGGGTCACGTTGGGGCGTTGGGCCATCTCGACGAGGTGGGCGAGCTGCTCCCGCATCACCTCGGTGCTGCCCAGGACGCGCAGCAGCACGGACTCGTCGATGACCGCCCACAGTTGCGGTGCGTCCGGCCGGAGCAGCAACCGTGCCCGGTGCCGGCGGAGTTCGACGCGCCGCTCCACCTCGGCGGCCGGCGCGTTCGGCAGGCCCCGCTCCACCACGGCCCTGGTGTAGGCGGGTGTCTGCAACAGGCCGGGCACGTACTGGATCTCGAAGGTGCGGATGGTGGCGGCGGCCTCCTGGAGTCCGACCAGCCGGTCGAACCACTCGGGCATCAGCCGCTTGTCGTAGCGCTGCCACCAGCCCGGCTCGCCGGCGCGCTGCAACAGCTTGAGCAGCACCGAGGCCTCGTAGTCGTCGGTGCCGTACAGCTGGAGCAGCGCGCGGACGTCGTTCTCCGTCGGCGGGCGGCGGCCCTTGCCGGACTCGATGCGGGACAGCTTCGCGGCACTGAAGCCGACAGCGCGGGCCGCCTGGTCCTGGGCGAGTCCGGCGTCCTCGCGGAAGCCTGCCAGCTGTACACCGACCAGCATCTTCAGCAGAGTCGGCGCCGGCTCGGGCCTGTCCAGATAGGGTTCCAGACGGGAGATGCGATGCGACGCGGCGGACATCCTGACTCCCAGCAGACCGGCACAAGGGCGATTTACACTATCGCACTCCGCCGGGCGTGTTCGCATCCCTCGGAGCGGCCCCATGAAGGTGGTGAGTTGAGCTCCGCTTCACCACGCGGGCTTCACAGCAGGTGGTCGAACTCGCCGTCCTTCGCCCCGGCCAGGAACGCCGCCACCTCCGCCGCCGTGTAGACGAGTGCGGGCCCGTCGGGGTCTCGGGAGTTGCGCATCGCGATCCCGCCGTCGACGAGAGGGGCGACTTCGACGCAGTTGCCCTCGGCGTTGCTGTGCCGGCTCTTGATCCAGCAGGCGTCCAACGAGCTTGCCTGCACTCCGTTCTGCACTGGTGGCACCGCGGTCTCCTTGCTGTTCTCGTTCATGTCCCGACTCGCGTACCCAACACGGCTTGATTTTCACGCAATTTCGCGTGCAATTGCACGCGAGCGCCATCAGCGTGGATAATAGCCGCGGCGTCAACCCCCTTGTCGGCGCCGCGTCCTGACCTCGCATCGGGGAGATGCCGTGTCATCAGCTGCGCATCACGTGCTCCGGCCGCCCAGTGGTGGGGCTGCGGCGCACGCAGGCGCACCCGCCACGAGCACCGGATTCCCGCCCGGCCCGCGCACGCTGACGTCGTGCGAGGTGGCGCCGTACGGGACCCCGCCCCGATGCCGGAGACGATGCCGCAGCCCTCCGGTGCCCTGTCCGCCTCGGCCGCCCTGCGCGTCGAGTGCAGCAGGGAGGGGTTCGCGCGCGCCCGGTCCTTCACCCGCGACACGCTGCACGTCTGGTCGCTCGACCACCGCTGCGACGACACGACCCTCGTCATCACCGAACTCGCCGCCAACGCCGCGACGCACGCGGCGCCGGGGACGGCGGGTACGACCGGTACGCCGGGCGCTGCGGAGATCCGGCTCGGATTCCTCCTGGACCCCACGCACCTGCTGGTCACCGTCTCCGACCCGGACGACCACCCGCCCGTGTACGCCCCCACCGGCTCCGCCCTGGAGGAGCACGGCAGGGGCCTGTGCATCGTCGACGCCCTGTCCGAGGAGTGGGGCTGGACCCCCTGCCCTCCGGCGGGCAAGACGGTCTGGGCCAGGTTGTCGACCTGTCCACCCATCTGACACGACTGCCGCGGAAAGGCCCCCCGCCATGCGCAGCGCTTCGACGGAACACCCGAGCAGCGAGCGCCCACAGCGCCCCGACGCCCCGTCCGGGGTCGCCCGGACCACGCCGCTCACGGCCCTGGACCGCGTGCCCTGGGGCGACATCCAGGACTCCACCGGTTCGGCGGCGGCCATTCCCCTCCTGCTCAACGGCATCGCCTGGGGTGACGCCGACACCGCCCGCTCCGCACTCGACGACCTGCGCAGGCGGATCTGTCAGTTCGGCTTCGTCGTGGAGCAGGCGACGGCCGCCACGGTTCCCTTCCTGTGGGAGCTGGCGAAACTGCCGCAGGTGACCTGCCGCGCCCAGATCATCCGGCTGCTCAAGAACATCGCCGACGCCCGGCAGTGGGAGAGCACCGCCGCCGTCTATCCGAAGCTGCTGAACCGCCGGGAGAACCCGGTGGTGTGGGAGCGCGCGGCGCGTCAGGCGGTCCGGGCCCGGCGCGGTGAGCTCGGCCGGCTGATGGCGGACGAGGACACGGAGATCGCCCGGGCCACGACCGAGCTCGCCCGTTCCCTGGGCGCCTGACGGTATGCGGGCGCCGGGAGTCGTGACGAAACGGTGAGGGCCCCCTGTCACCATGGGTGATGCCCCTCGCCTCGCGCGGCCGGGCAGTGTAGACATGGCACATGGTCCGACTCTTGGGTCGATCCGGGACTCGATCGCCCCTGCGGCCCGGCGCTGCGCCGCCCTCCCGGCAGCGGCGGGAGGCGGGCCCGTCGCGGTGGCAACCGGTGGCGGGGCTGCGGTCGGTGCTGGGCGGGCGCAGTGTCGCCGGACAGGTGTTCCTGCTCGTCGTGGTGATCGTGCTGCTGCTGGTGGTGGCGGCCGTCGTGGCGCTGGTCCTGCAGGTGCGGCACGACACGACCCAGGAGGCCCGCAACCGTTCCCTCGCCGTCGCCGAGACCTTCGCCAACGCGCCGGGCACGGCCGAGGCGCTGGACAGCCCCGACCCCACGGCGGTGCTCCAGCCGCGTGCCGAGGCCGCCCGTGAGCAGTCGAAGGTCGACTTCATCGTCGTCATGAACACCGACGCGATCCGCTACACGCACCCCAAGCCGGACCGCATCGGGAAGAAGTTCGTCGGGACGATCGCGCCGGCGCTGGCCGGAGAGGCGGTGACCGAGGAGATCGAGGGCACCATCGGCCACCTCGTCCAGGCCGTGGTGCCGGTGAAGGACGCCGACGGGCAGGTCGTGGGGCTGGTGTCCGCGGGGGTGACGACCAAGAACATCGGCGGAACCGCCGACCGTCAGCTGCCGCTCGTGCTGTCCGCCGCCGCGGCGGCGCTCGCCCTGGCGACGGCCGGTGCCGCGCTGGTGAGTCGGCGGCTGCTGCGCCAGACGCACGGGCTCGGGCCGCACGAGATGACCCGGATGTACGAGCACCACGACGCCGTGCTGCACGCCGTCCGCGAGGGCGTGCTCATCGTCGACGACGGGGGCACCCTGCTGCTCGCCAACGACGAGGCGCACCGGCTGCTCGGACTGCCCGCCGACGCCGAGGGCCGGCACGTGCTCAGCCTGGGGCTCGACCCCGGCACCGCCGAGCTGCTGGCCTCCGGGCGCGTCGCCACGGACGAGGTGCATCTCGTCGGGGACCGGCTCCTCGCCGTGAACCAGCGCACCACGGACCGTGCGGGCGTCCCGCCCGGCAGTGTCGCCACGCTCCGCGACTCCACCGAGCTGCGTGCCCTGTCCGGCCGGGCCGAGACCGCGCGGGAACGGCTCAACATGCTGTACGACGCCGGGGTGGGCATCGGGACGAGCCTGGACGTGACCCGTACGGCCGAGGAACTGACCGAGCTGGCGGTGCCCCGGTTCGCCGACTTCGCCACCGTGGACCTGTTCGACGCGGTGCTGGGCGGCGGGCAGCCGGACGCGGCGGCCGCGCTCAGCCGTGCCGCGCTCAGCGGGATCCGCAAGGACGCCCCGCTCTACCCCGTCGGCGAGCGGATCAGGTTCGTCGATTCCTCTCCGCAGGGCCGCAGCCTCGACACCGGTCGGCCCGTCCTGGAACCCCGGCTGAGCGAGGCCCCCGGCTGGCAGGCACAGGACCTCGAGCGCTCCGCGCAGATCGTGGAGTACGGCATCCACTCCCTGATCACCGTGCCGCTGCGGGCCGGCTCCCTGCTGCTCGGCGTGGTCAGCTTCTGGCGCTGCGAGAAGCCGGAGCCCTTCGACGCGGACGAGCTGACCCTGGCGGAGGAACTGGTCGCGCGGGCCGCCGTCTCCATCGACAACGCGCGCCGCTACACCCGCGAGCACAGCATGGCGGTGACGCTCCAGCGCAGCCTGCTTCCCCGGAACCTGCCCGAGCAGGACGCTCTGGAGATCGCCTACCGTTATCTGCCCGCGCAGGCCGGGGTGGGCGGCGACTGGTTCGACGTGCTGCCGCTGTCGGGGGCCCGGGTCGCGCTCGTGGTCGGGGACGTCGTCGGGCACGGGCTGCACGCCGCGGCGACCATGGGGCGGCTGCGCACCGCCGTGCACAACTTCTCCGCCCTCGACCTCCCGCCCGACGAACTCATCGCCCTGCTGGACGAGCTGGTCGGCCGCATCGACCAGGACGAGACGGAGGAGGAGGGCAGCGCCCCGGTCACCGGCGCGACCTGCCTGTACGCCGTGTACGACCCGGTCTCCCGGCGCTGCACCGTCGCACGGGCCGGGCATCCCCCGCCGGCGCTGATCCACCCCGACGGCAGTGTCGAGTTCGCCGACGTGCCCGCCGGTCCCCCGCTCGGTCTCGGCGGTCTGCCGTTCGAGACGGCGGAGCTGGAGCTGGCGGAGGGCAGCCGGCTCGTCCTCTACACCGACGGGCTGGTCGAGGACCGGGAGCGGGACATCGACGTCGGGCTGGACATGCTGCGCGAGGCGCTGAGCCGGTCCGGCCAGTCCCCGGAGGACACCTGCCGGACCGTCCTCGACTCGCAGCTCACCGCCCGTTCCAGCGACGACATCGCCCTGATCGTCGCGCGCACCCGGGCACTCGCCCCCGACCAGGTCGCCGAGTGGCCGGTGCCGGCCGACCCGGCGGCCGTGGGCGAGGTACGGGCGGCGGTCACCCGGCAACTGGCGGAGTGGGGACTGGACGAGCTGACGTTCACCACGGAGCTGATCCTGAGCGAGCTGGTCACCAACGCGCTCCGCTACGGCGGCGGCCCCATCCACGTCCGGGTGCTGCGCGACCGCAACCTGATCTGCGAGGTGTCCGACAGCAGCAGCACGTCTCCGCGTCTGCGGTACGCGACGATGACGGACGAGGGCGGGCGAGGGCTGTTCCTGGTCGCGCAGCTCGCCGAGCGCTGGGGGACGCGCTATCTGCCCGCCGGGAAGGTGATCTGGGCGGAGCAGCCGTTGCCGTGAGCGGCCATAAGGCCGTCTACGACCAGTCATAAAGTCGCCTTATGAGCTCATAGACCGGACCCGCGTACCAACTTAGGCATGCCTCAGTTTAGGCTTCACGGCGAGATCACTTGTCGCCGCTCGAAGGGAACCTGACCATGCCCCGCCCCCTGCGGGTAGCCATCGTCGGATCCGGCCCCGCCGGGATCTACGCCGCCGACGCCCTGCTCAAGTCCCAGGTGGCCGCCGAACCCGGCGTGTCCATCGACATCTTCGAGCGCATGCCGGCGCCGTTCGGACTGATCCGTTACGGCGTCGCCCCCGACCACCCGCGGATCAAGGGCATCATCACCGCCCTGCACCAGGTGCTCGACAAGCCGCAGATCCGGCTGTTCGGCAACGTGGACTACGGCACCGACATCAGCCTGGACGACCTGCGCGCGTTCTACGACGGCGTGATCTTCGCCACCGGAGCGATGGCCGACCGGGCGCTGTCCCTCCCGGGCATCGACCTCGACGGCTCGTACGGCGCCGCGGACTTCGTGTCCTGGTACGACGGTCACCCGGACGTGCCGCGCACCTGGCCGCTGGAGGCGGAGAAGGTCGCCGTGCTCGGCGTCGGCAACGTCGCGCTCGACATCGCGCGCGTCCTGGCCAAAACGGCGGACGAGCTGCTCCCGACGGAGATCCCGCCGAACGTCTACGAGGGTCTGAAGGCCAACCGCGCCAAGGAGATCCACGTGTTCGGCCGCCGCGGCCCGGCGCAGGCGAAGTTCAGCCCGATGGAACTGCGGGAGCTGGACCACTCCCCCAACATCGAGGTCATCGTCGACCCCGAGGACATCGACTACGACGAGGGCTCGATCGCGACCCGGCGCGGCAACAAGCAGGCCGACATGGTCGCCAAGACCCTGGAGAACTGGGCGATCCGGGACGTCGGCGACCGGCCCCACAAGCTCTTCCTGCACTTCTTCGAGTCGCCGGTGGAGATCCTCGGCGAGGACGGCAAGGTCGTCGGACTGCGCACCGAGCGCACGGAACTCGACGGCACCGGCAACGTCAAGGGCACGAGCACGTTCAAGACCTGGGACGTCGGCGCGGTCTACCGTGCCGTCGGCTACCTGTCCGACAAACTCCCCAAGCTGCCCTGGGACCTCGACTCCGGCACCGTCCCCGACGAGGGCGGCCGGGTCATGCAGGAGACCGGCGAGCACCTGCAGTCCACGTACGTCACCGGCTGGATCCGGCGCGGCCCGGTGGGCCTCATCGGCCACACCAAGGGCGACGCGAACGAAACGGTGGCCAACCTCCTGGACGACTACGCGAACGGCCGCCTGCACACGCCCGCCTCCCCCGGCCCCGAGGCCGTGGACGCGTTCCTCGCCGAGCGGAACGTCCGCTTCACCACCTGGGACGGCTGGTACAAGCTGGACGCTGCCGAGAAGGCGCTGGGCGAGCCGGAAGGACGCGAGCGCGTGAAGCTCGTCGAGCGTGAGGACATGCTGCGGGCCAGCGGCGCCTGACGTCTCATACACCCCGTGGGCGGGTCCGGTGGCAATGTCACCGGACCCGCCCTTATGCGTGCTTGAACCGTGTACGATCCGGATGCTTCACCGAACCATCACATTGCCTTCACCAGAGGGCCATGCAGGGGGGACGAACGTCCATGCGTATACGCCTTGTCGCGGCCACGGCCGTCGCTGCCGGAACACTGACCGCCCTGACGGCGGTTCCGGCCCAGGCCGCCGAGTACGACTCCGCGCTGAAGATCCGCGGTATCCAGTACGACGCTCCCGGGAGGGACTCCAACCGCTGCTCGACGGGGAACACCGACGAGGAGTACCTGACCATCAAGAACTACTCGCGGTCGACGACGGTGAACCTCAAGGGGTATGTCGTGAAGGACGCCGCGGGGAACAAGTTCACCTTCACCGCGAGCCACACCCTCCAGCCGGGTGACTACGTGAAGCTGCGCGGTGGCAACGGGTCCGACTCCGACGCGAACAACGTCGTGTACCGCGACAACTGCAACTTCATGTGGAACAACGACAAGGACACGATCTACGTGTACAAGCCGTCCGGCAGCCGCGCCGACGTGCACTCGTACACCAAGAGCGGCTCCGACCCGGACGGCAACGGGTACATCACGTACCACGGCTGAGCCTTTTGCCGAACCGGCAACAGGCTTCGTGTATGTCGCGGCGGGCGCTGCATGATCGATGGACCGAGTGCCCCTTTCCGGAACGCGGGAGGATCCATGCCGCAGACGTCCGCCGTCGACCACACCCATCGCCTGGTGCCTTCACCGGCCGGCCGCCTTCATCTCGTCGAGCAGGGTGACGGGCCGCTGGTCCTGCTTCTGCACGGATTCCCCGAGTCCTGGTACGCGTGGCGCCACCAGCTGCCGGCCCTGGCCGCCGCGGGCTACCGCGCGGTGGCCGTCGACGTGCGCGGCTACGGGCGCTCGTCCCGGCCCGCAGAGGTGGACGCGTACCGGATGCTCGAACTGGTGGCGGACAACGTGGCCGTCGTGGAGGCGCTGGGCGAGCGGTCCGCGGTCCTGGTCGGGCATGACTGGGGTGCGACCATCGCCGCGACGTCCGCGCTGGTCCGGCCCGACGTGTTCCGCGCGGTCGCGCTGCTGAGCGTGCCCTACACCCCGCCCGGCGGGCCCAGGCCCAGCGAGGTCTTCGCGCGGATGGGCGGCGAGGAGGAGTTCTACGTCTCCTACTTCCAGGAACCCGGCCGGGCCGAGGCGGAGATCGAGCCCGACGTGCGCGGCTGGCTCGCCGGCTTCTACGCGGCCCTGTCGGCTGACACGATGCCCGAAGCCGACCCGCATTTCGTGGCACGCGGAGGCCGGTTGCGCGACCGCTTCCCCGTGGGCCGCCTGCCGCACTGGCTGAGCGACGCCGATCTCGACGTCTACGCCGGGGAGTTCGAACGCACGGGCATGACCGGCGCCCTGAACCGCTACCGCAACATGGACCGGGACTGGCAGGACCTGGCGGACCTCGCAGGAGCCCCCGTCACCCAGCCGTCGCTGTTCATCGGCGGCGGCCTGGACGCGTCCACGACCTGGCTGGCCGACGCGATCGAGGCGTACCCGACCACGCTGCCCGCGCTGACGGCCTCTCATATCCTCGACGGCTGCGGACACTTCCTCCAGCAGGAGCGTCCCGCGGAGACCAACCGGCTGCTGATCGAGTGGCTGAAGGGTCTCCCCGCTCAGGTTTCGGGGCTGGGCAGCCAGCGGTCGAGGTAGGTGCGCAGGCCCGTGAGGTCGGTCCCTCGGGCGACGTAACCCACGTATCCGTCGGGCCGTACGAGGGCGTGGGTGGGGCCGGGCCAGGGACTTTCCGTGCCGAGGCGGCGGACGCCGACCAGGTGGTGCAGCGGCGGAATCTCGGGCCAGGAGCCGGTGAGCAGGAGGTCGTAGCCCGGGCCGGCGGTCCGCTGCTGGAGGCCGCGTGGGACGTCGGGGAGCCGGTCTCCCGCCTGCGGGCCGCGCCCGGGCCGGGTCGGTCCCGTGGTGGAGACGGGGCCGCGGCGGTAGTGGATGCCGAGTTCGGACACCGTGCGGAAGAGGCGTGCGCGGGGGCCGGTCGCGCGCAGGAACAGCGGAGCGAAGCGGGGGGCAAGGCGTGTCCTGGCCAGCCGTAGGGCCGGGTGGCTGCTCGTGCCGACGGTGAACGCGCGGTCGGTGAGGCGCCGTACGCGGCGGCCGACCGGGGCCCGCTCCGCCTCGTAGGTCTCCAGCAACTCCTCCGGCGCTGCCCCGCGGCAGACGTGGGCGAGTTTCCAGCCCAGGTTGAGGGCGTCCTGGATGCCGGTGTTCATGCCCTGCCCCCCGGCCGGGCTGTGGATGTGCGCGGCGTCCCCGGCGAGGAAGAACGGGCCCTTCCGGTAGTGGGTGGCGCCGCGGTTGTGGATACGGAAGGAAGTCATCCAGACCGGGTCCCGGAGAGTCAGCCGGTCGGTGGTCCAGTCGTCGGCGATCTGCTGGAGCAGGTCCAGCGTCACCTCGTCGGACCGGGCTCGCTGCGGATGCATGGCGATCAACCGCCAGGTGGCCGGGGTGCCGAGCGGGAAGAAGAACAGCAGACCGGAGGCGGTCATGAAGGTGTGCGCGGCACCCGTCTCCAGCCCGTCGACCTCCAGGTCGGCCAACAGGAACGTCTGGGGATAGGCGCGGCCCTCGAAGGCGATGCCCGCTTCGTCGCGCACGGTGCTGTGGGCGCCGTCGCAGCCGACGACGTAGCGGGCCCGCACCGTCTCCTCGCCGCCCTCCCCGTGGCGCAGGCGGCAGGTGACGTACCCGCCCTCCGGATCGGCGCTCACCAGCTCCGTGCCCCGCTCGACGGTGACGTCCCGTGCGGCGAGACCGGCCGTCAGGACCGCCTCCGTCTCCGACTGCGGGAGGAAGAGCAGGAAGGGGTACGGCGTGTCGTCGCAGCCGACGTCGAACACCGGCACGTGCAGCACCCGTCCGGGAAAGTGCAGGCGCAGCCGGACCGCCGCGTTCCCCCGGTCGACCAATTCGTCCGTCACTCCGAATGCTGCCAGCATCTCCAGGGTGCGGGGCTGGATGGCCGGGGCGCGTGACTCCCGCGCTCGGTCCAGTGAGCGGTCGACGATCCGGAACAGGGTGTCGTACGCGCGGAGCTGGGTCGCGAGTGCGAGTCCGGTCGGGCCCGCGCCCACCACGAGCACGTCCAGGGGTGCCGTCATGGGACCAACCGTAGGCGCCCGTCTCCCGGCATGCCGGGGCCCTCCGCGACGTGTCCGTGGCGGAGGGCTCCCGTCCGGTGGTGCCGGCTCAGACCTCCAGGTCGGTTTCGATCCGGCGGAGCTGGTGGCGGGCCATCGCCAGGTTCGCGCGGCTCGCGTCGAGCACGAGGTACAGGAACAGTCCGCTGCCGCCGCGTCCCTTGAGCAGGCGGATGAGGTGGTACTGGGAGTTCAGGGTGATCAGGATGTCCTCGATCTCCTCCTTCAGGCCCAGGAGTTCCATGGTGCGCAGCTTGGCCCGTACGACATCGGTGTTGCCTGCGGCGGCGACTTCCAGGTTGAAGTCCTTGGTGCCGCCGAGGGTGCCGAGCGCCATGCCGCTGGTGTAGTCGACGAGTGCCACGGCCGTCGCTCCGTCGATGGAGCTCAGGCATTCCTTCAGCGCGGTCTCCGTGTTGGCCATGCGGGCGGTTCCTTTCGTTCGGTGTTCTTCAGTGGGTCGGGTGGTTCTGGTGGGTCGGGTGGCTCAGATGCCGGTCTGCGGGCGCGGCTGGTGGGTGGGCCGCTGCGGCGTGCGTACCGGGAGGGTGACGATGGGTCGGGCCGTGGCCGGGGGCGCCGCCGCGAGGTGTTCGGCGGGCGCGGGCCGGTCGGCGTGGCGGCCGGTGCCCGGGCCGACGTGCGTGGCCACCAGGTCGGCGATCCGGGCGCCGCCGCGCCGGCCCTCGAGGTGGAGGCGGCCGACGTTGACGCGGTCCTCGGCGAGGAGGGTGAGGACGGCGGTCGCCCCGGCCGCGTAGGTGGCGACATAGCCTGTGGAGCCGCGCACCAGCAGTTCACGGAAGTCGCCGCGGGCCGCGGCGTCGGTCATGCGGTGGGCGACGCCGAGGGCGGCGGCGGTGAGCGCCGCGAGTCCCTCCGGTTCGGTGTCCGGGACGTCGTGGGCGAGGACCAGTCCGTCGACGGTGGCCGCGAGCGAACCGGTCAGGCGGGGTATGCGGGTGCGGAGCCGACGCAGTTCGTCGAGGACGTCGGTCTCGACGGCCATGAGCAGTCTCCTTTCGGCACGCTGTCGTCGCGCGCGGATCACAGTGCCTCCAAGGCGTGCAGGAGCCGTCGCAGCAGTGCGGTGTCGGGCTCGTCCGGTGCCGTGGGACGAGGGGCGGGGCCCGGCTCGGCGGACACGTGTGCGGGGGCGGGGGCAGGAGCGGGGGCAGAACCTGGAGCAGGGGCGGGGACTTTGGGAACGACCAGCCCGGCGGCGGCCAGGCGGCGGAGTTCGACGAGGGTGTGGAAGGTGCGGCAGGCGAGGACGGTGGCGATCTGGGCGGCGGTGCGGACGCCGTCGACCTGGGCGAGGGTGCGGCTGCGGCGGTGCGGCAGGTCCGCCGGGTCGGCGTCGGGCACGCGGGCGAGCGGAGCGAGGTCGATGGCGGGTTCGGGCCATATGCGGTGCAGCAGTTCGCGGCGCCGTCTCGACTCGCGCAGGACGGTGTCCACCGGCACGGCACGGACCGCGCCGAGCCAGTGCGCGGCTCCGGGGCGGAAGCGGAGGGCCGGTCCGTCGTGGGCGAGGACGAAGTACGCAGCGTCGAAGAGGGCGCCCAGGTGGCACAGTTCGAGCGCGCCGACGGCGAGGTGGCCGCTGTCCACCAGCTGACGGCCGACACGGCAACGGCGGCCGGCCTGGTCGATCGCCTCCCACCAGCCGTCCGGGGCGAGCGCGCCGCTGTGCGTGAGCAGATCGCCGATGTCGGGGGTGAGGGCGGATTCGACATGCACGACGTGTCCCGCGGCCAGGTAGACGATCCCCGCCTCGGTGGACAGGGCGCCGCTCGCGCCCTGGGCGGCAAGTGTGCCGAGCAGGGCCGAGGCCGGTTCGTCCGTGCGTGCGGTCCGGGTCGGCGTGATCATCCGAGCACCAGTCTGTCCGCCATCTCGGCCAGCCGGATGCGGGCCAGGGCGAGGTTGCCCTCACCGCGGTCGAGCCATAAGTGCAGGAACACGGTGCTGTCGAAGGTCGTGGTGACGAACCTGAGCAGGTGGTACGAGTCGCTGTTCGTGATGATCAGGTCCTGTACGGGTGGTTCCTTGCCGGACGCTCCGCCCGCGTCGTCGCCGGCCGGGGCGAGCACGCCGCTCTCCGTGGCGAGACGGGCGAGTTCGGCGGTCTCCGCGGCCGCCGCCTCCAGGTCGCCGCCCGGCGCGTCACCCACCGCGCCCAGGGCGAGACCGCTGATCCAGTCGACCACCGCCGCCCCTCGCGCACCGGGCAGCCGCATGGCCTGCAGCAGACTCTCGTCGATTCCGGGCACGCCGGATCCCCCTCCCCTGCACGGCCGTTCCCGCGAACGTGAGCACGACACTACGGAAAGTACTTGGCCCAGGTGAAGGCTTTGGCATTTTCCAAATGAATGTGCCGGAAGTGAGCGAGAGGTGAGCATGGTCGGACGGAAGCGAACAGGAAGCGTCGTAGTCTCGGGGCTGGGCGCAGGCCAGGTTTGGTCTGGCCTGCGGTTACGTGCGCGAGGACGTCGCAGGGCCCACATTCACCCCCCTGCGACCAGTCACATGTTCGGCAAGTCTTCGCAGAGTTCATCCGGACTCATGCTGACCACTTGCTGACTTTACTGACGCGTCATCAGGTCGCGTCATCAGGTCGGGATGACGACCTCACTCGCCCAGCCGGACACGCGGCTGGCCAAACCGGCGACTCCCATGATCATTGACCTCACCAGCATGCTGGCACTCGGCGGACGCCCTCATGCGGACCGCACTCGAACTCCGACCACCTTCAAGAAACGGACCAGTTTTGAACGAAAAACAGCGGATAGCTCCCGACGATCCCCGTTGCGTGAACAACCCGCCATCAAGCCGCCGGTCGCTTGAGCCGGTCTCGTGCTTCCGCTCATTGCAGCCGAGTTTGACCACGACCCCTAGGATCCACTGCCGCCGCATTGCGACGGGCGTGGGGTTGGCACGCTTCCGATGCAGGAGCCAGTCCATTGGGTTCATCCCTTGTCTGCCGTGAGCGACTGAACGCCTCGCGCATAACAAGAACCGCCGGCTCAAGAAGGCAACGCACTCCATGTGATGCGTCATCGGGACCAGGCCAAGGGCGCCCGCACGGCAGTTCCACCCGCAATGAGTCACTTCGGACCGGCGGCGCCAGGTCCCTACCGCTATGAGGTCGAAGGCGAAACAACACAGCGCGATCCCACGCATCGCGGATGGCCCACCGCCACTACTGCCGCATGCCGAAGGGAATGAGCGAGAAAGCCTGCCCTGTCGTCACCACCCAGTCTTCCGGTTATGCCCGGATGTTGAGCGCCGAGCGAGTGTGGAGGGGGAGTTCGCTGGGCAGGCGCCTGGAGCGTCCCGCTCTGCGGACATCCGCACCCTGTTCAGGTTCTCGTCGCTGTTGTGATCGTCCCCCGGCGCTAGGACGGGAGACGGACAAGAGGAACTACTCAACGGCCCTTGTGCTCAGTTCCACGGCGTCCAGCAGACTCCGTTCCAGGTGGTGCGGTACACCGCCGCACCCCAACCCAGCGGAGGCCACTGTCTCCGTCAGCCTGCGTTGTTCGCCTGTGGTCATCTCCTCGGAGCAAGCGGCGTGCGCGAGGACGTCTCGCGCCAGGGCTTCGGTGTAGCCTTTCTGGTCGCGGGAGTTGACTCGGAGTGCAGCGGCGACGTTTTGGGTGCCTGTGAGGCGGAGGGCGCCCATGGCGAGGTTGCGTCAGGTCGCCATGGCGCGGGGCGTATTGTCGGGTCCGAAACTGCGAGGCGTCCCCGCGAAGATGGCGTCCCTCACATGGTGCAGGGACTCGATCTGCCGGTGTGAGCGGATCGTCCCCACTCTTCGAGGATGGCACGTGCGCACCGTCTCAGGTGACACCGTCAGTCGTTTTGCGAAGTCCGCCACCGGGGAAGAACGTCCGCGGCGATCCGGTCGACCACCGACCGCGGCGCGGAGAAGGGACCTTGCGCACGCGGCCACGGGGCGACGACATCGGTGAACCCCAGCTCGTCGGCCCGGCCCAGAAAATCGTCGAAGCAGTCGGCCGACTGGATACTGAGCACCGGTGCGGCATCGGTCTGCAGCACCCGCCGGAACTCCGGATCGGCCTCGCGTCCGTGCGTCGCAAGGGCAGCCGTCATCCGGTCGCTCGCCTCCGAGACAAGACCCCACCACGCGTCGAGCCGCTCCGCCATCCCTCCGATCGTCACCCACCCCTGCCCATACCGCGCCGCGACAGACGCTGCCCCGGGACCGTTGGCCGCCACTATGAACGGCAGCCGCGGCCGCTGCCGGCACCCGGGCACCGAACGAGCGTCGACGGCGGAGTAGTAGTCACCCTGGAAGGAGACATGGTCCTCGCGGAGGAGCCGATCCAGCAGCTCTACGAACTCGCCGAACCTGCGAACCCGGCTCTTCGGCGCTCCCGCCCCGAAAACGTCGACATCGTACCCGCCCTCCGCGCCGGCGCCGACGCCGAGAGTGAGACGCCCTTCGCTGATCTCGTCGAGGCCGATCAGGTCGCGGGAGAAGGCCACCGGGTGGCGGAAGTTCGGGCTGGCCACAAGCGTGCCGATCTCCAGCCGTGACGTGACCAGTGCGGCGAGGGTCAGCGTCGGCACCGTGCCGTACCACGGGCCGTCGAGCAGCCCGTCCCAGCCGAGATGGTCGAAAGTCCAGCCGTGGTCGAACCCGTACTCTTCGACGCTGGCCCAGATCTTCCGGGCGGTTTCTCCGGAATACTCCGGCAATACCGTCATCCCCACGCGCATGTGTGCCTCCTCGTCCTCTCCACACAGCCTGCCGTCACCCGGCGCGGTTCCAATGCGCAAGGCATGCAAGTCCTCGGGCCCCGACTGCGTGCACCGTCCTGTCCGTACGGCTCGGCCGGCCTGAGCACTCGCATGGTGCAGGGCCTCGATCTGCCAGTGTGAGCGGATCATCCCCACTCTTCGAGGATGGCAGTACTTCATGTTCGCGTATCGGTCACTGCACCAATACGCGAACACTGCCCCTGCTGTCATCGTTGGCGCGATGGCACTGAGCTGCGGTTCCGAGGTTCAAAACCACTCACCAGCGGTAGTCCACCAGGTGCCGGACTACCAGCAGCCAAGGTTGCGCGACGAAAGAGCGGGTTGCCGTTGAAGCTCGTGATGCGGATGCTTCCACCGTGAAGATGCACGCCCTCACTGCTGCGTGAAGATCACACAGGAGGACTGCTCTTCGCCGTCCGAAGAACGGCGAAGAGCCCCCAAGGGCTGTAGACCCAACCCTTGTCCTGCGAGTGGCCACCGCGTCCGCGCTCACACTTCACGGGCCGTACAGGCGAGAACAGGCAGCCGGGGCCGTGCCCGCCGGCCGTCGGGATGGGTGCTGCAGAAGCCGGGCGACAGTCGCGGCCCGTCCCGGCGGGGTGCTGCACCCCCCGGCCTGCGAAGAGGCCCCGCAGGGCGCGCCGCTGCTCGATCTGCAACACGCCCTCGACGTCGAGCAGAGCCCGGCGAACGCGGCTGTGCACATCTGCGGATGCGCCCAGGAACTGGCCGCCGTGCTCCAGCCGTCGCAGGCCGCCCCCCCCCGGCTCGATACCAACCGCAACCACGCTGGATGCGTAGGAGCCGGCCGTGTCACACCACGCAGCGAGCTCAGGAGAAACCAGGGCTTCCCTAGTGCCGTGGCGAGGTCCACAGTGAAACCAGCACTACTGCGGAACGGAGGCGGTCATGCTCCTGCTCGGCATCATTCTGCTGGTTGTCGGCTTCATTACCGGCATATCGATCCTGTGGACGATCGGGATCATCCTCGCGGTCATCGGCGCCATCCTGTGGATCATGGGATCCATGGGACACGCAGTCGCCGGCCGCCGACACTACTGGTGACCTGCCTCCATACCCGGCACCGAACCGACATCCCCGCGTAGCTAGTCCAGCGGCGCAGGATCAGGTGCGGGGCGTGCCGGGTAAGCCAGGCACTGGCCAGGCCGATCGCCGCGCCGGTGGCGACATCGCTGGGACAGTGGGCGCCGGATCGCACGCGTTCGATGGCCACGATGACTGCGGGCACCGCGCAGGCCGCGGCGGCCGTGGAGGCGGCCGCCGTGGTTCGCCCGGAGGGGACCGAGGAGGAGCCGGGTCGGGCACCGGAGGGACCTCAGGTGTGCAGCACCGGCAGGGCACCGGTGACTAGGAGCGTGTCACTCCCCCCAGGCCGGTCCGTCCTTGCGGGGCGCTGTCGTCACGGCGGTCGGATGCCTCCGGTCGGCGTCACCCGCTCCGCATGCCCTCAAGGGCGCAATGCCGGACACTCCTGTATAGGGCCGGTGTGTTCGCGCGGGCCGCAGTGAGGGTGTTCGGCGTGCTTGAGGTGCCGCTCTGGATGTGGGGGGCGTTCGCCGCGACGGTGGTCGTGTCGCTGGCGGTGGACCTGCTGTCCCACCGCACCGCGCACGTCATCGGCTTCAAGGAGGCCGCCGCCTGGAGCGGTCTGTGGGTGAGCCTCGCCCTGATCTTCGGCGCGGTCGTCTTCCTCGTCCTCGGCACCACTGCCGGCACCGAGTACACGACGGCGTGGCTGCTGGAGAAGAGCCTGTCGGTTGACAACCTCTTCGTCTTCGCCGTGATCTTCGCCTACTTCAAGGTGCCCCGCGCCTACCAGCACCGCGTGCTGTTCTTCGGCGTCATCGGCGCGCTCGTCTTCCGCGGGATCTTCCTCTCCCTCGGCGTGGCCGTGGTCAGCCGCTTCACCGCGGTGCTGTTCGCCTTCGCCGCGGTCCTCTTCTACAGCACCTACAAACTCCTCAAGGACGAGCAGGAGAGCTTCGACCCGGGCAAGAGCTTCGCCGTACGGATGCTCCGCAAGCTCATCCCGGTGCGCGACGAGTACGCCGGAGCGAAATTCTTCGTCAAGGAAGCCGGCATACGGATGGCGACCCCGCTGCTCGCGGTGGTCGCCGCGATCGAGGCCGCGGACCTGATCTTCGCCGTCGACAGCGTGCCCGCCGTCCTCGCGGTCAGCGACGACGCTTTCATCGTCTACACCAGCAACGCCTTCGCCATCCTCGGCCTGCGGGCCCTCTACTTCATGCTCGCCGGCCTGCTGGACCGCTTCCACTACCTGAACAAGGGACTGGCGATCATTCTCGCCTTCATCGGGGTCAAGCTCATCCTCCAGGCATCCCACAAGCTGATCAGCCCCAGCATCCCGGAAATCCCCTCACCCATCAGCCTCGCGGTCATCGTCGTCGTCCTGACAGGTTCCGTGGTGCTCAGCCTCAAGAGGCCCGCCCCGGCAGGCGTCCTGGAACACACCGACGAACAGGACGCCACTGAGCAGCCCGCGACGCCCAGCTCACTGCCCGTGACGGATGCCCCTGAGCCTCCAGCCGGTTCACCGGGCCAGGAGGGTGGAGCCGGCCAGCGCTCGGGGCGGCGCAGGAGCAGGGCACTTCCCGACACGCCAGTACGGGCATATCGTAAAAAAATGGTCAAAACGAAGCCTAAGCCCGACGCGTACGTGTGCCCGACCTGCAAGAAATCCGTGCCAGCCGCAGTCCACCGCCACAAGACCCTCGGCGTATTCGTCCCCATGTGGGGCCCGGGCGCATGTCAAAACCGCGACTGTCCCGACTACCGGCTGAACCCCCACCACAAGCACTCCCCGACCCGGTAACGGTGCTGGGGATGTCACCGCACGTGGCTGCGTGGGCCCGGCGCCGTCTGGAAGCGTAATTCGCTGCGGTGCGAAAGCAGAAGCGCGCCGGACGACCACGCATAGTGGACCAGCATCAGGCCCCGTCGCCCAGCCGGCCGTGCTCCGGCGGGCGGCGGCCGGCCAGCGGATCGATCAGTCGGTCCGCATCGCGGACCTCACACACCAGCTGCCCCTGCTCGGCCGCCTCACCACCGTAGGAGAAGGCCGCGGCGTCCGGTCCAGGCGCAAGCGCCTGGTTGTACCGATCGACGACCGCCTGCCAGCCGTAGGCGTCGCTGACCGACTCACGTCCATCCCCGCTGCTGACGGTCGGGTGGGTGACCTTCGCATCAGCGATCACCTCCGGGGCCAGCCGCACCTCGTCGCAGGGGTACAGGATCGTCACCGCCCGGCCCACGAACGCGGCGTTGATCAGAACCTCGTGCGGCGCGCACGCCGGGTACTCCACCGCGCTGCGCCAGCCCATCTCGCCCGCGACCTTGCCCAGGTACTTCACGAAGGCGCCGCTGCCGACGTAGCCGGTGTGGCGGGGCAAGTCGACGAACTTCAGCCCGCCGGACAGATCCGGGCGGTCGGCGCGGTCAAGCGGGCGAACCGCTCCGCCTTCGGCAGCCGGTGCCGCGCGTCATGGATGTACCCGGCGATCAGCTGCGCCTGGGAGTCGAAGCGCTGGCAGGCACCGGAGTTGGTCTCGATGAAGCCGATGCCTAACAGGCCCTCGTGCTCGCGCGAGAACGAGACAAGTACAGGTCCGGGTGTTGGTCGTCGTCGAAGTACCGCTGCGCGACCGGCACTTTGTGGATATGGCCGGTGGCCAGCAGGACGAGATCGAAGTGGTCGCTCGTGCCGTCGGTGAAGTACACGGTCCTGCCCTCGGTGCGGGCGATCCGGGCTTGGCGGTGAGGTCGTCGTGCTGGAGGTGGTGGATCAGCATCGAGTTGATGGCCGGATGGGTCTCGAACAGCATGTCCGGCTTCGGCAGCCCCAGCCGCGTCGGGTCGCCGTTGATGATCCGCAGGAGGGTGCCGAAGACCCGCTGCGCCAGCCACATCGGCAGGTGCGGCCCGCTGTTGGCGATGGGGTCCAGCGGCCGGCCGGCCGAACTGGTGCTTGGGGATGAACCAGTACCCGCGCCGCATGCTGAAGCATCGGCGAAGGACCGCAGTTAGAAGCGACGCCCGCAGGTCATTCGCTCCAGCGGGGCGCGGTGCGCCGCGACCCCTCACGCAGACGACACGGCCGCAAGTCGAGGACGCCGTCGAGGCGGCGGAGAAGGATGGCATCCGCCGAGTCCGAACCTGCCGACGAGCCGGATGCCGTTCCGTTGCGCGAGACGGGGGACGCGGCGGGGTCGGTCACCGGCGACCTCGCGGCGTGAGCCGGCGGGACTTCCTCACCCAGCGGCGACTCGCTGCTGAGCGCCCCATCTCACAACAGCCACGCAGCACGAGACTCGATCTTTCGACTTTGTCGAGTGATAAAGTCTAGTGAACGGAAGCTCGCGGCATGCCTTGTCGCTCCGTGCACCCGCCCCTGTCCGCAGGGGATTTGCGCGGGTCCCTTATACGGAAGGACCGCCCTCCCATGCGTGTGTTCATGAACGAACCGGTCGAGAGGATGGACCGGCCCTACGCCCGGCGCTGGTGGGCTCTGCTCGTGCTCTGTCTGAGCCTGCTGATGATCGTGATGGCCAACACCGCCCTCACGGTCGCGGCGCCCTCCATGACCCAGGACCTCGGCCTGACCAGCACCGACCTGCAGTGGGTCATCGACGGCTACACCATCCCTTACGCCGCCCTGATGCTGCTGTTCGCCGCGATCGGCGACAAGTACAGCCGACGCGGCGCGCTCGTTCTCGGGCTCGTCCTGTTCGGCGGCGGAGCGATAGGAGGTTCACTCGTCGGCAGTGCGGCGGGGGTCATCGCGGCCCGAGCCGTCATGGGCGTCGGCGCGGCGCTCATCATGCCCGCCACGCTCTCCCTGCTCGCCGCGACCTTCCCACGCGCCGAGCGGACCAAGGCGATCACCTTGTGGGCGGGCACGGCCGGTTTCGCCATCGCCGCCGGACCGCTGATCGCCGGCATGCTGTTGGAGAGCTCCAGCTGGCAGTCCACCTTCCTGATCAACGTTCCCGTGATCGCCCTCGCCATCGTCGGCGCCTTCGTCCTGGTACCGCCGTCCAAGGCCACGCACGCGCCGCGGATCGACTACGTCGGTGGACTGCTGTCGGTGGTGTGGATCGCCGCGCTGGTCTTCACGCTCATCGAGGCCCCGCACGGCTGGGACGCCGAGGCGGTCACGGGCACGGTCATCGGGCTCGTGGGGCTCGTGGCGTTCGCCCTCTGGGAACTGCACCACCCGCACCCCCTCCTCGACCTGCGCCGCTTCTCGAACCGCGCGTTCACAGGTGCCAACATCGCCGTCGTACTGTTCCTCCTCGCGGTGTTCGGCGCCTTCTACTACCTCACCCAGCACCTCCAGTTCGTCCTGCGATACGACGCGTTGGAGACAGGCATACGCATGCTGCCGCTCGCCGGCGCGGTCTTCGCCGGCTCCGCGCTGACCGGCTACCTCACCCCGCGCTTCGGCCGGAAGGCGACGATCGTCGCGGGCATGGTCGGCGGCACGGCAGCACTCGCGCTGCTCACTCAGGTCGACAAGTCGTCGTCGTACGGCGACTTCGTGGCGCCCCTCCTCGCACTCGGACTCGGCATCGGCCTGGCGCTCTCGCCCTGCACCGACGCGATCATGGGTGCGTTCCCTGAGGAAGAGCTGGGCGTGGGCAGCGCGGTCAACGACACCTCGCAGGAACTGGGCGGGGCGATCGGCATCGCCATACTCGGTTCGCTGCTGTCGACCTCGTACTCGTCGGGTCTGGCGGATGCGACAGCGGGCAGCGAACTCCCGGCCGACGCGCTGAGCCGGGCGCAGGACTCGGTCGCCGCGGGGTACGGGGTCGCCCAGGGCATCGGCGACCAGGCACAGCAGCTCGCCGAGCAGGCGGCGCGGGCGACCGACCCGCAGCAGGCCGCGCAGCTCAAGGAGCAGGCCGGGCAACTCTCGGGCGGGGCCCAGCAGATGGCGGACGCCGTCAGCTCGTCCTTCGCGGACGCAGTGGCTCACACCAGCCTGGTGGGCGCGGCGATCCTTGGGGTGGGGGCGGTCTGTGTGGCCTTCTTGCTCCCGGGCAATGGCCGCACCGCAGGGACCGGGGCGGAGAGTGAGTCCAAGCCCGTGGAAGGGATCAGGCCCTCGGTCGCCTCGGATAAAGAGCCGGAGTTCACGGATTCGAATCAGTGATCACCCTGGCGACAGCCCTGACCGCCGCCCGCGGGGCTGCCCTCCGGGTAGCGGCACCCCGGGCTCGTTGCTCTCTGCCCACCGCCCGGAGCAGGTCACGGTCTGGCGTCACCCGGCTTCGCCGGGGCCGATGCTCCTCTCACCAGCCACACATCTTGACGTAGAGTGCGGTCGCCCTGCTGCTCAGAGGGTCCGTCACGCGGTGATCAGGGGGCGACCGGCCATGCCGTTCACAGTGTCTGAAGCGGTGGTGCGCCGGACCGAGCACTGGTTCGTCCGGCGAGGTACGCCCATCATGATCGAGGGGTACGGCTTCGTCGATCACGTACTGCCGCGGATGCTGCCGTCCCTTGTCTTCGCGGCGCTGGCCGGCCTGGCCTGGCTCGTCCCGCTCAGATCCGCCGGGTCAGGGGCGTGGTTCCTCCTCGGCGGCGTAGCCGTGACAACGCTGGCCGTTTGGCGCGTCGTGACCGCCTGCGTCCGCCGACTCCCTCGCTTCTCGCGCACCACCGCTGTCGCGGTCCTCGTCGCCTACGCCGCGATGCCCGTCGCGGTGCCTCTCCTCCAGCTCGCCGTCGACGGAACGGTCACTGCGCCGGGAGGCCGCGTGGTCGGGCTGCTGGGGTTCGTGATCTTCTTCGCCACCGTCTTCGTAGCCACGCTTCTGGGCACGACGTACGGCTTCGGCACCCTGCTGCGCCGGGCGGTCCGGCACTCGGTCTTCGACTTGCGCAACAGCGTGCACCTACTGGGCCGCGCGCTGCCCGCGTTGCTCTTCGTCACGCTGTTCCTCTTCTTCACCGGCGAGTTGTGGCAGGCCATGAACCACCTGGCGTGGTGGCGGGTCCTGCTGGTCGTCGTCCTGTTCGGCGCGATCACCGTGCTCGCGGCCGCCGCCCGGTTGCGCGACGAGATCGGCCGCGTCGAACAGGACCTGAGCTTGCCCACACTGTCGGCGGCATGCCAGGGCACACCCTTGGACGGTGTGCCGGTCCAACGCCTGGCGCCCGACGGTCAGCTGCCCGCGTTGCCGCTGACCGCACGGCAGGAGCGCAACCTGCTGCTGATGCTGGCCAGCCGGCAGCTCGTACAGGCGGCGGTGGTCGGCCTGGCCCTGTTCACCTTCTTCATCGCCCTCGGCCTGCTCGTGGTCACGCCCGAGACGGCGGAACAGTGGATCGGTGAGAAACCTGAGACGTCGGTCCTGTTGCCCGCGGTCCCGGTCGCGATGTTGCGCAACGCCACGCTCCTCGCCGGCTTCGGCAGCATGTATTTCGCGGTCACCTCGATGACGGACGCGGACCACCGACAGCAGTTCTTCGCCCCGATCATCGACGAGATCGAGCGCATACTCACCGTGCACGCGGTCTACGTGGTCGTACGCGAGACCGCCCCGGCCCCGCCCGCTGGAGGGGACAGCCGCTGACATCGGGGTCAACTCTGACCGTCTCACCTGTCGCGCCCGGCTATGACCGGACCGCTGTCAGACTCGGGTGAGGTCGGCGGCGCCGAACGACACGTCGAAACGGTCGCACCAGATGCTCACGCTCCCGTAAGTCGACGGGTCCACGTCGGGGGGCAGGGTGTAGTTCTGGCTTCCCTTGTTGCCCTTCAGTTTGCCGAGGCTGACGTACTTCCCGTCGTCGAAGACATGCCACCCGGCCTTCCCCTGCTTCACCGGCGCGTCGGTCAGCCAGACACGCAGGTCCGGCCCGTTACTGGTGTCGAGGTTCTCCAGCCGGACGACGTGGGAGCCGTCGGCCAGCCGTACGAGCTTTACCGTGCCCGATGTCGCGTGCTCGTGGCTGATCAGCTCACCGCTGGCCAGCGTCTGCGGACCGGTGGCCGGGGAGGACGGCGCGGAAGGCTCGTCGGAGGGCGCTGCGGCAGGAGGAGCGGAGGTCTCCGCGACCCCAGGCAGGCCCTCTCGGACGGTCTCGTCCTGCCACAGCTTCCACGGCTGGAACCAGTACAGCCCGAAGCCGCCCCCGACGACCGCCACCACCAACACCGCGATGACCAACGGCCCGGTCAATGCCTTTCGCACGCGCCCCATCCCCGATCGCCTCCTGAGAGTTCCCGTCGCTTTCCCCATTCAACGGAGATCGGCGGCCGGGCAGCACCCCGCAGCTGATGACGGAATCCTTACGTCGCACCGTCGCTCCGTCGCACCGTCGGTCACGGAGACGGGGACGGGGACGGGGATCAGGGGACCGAGAGCAGTGGGCTCCCGGTCCGGCTCAGCGGTGCTCCGGGTTGTCCGCCCCGGGCCGGCAGCCCGCGTCCCATTCCGTGCGCTGGTTGCCGTGGGCCGGAATCCCTCCGGCGCGTTTGAGCAGGGCCGCCAGGTGCATCAGGTTCCAGGTCATGAAGGCGGTGTTGCGATTGGTGAAGTCGTTCTCCGGGCCGCCCGAGCCGGGGTCCAGGTACGAGGGTCCGGGGCCCGCGGCACCGATCCAGCCTGCGTCCGCCTGTGGCGGGACGGTGTAGCCGAGGTGCTGAAGGCTGTAGAGGACGTTCATGGCGCAGTGCTTGACGCCGTCCTCATTGCCGGTGATCAGACACCCTCCGACCCGTCCGTAGTAGGCGTACTGTCCCTGGGGGTTGAGCAGGCTGGAGCAGCTGTACAGACGCTCGATCACCTGCTTGGTGACGGAGCTGTTGTCGCCCAGCCAGATGGGCCCGGCCAGGACCAGGATGTCCGCTGCCATCACCTGCTCGTACAGCGCGGGCCAGGCGTCCGTGGCGAAACCGTGTTCGGTCATGTCCGGGTAGACGCCCGGCGCGATGTCCTGGTCGACCGCGCGGACGAGCTCCGTGCTCACCCCCTGCCCGTCCATGATCGCCCGGCTCTTGTCGATGAGCCCCTGGGTGTGGCTGAGCTGGGGCGACGGCTTGAGCGTGCAGTTGATGAAGAGAGCGCGCAGGTCGTCGAAGCGGTATCCGTCCTCGGTGGACGGGACCGGCGGTGCTGCCATGGCGGACTCCGGGGGACAGCGGGCGGGGGCGAGGCGGGTGCCAGAGGCAGCGTCTCGCGGAAATCGCGCGCTGTCCGGTTACGACGCACCTGCGACGCCAAAGCTGACGGAGGAGTCCTCAGCTCACTCGGGCGGACCTCATACGAAAGGCCGGGCCGGGAACGCTCTCGATGTCTTTGGCTTCCACCGGATGGCCCCGTTCGCAGCGAATCTGGACGTCGACGTGTGCACCGCACCCGCGATGTCGCGCCAGTACCGCCGGCCCCTCCGGGTCGGCGCGGTAGCGGTCACCCCACTGCAGCAGCCCCATCACGGCCGGCACCAGATCCATGCCCTTAGGGGTGATCACATACTTCGGCCGACTCCGCGAACCGGGCTCCTTGTACGTCTCGGTCGCCAGGATCCCTTCCTCCACGAGCATCCGAAGCCGCGTCGCCAGCAGGTTACGAGGGCAGCCCAGGACACGCTCGAAGTCACCGAAACGGGACGAGCCGTACCACACCTCACGCAGAATCAGGATCGTCCACTTCTCGCCCACGATCTCAAGGGTCCGCGCGATCGAGCAGTTGGACGTGTCCCGGTCGAGCCGGGGGTCCATGCCGGTGCCTTGGAGAACTTCGGTCCACGCATCCATGCGAGCGATTCTAACCGAGTTTAGTTTACTTTTAGATACTCAGCTCGATCATACACTGAGAGTTACGACCGAGCCGCAACAGGCATGCCGTCCGCCCCTGACGCCCGCTACCGCTGAAGGAAGTCGAGGGCTTCCGCCACGAACTGCTCGTGGTACTGGAAGATTCCTCCGTGGCCGGCGTCGGGGTAGACGACCACGTCGGCATTCGGCAGCCGCCGGGCCAGGTCGAAGGAGTTTTTCGTCGGCACCATCCTGTCACTCTCGCCGTTGGCGACGAGTACGGGCTGATGGATGACGGAGAGGTCCTGCGGCTGCGCCAGCCCCCAGCGGTGGATGGCCTTGAGCTGGGCGAAGTACGAGGTAAGGGAGATCGCCTTGTCCCGGTCGTGGGTGCGCTCCTTGAGACGGGCCAGGAACTGCTTTCCGGCTCGGCGTCCGCCCGCGGTGCGGGTGAAGAACGTACGTCGATCTCGACATAGCCGGTGACGACTCGGCCACCGCCGCGGTCGGAGAGGCGATCGACCGGTTCGGACGCATCGACGTCCTGGTCAACAACGCGGGCGTCGGTGCGGCGGGCGCCGTCGAGGAGAACTCCGTCGCCCTGGCCCAGAGCGTGCTGAACGTCAACGTCCTGGGTGTCATCCGTATGACGAAGGCCGTCCTGCCGCACATGCGCGCCCAGGGTACGGACGCGTCATCAACATCTCGTCCGTCCTCGGGGTCGCCCCCCAGCCCTTCATGGCCCTGTACGTCGCGTCGAAGCACGCCGTCGAGGGCTACTCCGAGTCGCTGGACCACGAGGTCCACGAGCACGGTGTCCGGGTCCTCCTCGTCCAGCCCGCCCACACCAGGACCGGCTTCGACACCAACGCCGCGCAGCCCGACACCCCGCTGCCTCTGTACGCGGAGCGACGGCGCGTCTTCGACGAGGTGATGGCGGAAGCGATGAAGAACGGCGACGACCCCGCCGTCGTCGCCAAAGTGATCGTCACAGCGGCCACCGACAAGAAGCCGAAGCTGCGCTACACCGCCGGCCCGCTGGCCTCACGCGTCACCACGGCGCGTCGCCTCGTCCCCGCCGGAACGTTCGACAAGCAGATCCGCAAGAACAACCGCATGCCCACCTGACGCCCCGGTCCGGCTTTCCATGGGTTCCCGATCGGACTCTCTCGCGCGAGAGCCGGCGCATGACGGCCGGCCTCTTGGTGGTTCGGTGCGGGGAGTCCGACTCGCCGCCCCTGTCGTGTGGCTGCCTCGCCCACAGGTTCGGCAACGCGGCGGACGAGCCCGAGCGCGTGCGGTGTTCCGTCTCCGACATGACGGAGGCGGAACGGCATGTGGTGGTGCGTCAGACGCGCTGCCCGGCGTCCAGCAGGGCGAGGGCGTTGTCGATCCCCTGCTCGAGGAGCTCGTCGGCGAGTTGCGTGTCGGTCAGGGCGCGGGAAAGCTGGAGTGTCCCTGCCATCAGGCCGAGGAGGCTGAGCGCCTTCACGCGTGCGGAGGACGGGGCCTCGGGCGCCATGCGGGCGGCAATGCCCTCGATGAGGACCAGCACTCCGTCGGTGTACGCCTGCCTGGTCGCGTCGGTACAACGCCCGATCTCGTCGAGCAGAGCGGCGTTGGGGCAGCCGTCGCCGAGGCTGTCGCGGTGCTGGGGCGACAGGTAACCCCGCACGATCTGCTCGAGTCCGGCACGGCCCGGCGCGGCCCGCGCGACGACGCTCTCGGCCTGCACCTTCACCTGGTCGGCGATTGCCGTGGCGACGAGGTCGTCCTTGGATTCGAAGTGAGCGTAGAAGGCACCATTGGTCAGCCCCGCGTCCTTCATGAGCGTCGAGACCCCGGAGCCGTCGATACCGTCTTGCTTGAACCGACGGCCGGCCGTCTCGATGATCCGCCGCCTCGTCTCCGCCTTGTGCTCTTTTCCGTACCGCACCACGGCACACGCTCCTTCGCCGCCCCGAAGGGCCGTCTGCCCTTCACCGGCTTCGCAATTCTATGGGATTGCGAACGTAATCCAAAGAGCCGGCCGGCTGCGTGGTCACACCTGACGGGCGGGCACCGGGAAGAGCATGCAGCTGCTGGTGGCGTGGGCGAGGAGACGGTCCTTCGCGTCGACCAACCGAGCCTGGGCGAGGGCGGTTCGGCGGCCCTTGTTCACGACCGTGCCGATGGCGCGCACCGGGCCCGTGTCCACGGTGATCGGCCGCAGGAACTTCACCGTCAGGTCGAGCGAGGTGTACGCCACGCCCGGCGGGAGGAGGGACTGGACGGCGCAGCCCGCCGCCGAGTCGAGCAGGGTGGCGAAGACGCCGCCGTGGACGCTGCCGATCGGGTTGCAGTGCTCCTCCCCCGGTATTCAGAGAGAAGACGGCCCTGCCGGGCTCCACCTCGTCCAGGGCGAAGTCGACGGTGTGACTGATCGGCGCCCTCGGCAGCCGCCCTGCCTGCACCTCGCGCAGGAAGTCGATGCCGGCCATGTGCCCGGCGGCCTCCGCCGAGATCGCGGGATCGTCCCAGTGATATGTACGCGTTGCTGGACTCCCTGGGCGGGGCGAACCTCGAGAAGTCGCTGACCGTGCTGAAGCCCGGCGACCTGGCCATCAGCGTCGTCGGCCCGCCCGACGCCGGCTTCGCCAAGCCGCTCGGCGCCCCTTCCTTCCTCGGTCTGGTCATGAATACGCTCAGTCGCAAGATCCGCAAACAGGCGAAGGCGCTGGGCGTGCGCTACCAGTTCCTCTTCATGCAGGCCAACGGCTCCCAGCTGCGCAGACTCGGCGCCCTCTACGACAGCGGGAAGCTCCGCCCGGTCATCGACAGCACCTTCCCGTTCGACCAGACGCTCGAGGCGATGGCCCACGTCGAGCAGGGCCGCACCAAGGCCGGCAAGGTCGTGGTCTCGATGGTCCCCGACAACGACTGATCCCGTTCAGGAGTGTGATCACTGCGGACACGTCAGGACGGCAGCGTCCGCTCGCCGAGCGACGCACGTTGCCAGTCGGGAGTGCGGTCCTTGTCGACCAGGGCCGCACGGACGCCCTCCAGGAAGTCCGGCGTGCGGATGGTCGTGCGCGTGAGGGCGAGTTCGGCGCCGAGGCACTCGCGCAAGGTGCGCTGCCTGCCCCGGGCCAGCAGGGCGTGCGTGATCTCCAGGCTCTGCGGCGAGGCCGACTCCAAGGCGACCAGCGCGGCTGCCGCCCAGGGGGTGTCGAGGTGGCGCAGGCGTTTCTCGATCTCGCCGACGGTAGCCGCGCCGAACGCCCGGTCCAGGTCCCCGCGCACCTTGGCCAACCCGCTCTCCGCCACCGGGGAGCGGCCGGCCAGGCGGTTGAGGACGACGTCCACCGGGTCGCCGGCGTTGTCGGCCAGGGCATCGGCGACCGCGTCGAGCCCGTCCCTGGGGACGAAGTGCGTGGCCAGCCCCGTGTACAGGGCGTCGGCCGCGTCGAGCCGGTGCCCGGTCAGTCCCAGGTACATGCCGATCGCGCCGGGCAGCCTCGGCAGAAAGTAGCTGGCACCGACGTCCGGGAAGAACCCGATCCCGGTCTCGGGCATCGCCAGCACCGCGCTCTCGGTGACGACGCGGAAGCTGCCGTGGACGGACAGACCGAGACCGCCGCCCATGCACACGCCGTCGATGAGCGACACGACCGGCACGGGATATTCGGCGATCCGGGCGTTGAGCCGGTACTCGGAGGCGAAGAACCGCTCACTGGCCTCGGCATCCCCGGCGAGGCTGTGCTCGCGGATCGTGCGGATGTCTCCACCGGCACAGAACGCCTTCGTGCTGGTACTGGCGAGCACCACAGCGGACAACGGTGTGTGCTCCCACTCGGCGAGCACTCGGTCGATGGCGGCGACCATGTCTGTCGTCAGGGCGTTGAGCGCCTTGGGCCGGTTCAGAAGGATGCGGCCGACGCCGCGGTGGACGTCGGCGAGAACCTCGACGGCAGCGGTATCAGTCATCGGTCGTCATCTCTCGTCCTTGTGGATGCCGTGGGCTCTGAGGGGGACCTCAAGATCCTGACACAGGGCGCGGAGGCGAACCGCACCTGACGGACCCTGCCGGCCGACATACGGTACGTGTGTCGGCACCGTTCCGCACACAGCCCCACCACCGTCCCCCGATGCCACAAAGGAGTGCGCGATGGGAGCGTACGAGGATGTCTTCCGCGCCAGTACCGAGGACCCGGAGAGCTTCTGGCTGACGGCGGCAGAGGGCATCGACTGGGATGTCACTCCGCGACGCGCCCTGGACTCCTCCGGCGCACCGTTCTACCGCTGGTTTCCCGACGGACGGCTCAACGTCTGTTTCAACGCGCTCGACCGGCACGTGGAGGCAGGCCGGGGCGATCAGCCCGCGCTGGTCCACGACTCCCCCGTGACCGGCACCCGTCGCACCTACACCTACGCGCAGCTGAGGGACGAGGTGGCGGCCTTCGCCGGAGTGCTCGCGCAGCTGGGTGTGGGGCACGGCGACCGCGTGGTGATCTACATGCCGATGGTCCCCGAGGCCGCCGTCGCGATGCTGGCCTGTGCGCGCATCGGCGCGGTCCACTCGGTCGTCTTCGGCGGGTTCGCCCCGCACGAACTCGCCCTCCGCATCGACGACGCCGCCCCCAAGGTGGTCGTCTCCGCCTCCTGCGGCATCGAGGGCAAGCGTGTCATCGCGTACAAGCCCCTGCTCGACCGGGCCATCGCACTCGCCGGCCACAAGCCGGAGAAGAAGGTGATCCTGCAACGCCCGCAGGAGCCGGCCGCGCTGGGACCGGACGATCTCGACTGGGCCGACCTGGTCGCCGCCGCGCCGCCGGCCGGCTGCGTTCCCGTCGCCGCCACCGATCCCCTGTACATCCTCTACACGTCCGGAACGACCGGAAAGCCCAAGGGAGTCGTACGGGACTGCGGCGGCTACGCGGTCGCCCTCCACTGGTCGATGGGGGCCGTCTACGACGTGGGCCCGGGCGAGACGATGTTCACCG
>KE354454.1 GCA_000415505.1 Streptomyces afghaniensis 772
GCCTTCAGCCAGCGGTGACAGTGCCCTCGGTGACGCTCTCGCCGAGCGCCGAAGGTTCGGAAACCGCCATGGTTCGTTGCTCCTTCGGAAAGTGCGGAAGTCTGTGTCGTCGCGTTCGTCGACCGAGGGGTCAGTCGTGCGCGTGGAGGGGCTTGCCGGCCAGGGCCAGGTGGGCCTCGCCGAGCGCCTCGTTCTGCGTCGGGTGGGCGTGGATGAGCTGCGCGACCTCGGCGGGCAGCGCCTCCCAGTTGTAGATCAGCTGGGCTTCGCCGACCTGCTCGCCCATGCGGTCGCCGACCATGTGGACGCCGACGACGGCACCGTCCTTGACCTGGACGAGCTTGATCTCGCCCGCGGTGTTCAGGATCTTGCTCCTGCCGTTGCCCGCGAGGTTGTACTTCAGAGCGACGACCTTGTCCGCGCCGTAGATCTCCTTGGCCTTGGCCTCGGTGATGCCGACGGAGGCGACCTCCGGGTGGCAGTACGTCACCCGCGGGACACCGTCGTAGTCGATCGGAACGGTCTTCAGACCGGCCAGACGCTCCGCCACCAGAATGCCCTCGGCGAAGCCGACGTGCGCGAGCTGGAGGGTCGGGACGAGGTCACCGACGGCGGAGATGGTCGGGACGTTGGTGCGCATGTACTCGTCGACCAGGACGTAGCCGCGGTCCATCGCGACGCCCTGCTCCTCGTAGCCCAGGCCCTGGGAGACCGGGCCGCGGCCGATGGCGACGAGCAGGACCTCGGCCTCGAACTCCTTGCCGTCGGCGAGGGTGACCTTGACGCCGTCCTGCGTGTACTCGGCCTTCTCGAAGAAGGTGCCCAGGTTGAACTTGATGCCGCGCTTGCGGAAGGCGCGCTCGAGAAGCTTGGAGGAGTTCTCGTCCTCGACCGGGACGAGGTGCTTCAGGCCCTCGACGATGGTGACGTCGGTGCCGAAGGACTTCCACGCGGAGGCGAACTCGACGCCGATGACACCGCCGCCGAGGATGATCGCGGACTTCGGCACGCGGTCCAGGACGAGGGCGTGGTCCGAGGAGATGATCCGGTCGCCGTCGATCTCCAGGCCGGGCAGCGACTTCGGCACGGAGCCGGTCGCCAGCAGCACGTGGCGGCCCTGCACGCGCCGGCCGTTCACGTCCACGGAGGTGGGGGAGGAGAGACGGCCCTCACCCTCGATGTAGGTCACCTTGCGGGAGGCGACGAGCCCCTGGAGCCCCTTGTACAGGCCGGCGACGACGCCGTCCTTGTACTTGTGGACGCCGGCGATGTCGATGCCCTCGAGGGTGGCCTTCACACCGAACTGCTCGCTCTCGCGGGCCTGGTCGGCGATCTCACCCGCGTGCAGCAGGGCCTTGGTGGGGATGCATCCCCGGTGCAGGCAGGTGCCGCCGACCTTGTCCTTCTCGATCAGGGCGACGTCCAGGCCCAGCTGAGCCCCGCGCAGGGCCGCGGCGTAACCACCGCTGCCACCGCCGAGGATCACTAGGTCGAAAACGGTGCTGGCGTCGTTCGCCACGTCACGTCCTCCATGCATGTGCGCCGTACGCCGGTCTTCACTGACCGGCAGGCGGCTGGTGTCCGGCCGCTCGTTCTTCGGCCCTTCGGTGGGGCCCTGTCCTGCCGACGCCCCCATCTTCGCACGTTGTCAGCACAGA
>KE354455.1 GCA_000415505.1 Streptomyces afghaniensis 772
GAGCCCGCGCAGGCCGCGGCGTACCACCGCCTGCCACCGCCGAGGATCACTAGGTCGAAAACGGTGCTGGCGTCGTTCGCCACGTCACGTCCTCCATGCATGTGCGCCGTACGCCGGTCTTCACTGACCGGCAGGCGGCTGGTGTCCGGCCGCTCGTTCTTCGGCCCTTCGGTGGGGCCCTGTCCTGCCGAGCCCCATCTTCGCACTTGTCAGCACAGAAGGAGACGCCGGGCTGCTGTGTGAGACGCCCCACGTTCAGATGAGAGGCCCAAGGGGCGCGGGGAGCTGCGCGACCAGCCCCCCGCGACCCGTACCGAGAACTCAGCCCAGGTCGCCCGAAGCCGTCAGCTCCGCCAGCCGCACCAGCGTCCGCACACCGCTGCCCGTGCCGCCCTTCGGCGTGTAACCGAACGGCCCGCCCTCGTTGAAGGCCGGCCCGGCGATGTCGAGGTGCGCCCAGGTGATCCCCTCGCCCACGAACTCGCGCAGGAACAGCCCGGCGACCAGCCCGCCGCCCATCCGCTCGCCCATGTTCGCGATGTCGGCCGTGGGGGAGTCCATCCCCTTGCGCAGGTGTTCCGGCAGCGGCATCGGCCACGCCGGCTCCCCGACCTCCTGCGCCGCCTCGTACAGCGCCGTGCGGAAGGAGTCGTCGTTGCCCATGATCCCGAACGTCCGGTTCCCCAGCGCCAGCACCATCGCCCCGGTCAGCGTCGCGACGTCCACGATCGCGTCCGGCTTCTCCTGGGACGCCGCCCACAGGGCGTCGGCCAGCACCAGGCGGCCCTCCGCGTCGGTGTTGAGCACCTCCACGGTCTTGCCGCTGTACATCCGCAGCACGTCACCCGGACGGGTCGCGGACCCGGAGGGCATGTTCTCGGCCAGCGCCAGCCAGCCGGTGACGTTGACCTCCAGCCCCAGCCGGGCGGCCGCCACGACCGCGGCGAACACCGCGGCCGCGCCGCTCATGTCGCACTTCATCGTCTCGTTGTGGCCGGCCGGCTTCAGCGAGATGCCGCCCGAGTCGTACGTGATGCCCTTGCCGACGAACGCGAGGTGCTTCTTCGCCTTGGAGGAGGTGTACGACAGCTTCACCAGGCGCGGGCCCGCCGCCGAGCCGGCCCCGACGCCGAGGATGCCGCCGTAGCCGCCCTTCTCCAGGGCCTTCACGTCGAGCACCTGCACCTTGATGCCGTGCTCCTTGGCCGCCGCCTGGGCGATCGCGGCGAACGACTCGGGGTTCAGGTCGTTCGGCGGGGTGTTGACCAGGTCGCGGGCGCGGTTGAGCTCCTCGGACACGGCGACGGCACGCTCGACGGCGGCCTTGTAGGCCTTGTCGCGGGGCTTGCCGCCGAGCAGGGCGACCTCGGCGAGGGGGGCCTTGCCGTTCTTCGCCTTGGGGTCCTTGCCGTTGTCCTTGTAGGCGTCGAAGGAGTACGCGCCGAGCAGTGCGCCCTCCCCGATCGCGCCGGCGTCGGCGGCGTCCGTCAGGGGCAGGGCGAAGGCGGCCTTCTTGGACCCGGTCAGGGCGCGGGCGGCGATGCCGGCGGCCTTGCGCAGGGCCTCGGTGTCGCAGCCGGCGTCCTTCTCGGGCACCGCGCCCAGGCCCACCGCCAGCACGAGCGGTGCCTTGAAGCCGGACGGCGCCGGCAGCTTCGTCACCTCGCCCTCGGCACCGGAGGCGCCGAGAGTCTCCAGAACGCCGGCGAGCCTGCCGTCGTACGCCTTGTCCACGGCCTCGGCGCCCGGTGCGACGACCGGCCCCTTGGCACCCTTGGCGACACCGATCACGATGGCGTCGGCCCGCAGACCGGGCGCCGCGGCGGTGCTGAGAGTGAGAGCAGTCACGGTGGTGAAATCTCGCTTCCGATGTGAAGTTTCTGGGGTCGAACGGTGTGGGTCGACCGGGCCCGACAGCCGACCCTATTCCGACCTCAGGGTTCCGGTGTCACGGGGCCTTCCCCGGTGCGGCGAACACTCGACGACGAGACTACGCGCGTGGCCGTGTTCGCTCATTCCTGCGGGCGTTCACCTGACGGTGGCGTAGTGGCCATTTCTTGATCCTCCATGTCGGTGAACTGAGTCACACTCATCGTGATCCGGTGAGCGCCCTGCTCGCCGCTTTGCATGATTTCCACGGATCCTCCTCTGTTCGACCGCAAGGGGATCTCTGGGATCTTCTGGGGGAGGAACCATGGCGCAGCGTGCGCGCAGATGGAGAAGCACGGCCGCCGCGGTGACGGTGACCGGCATGATCACGGCCGGGGCGGTGGTGCCCGGGGCGGCGGCCGCGGAGGAACCCCGCATCGATCTGAAGGTGCTGGTGGTGGACAACGGCGACAGCCCTGTCCGGGCCGTGACCGCCCAGCTGAGGAGCACGGGCGTCCCGTACACGACCGTCGACCTGAACGACGCCGGCCGCCCGAAGATCACCGAGTCGTTCCTGAGCGACACGGTCAACGGCAGCCCCCGCGCCAAGTACCAGGGCGTCGTCCTGCCGAACGAGTCCCCGTTCGGCGCGGGCTCCGCCGAGCAGACCGCCCTGGAGACGTACGAGCGGACGTACGGCATCCCGCAGGTCGACGCCTACACCTGGGCGCACCCCGAGGTCGGCCTCGACTACACCAGCGAGGGTGGCTGGGCGGGCACTCTTGACGGGCGCGAGGCATCCGTCACCGCGGCCGGGAAGGCGGGCTGGTTCGGCTACCTCGACGGCGCGTTCCGGTTCGAGGACAACTCGGGTGCCGTCCAGGAGAGTTACGGCTACGTGGCCCGGCCCCGCGCCGGCTTCACCAGCTACGTCGACATCCCCGTGCCCGGCGGCACCGGCCGCGGCAGTCTCGTCGGCGAGTACGCCCACGACGGCCGTCGCGAACTCGTCGTGACCTTCGCCTACAACGGCAACCAGCAGCAGTTCCGGCTGCTGGCCCGGGGCATCGTCGAATGGCTCACCCGGGGCGTGCACCTCGGGCAGACCCGCAACTCCTTCGCCGTGCACATCGACGACGTGTTCGCCCCGGACAGCCGGTGGGACACCGAGCGCAACTGCACCCCGGGCGACTTCGACTGCGCGGGCGGCGACGGCGAGGGCACCACGCCGATCCGCATGACCGCGGACGACGCCGCCCACGCCGCCCAGTGGCAGCGCGAGCACGGCTTCACCATGGACATGGTCTACAACGCGGGCTCGGGCGAGGAGTGGAAGACCGAGCACGGCGGCACCGACGCCCTGGCCGACCGGCTGCTCGCCGACAAGGCCCAGTACCGCTGGGTCAACCACACCTACACACACCCCTTCCTGGGCTGCGTGCAGGACACCTCCACCGTGCCGTGGAGCTGCGCGAAGAACACCGACGGCTCGACCAAGTACATGAGCCGCGCCGAGATCGCCGCGCAGATCCGCGACAACCACGCCTGGGCGGTGAACAAGGGCCTTCCAGTCGATCGCACGGAACTGGTCACCGGTGAGCACTCGGGCCTGAAGACGCTGCCCCAGCAGCCCGCCGACAACCCGAACCTGGCCAGCGCCCTCGCCGACACCGGCGTCAAGTGGGTCGCCTCGGACAACTCCCGCGAGCCTGAGCAGCGCGCGATCGGCAACGCCCTCACCGTCCCGCGCCACCCGATGAACGTGTACTACAACGTGGGCACGGCGGCCGAGATGGCCGACGAGTACAACTGGGTCTACACCTCGCGGGCCGACGGCGGGAGCGGTGTCTGCGAGGACAACCCCTCCTCGACCTGCCTCGACGAACCGCTCGACCCCGCCACCGGGTACGCCGAGCACATCGTCCCGCAGGAGGCGCGCACCGCCCTCGGACACGTCCTCGCCGGCGACCCCCGGCCGCACTACGCGCACCAGTCCAACCTGGCGGAGGACCGGCTGCTCTACCCGGTCATGGAGAAGGTGCTGGACGACTACCGGGCGCTGTTCGCCGACAACACCCCACTGGAGAACCCCCGGCACAGCGCCATCGGCACCGAGGTGCAGCGCCGCGCCGCCTGGCAGACCGCCCTGGCCGACGGCCGTGTCACGGCGTACCGCATCGGCAACACGGTCACCGTCACGGCACCGTCCGGAACGCAGATCCCGGTGACCGCGCCCGACGGCACCCAGAAGCAACTCCTGCTGGGCACGGCCGCGTTCGGCACCCCGTACGCGGGATCCCGCTCTGCCTGGACGACCCCGGCAGCACTCCAGTCGGCTCTGACACTGAAGTTGCCCTAGAGCTTTTTAGGGGCGCGGGGAACTGCGCGACCAGCCCACAAGAAGCCGCACTCGGCATCCGGGCATGCAGTTCCCCGCACATCATCCGCACCACAGGGGGAATCACCGCATGAGGCGAACAGGCCGTCATGTCACCATGCTCACGGAGGGCACCTACCCGCACGTCCACGGCGGCGTCAGCACCTGGTGCGACCAGCTCGTCAAGGGCATGCCCGAGGTCGACTTCCACCTCGTCTCGCTCACCGGCAACGGCCGCGAACCCATCACCTGGGAACTGCCGCCCAACGTCTACGCGCACACCTCGGTCCCCACCTGGGGCCCGCGCCCCGGCCGCGCCAGACCCCCGTACGGCAGGGCCCGCCGCCGCTTCACCGAGACCTACGAGCGCTTTCTGCTCTCCTTCCTCGACCCCGGCTCGCACGCCGACTTCGGCGAGTCCCTGACCGAGCTGGCCGAACTCGCCCGCGACGGACGCCTGCCGGCCGCGCTGCGCACCGAGTCGGCGCTGCGGTCGCTGATGTGGATATGGACCATGCCGCATCTGCCGACGGCCGCCGCCCGCCCCACCGTGCACGACGCGCTGACCGCGACCGACCTGCTGGAACACGCCCTGCGCCCGCTCGGCGTCCGTATCCCCGAGGACTCCGTCGCGCACGCCGTCAGCAGCGGCCTCGCGACCCTGCCCGCGCTCGCCGCCCGCCACCTGGACGGCGTGCCGTTCCTGCTCACCGAGCACGGCATCTACCTGCGCGAGCGCTACCTCGGCTACCGCCAGGGCGCCCAGCGCTGGCCCGTGAAGGCCTTCATGCTGGGCTTCTACCGCGAGCTCAACTCCCACGGCTACCGCGCCGCCGACCTGATCACGCCGTGCAACCAGTACAACCGCCGGTGGGAGGAGCGCGGCGGCGCCGACGCCGACAAGATCCGCACGGTCTACAACGGCGTCGACCCGGCCGCCTTCCCGCACGCCGGCCCCGAGCCCGAGGTCCCGACCCTCTCCTGGTGCGGCCGGATCGACCCCATCAAGGACCTGGAGACCCTGATCCGCGCCTACGCGATGGTGCGCGCCGAGATCCCGGCGACCCGGCTGAGGCTCTTCGGCCCGGTCCCGCCCGGCGGCGAGGCCTACCGCACCCGCCTGGAGAAGCTCGCCGCCGAACTGGGCGTCACCGACGGCCTGACCTTCGAGGGCCGCATCAGCGAGGTCTGGCGGGCCTACGCGGCCGGGCACCTCGTCATGCTGTCGTCGATCTCCGAGGGCTTCCCGTTCTCCATCATCGAGGCCATGTCCTGCGGCCGTACGACGGTGTCCACGGACGTCGGGGGAGTGCGCGAGGCCGTCGGCGACACCGGTCTGGTCGTGCCGCCGCGCGAGCCGGAGAAGATGGCCGCCGCCGCGCTGACCCTGCTCAAGGACGACGGGCGACGCATCGAGCTGGGGGAGTTGTCGCGCCAGCGGGTCATCGACCGGTTCACGCTGCGCCGCTCGGTGGACGCCTTCCGCACCATCTACAAGGAACTCGCGGGCGAGGACGAGGTGTACGAGCCGACGCTGGAGACCGTGGCCGACTGGACCCTGGAACTGCGCGATCCCTGGTACGCGGCCGTCGCGACGGACGGGGCCGGCTGGTGAGCGGAAGCGTCTGGCTGCCCCCGGGCTCCCGCCCGGACACCCTCCCGGGAATCCCCCGGCAGCGCACCCCCAGCTGGGCCCAGCCCGACCCGGTCGACGAACTCGCCGTCCGCCTGGAGGACTTCATAGCCGCGGCCGTCCACCCGGACGAGATAGCCGCCCTGCTGGAGTCCGACGGCCTCTCCGACGACCAGATACGCCAGCGGTACGGCGTGAAGAACTCCTTCGCCCTCGCCGAGACCCTCTACGAACGGGTCGAGCGCCGCCACCCCGAGCCCGACGGCCCGGTCCACGACCCCTGGCGGATCGGCCTGCTGGGCTGCCTGCTGCGCGGTGTCGTCTTCGCCCTGCCCGGCCTCGCCTACGTCCTCGGCGCACCCCTGTTCACGGGCCCCGGCGACCTCGGCCTCCCCGCGGGCACGGTCCCGCTCCTGGCCGGGGCACTGTGCGGCTGGACGTGGAACCAGGGGCTCGCCCACCGGGCGTACGCCTGGCTGGGCCTGGGCGACCGGATGGCCGCCCGGCGAGCCCTGCTGCTCGGCGCCCCGGCCGGTGCGCTGCTCGGTTCACTGGTCGCGCTGGCGTTCGCGGGCGGGGCCACCCGGACCGTGGTCGCCTTCGCCGCCGGGCAGTCCTGCTACCTGGCGGCGGCGACCGTCCTGCTGGTGATGGGCCGCGAACGGTTCCTGCTGGCCGCGCTCGCACCGATGGCGACGGGCGCGGTCCTGTCCCTGGTCGGCCCGCTGCCCGAGGCCGCGAGCCTGGCCCTGCTGCTGGGCTCCCTGGTGGCGGTCGCGGCGCTCGGGCTGCGGGAGGTGGCGCCCGCCCTGAAGGACGAGACCGGCTGGACCGCGGGACTCGTCGCCCTGCTCCCCTTCGGCGCGTTCGGCACCGCCCCCGCACACCTCCGCCCCGCCGGCCCCCGGCTCACGGGCTCCCTGCCGTACGCCCTGTTCGGACTCGGCACCGGCGTCCTCGTGCTGTACGCGGCGCTCGGCGACGCCCTCGCCGGCGAGGAGCACAGCGCGGTCGCCGCGCCCGCCGCCGTGGCGCTCACCCTCAGCATGGGCCCCGCCGAGTGGTTGCTGTACCGCTTCCGCAGCGACAGCCTCGCCGGACTGCGCTCCAGCGGCACGGCCCGGGACTTCCGGCGGACCACGGCCCTGACGGTCGTCCAGTGCCTGGCCGCCTATCTCGCCGCGCTGCTCGCGCTGAGCCTCGCCGTCTCCGCCCTGTGGCCCCAGTCCCGGTCCCGGGCGGCGTCCGGCTGGCCGGGCTGCTCCTGCTGGGCGTGGTCCTGTGGACGGGCCTGCTGCTCCAGTCGTTCGGCGCGGTGACCGGCGCGACGGCGGTGTGCTGCGCCGCCGCCCTCGCCCAGACCGTGCTCCTCGCCACCCGCACCGGCGATCCGCACCTGGCCGCTGCGGCCGTCTGCGGCACGGCGGCCGTCGTCCAGGCCGTCCTGGTGTGCGCCCTGCTGGGGAGGGCAACCGCCCACCGATGAGCACTCTCCTGGTCCCGTACTACGAGCACCCGTCCGCCCGCCCCGCCGAATGGGACGCGATCGTCGCGGCCGCGCCCCGCCTCTACGGGGTCGTCCTCAACCCGGCCAGCGGCCCCGGCGACCGCCCCGACGAGGCCTTCGCCGAGGTCGCCGCCCGGCTGAAGACGGCGGGTGTCCGGGTGCTGGGGTACGCCGACACCGACTACGGCCGCCGCGCCGCCACGGACGTCGTCCGCGACCTCACCCGGCACCGCGACTGGTACGGCACCGACGGCGCCTTCCTCGACCAGGTCCCGTCCGGGCCCGAGCAGTTCGAGCACTACCAGCGGCTGGCCGTGGCCGCCTGGGGCGTCGGCTGCGGCACCCTCGTCCTCAACCACGGCACGGCACCGCACCCCTGCTACGCCCGCATCGCCGACGTCCTCGTCACCTTCGAGGGCACCTGGGCGGCCTACCGCGCCCTGCCTCCCCAGCCCCGGCCCGGCGACAGCGGGGTACGGCTGTGCCACCTGGTGTACGGCGTGCCGCCCGGCGCCGACCCCGAGCGCCTGGCGCGGGAGCGGGGCGCGGCGGTGCACTGCGCGGTGCCCGGAAGCGGAGATCATCCTTGGGGCACACTGCCGTACACCCTGCACAACCCGGAGAACGCCCCGTGAGACGCCCCCTGCTCGTCGCCCTGCTCGTCCTGCTCCTCGCGGGATGCACCCAGGGCCCCGACGACAAGCCCGGTCCCCGCTGGCAGCCCCGCCCCGGCACGGCCTGGCAGTGGCAGCTCAGCGGCCGGCTGGACACCTCCGTCGACGTGCCGGTCTACGACATCGACGGCTTCGACCACTCCGAGGCCACCGTCGCCCGGCTGCACCGCGAGGACCGCAAGGTCATCTGCTATCTGTCCACCGGCGCCTGGGAGGAGTTCCGCCCGGACGCGAAGAAGTTCCCGAAGCGGGTGCTCGGCCGGGGCAACGGCTGGGAGGGCGAACGCTGGCTCGACATCCGCCGCACCGACGTCCTGGAGCCGCTCATGGCGGCCCGCATGGACATGTGCCGCGACAAGGGCTTCGACGCGGTGGAGCCCGACAACATGGACGGCTACCGCAACGACACGGGCTTCCCGCTGACCGCCGCCGACCAGCTCCGCTACAACCGCCTCATCGCCCGCCTGGCCCACGACCGGGGTCTGGCCGTCGGCCTGAAGAACGACCTGGACCAGATCCCGGAGCTGGTCGGGGACTTCGACTTCGCGGTCAACGAACAGTGCGCCCAGTACGACGAGTGCGGGGCCCTGAAGCCGTTCGTGGAGGCGGGCAAGGCCGTCTTCCACGTCGAGTACGAGGTGCCCACCGGCCGCTTCTGCGCCGAGTCCCGCCGTCTGAAACTGAGTTCGCTGCTCAAGAAGTACGAACTAGGGGCGTGGCGACAGGCGTGCTGAGCCAGAGCCCCGTGACCGCCGTACCCGCCACCCGATCGGCGAGGGACCGGCCGCTGGGGGACAGGACCGGCAGCGCGTTCAGCAGGAACAGCACCACCGCGACCGCCCACACCAGCACCGACAGCACGACCTGACCCTCGACCAGCAGCACACAGGCCACCGCGTACACGGCGACGTCCGTTGCGGTGGTGACGGCGGCCCGCCGCGCCGCCCGGCGCGGCAGCCGCGGCGTGACCTTCAGCCCGACCAGGCCCTTGCCGACCGTCCGCCCGGCCAGGGCCAGACACGCCCACTGGTAGAGGAACACCGCCAGCACCAGCAGCCCGAAGGCCTGCTCGACGTACAGCACCGACTTGTCCCACAGCGTCAGCCCCAGGTCCTGGGAGGCGTCGAGCACGTCGCCGCGCGAGGTCAGCAGGTCCAGGCCGCTACGGGTGGCGAGTTCGGGCACGTCGGTGACGAGCGCCGAGATCCGGTGGAAGGTGAGCACGGCGAGCGCCGAGGCCAGCGCCACCACCAGTGCGAAGTCGACGGCCCAGGCCACGGCACGGCGCAGCTTCGGCATGAACGTCCCCCGATCACTTGTGTGTTCCGGGGCAGGAAGCTAGCGGCTGGGCGGCCCGGGCAGGAGGGGGACCGGGAGATCGTTTCAGCCCGGTGACAGAAGTCCGGCTCAGCCCAGCACAAGAACGACCAGCGCCGTGGTCGCCGCCGTCTCCGCCAGACCGCCGAAGACATCCCCGGTGACCCCGCCGAAGCGGCGGGTGCAGTGGCGCAGCAGCGCCTCGGCTGCGGCCAGGGAGAGGACGACCGCGAGCACGCTCCTGGCCATGTCGTACGGCCCGAGGAGGGCACCGGCCGCCGCCGCGGCTCCCGCGACGGCCACGGCGGCGACCACCGCCCCGCGCACCGGCACCACACCCGCCACCGCCGCCCCCAGCCCCTCCGGCCGCGCCGCCGGCACCCCGGTCCGGGCCGCCAGGGTCAGGGCCAGCCGGGCGACCGTCGCGGAGACGACGGCGGCCCACGCGCCCCGGGTCCAGGAGGCGTCGTAGGCCTGGGCGAGCGCGGCGACCTGCGCGAGCAGAGTGAGGACGAGGGTGAGGACCCCGAACGGCCCGATGTCCGACTGCTTCATGATCCGCAGGGCGTCCTCGGCCGGCTTGCCGCTGCCCAGCCCGTCGGCGGTGTCCGCGAGCCCGTCGAGGTGCAGCCCCCGGGTCAGGACGGCGGGGACGGCGACGGTGGCCACGGCGGCGAGCAGTCCACCCGCACCGAGGAACAGCAGCACCAGCCCGACGGCGGCGGCAGCGGCACCGACCGCGAGCCCGGTCAGAGGAGCGCCCAGCATGCCGCCACGCGCGGCCTCCCGGTCCCACCGGGTCACCCGGACCGGGATCACCGTGAGGGTGC
>KE354456.1 GCA_000415505.1 Streptomyces afghaniensis 772
CGGCCACCGCGGCGCCCTTGCGCGGCACGAGCCGGCCCAGCTGGAGCAGCCGGTGCGGGTACGGGCCGCGCGGTGCGGCCGGGCCCCTGGGGGTGAACCGGTCCGGGTCGACGCCGCACGGCACGATGCCGATCTTGTGCGGGGGTATGCCCATGCGGGTCAGTTCGGCGGCCTCGTCCCGGCAGGTGGCGACGACGCGGTCGCAGCCCAGCCCGATCTCGATCTCGCCGGGGATCCGCTCGGGCGGGCTGGTGTCGGCGAGGCGCTGGTGCCGTCGCTTCACGGTGCCGAGGGCGTGGTACGTGTGCAGCAGGGGCAGCCCGTGCGCGCGGGTCGCGCGCAGTGCGGCCAGGCCCGACATCCAGTAGTGCGAGTGCACGAGGTCGGGGGCCCGGGTGCGCCAGCCGCGCTCCAGGTACCGGCCGAACTCGTCCATGTACGGCAGGAGTTCGTCCTTGGGGAGCGGCTCGGCCGGTCCGGCGGGGACGTGGTGCACCTCGACGCCGTCGCGCAGCTCCACCCGGCAGGGCAGGTCGGGCGCGTCCCGGCGGGTGTAGACGGTGACGCGGTGACCGCGGTCGGCGAGCGCCCCGGCGAGGCAGGCGACGTGGACGTTCTGCCCGCCGGCGTCGACCCCGCCGAGCGCGGCGAGCGGACTCGCGTGCTCCGAGACGAGCGCGATCGCGAGGACGCCCGGGTCGAGGGGGTCGCCGTCGAGCGGTCCGGTGGGGAAGGGGCTGAGGGACGGGGTCATGAGCACACCTCCGTGATCAGGCGCTCCCAGTCGGCCAGGAAGCGCTTGAGCCCATAGCGTTCGAGGGCCGCCTGCCGGGCCCGGGCTCCGTCCGCGGCCGCGGCCTCGGGTTCGTGGAGGTAGCGGCGGGCGACGCGGGCCAGGACGTCGGGGCGGGTGGAGAGGGTGCCCGCGCCGGGCGGGACGGCCTCGACGGCGCCGGTGGTGGCGAGGGCCAGGACGGGCAGGCCGAGGTGCATCGCCTCCAGCAGGGACAGGCCGAGCGAGGTCCAGCGCGACCGGGTGCAGGTAGAGTGCGGCGTTCGGCCAGCGCCGTGTGCCAGCTCGCTCGTGCGGCAGGTCGGCGGTGCGGCACCGGTCGGGTGGCAGGGCGAGCCGGCCGGCCAGGCCCTCGGTGCCCATGCCGAACACGTCGAGCGGTACCGCCTCGGCCAGGGTGGGCAGCAGGTCCGTGCCGGTGTACCGGGCGCGTCGCACGGGTTCGTTGACGACGACCGCGGCGCGCGCGAGCCGGCCGGTGTAGCGGTGGCCCGGGTCGACGATGCCGTGTTCGACGACCTCGGTCCGGGTGGTTCCGCAGTCCCAGAACAGCCGGTTGAAGTGCGTGACGTGCACGATCGTCAGATCGGCGCGGTCGGCGCACGGATGCCGGGTGTCCGGTACGTCGCCGTCGGGCGCGTTGTGCTCCAGGTACAGCGCGGGCACGTCCCGGCCGGGGCGGCGTCCGCCGAGCCAGCGTTCGGCCAGCTCCGGTTCGTGCGGCCGTTGCAGGAGGACCAGGTCGACGGGCGTGTCGCGGAGTTCCCCGGGGGTGACCTCGCGGACCGAGGGGGGCCAGGAGAAGGTGCGGGCCCGTCCGAGGCCGTCCGGGTCGCGGCCCGGGGTGACGGGGACGACGTAGGTGTGCGGGCCCTGGACGAACGCGGTCGTCCAGGAGCCGTGCACGTGCCACAGCAGGATGTTCATACGGCCGCTCCTCGCTCCGTCTGATCTCCCTGGTCCGCCGGGTCGCCGGCGAGGGCAGCCACGGCGGCGAGCACCTCGGCGTCGCCGATGCCGTCCAGGCAGGGGTGTCCCGGCACCGGGCAGTGCCGGGCCCGGGTGTCCGCGCAGGCGGCGTGCCGGTCGCCCAGCAGGACGTGCGGCACTCCGTAGGGAGCCCACTGTTCGGCCGGCACGACCGGTGCGAAGAGACTGACGACGGGTGTGCCGACGGCGGCGGCGAGATGGGCCGGGCCGGTGTTCCCGGCCACCACGGCCCGTGCCCCGGCGAGGACTCCGGCCAGGTGCGGCAGGTCGGTGGCGCCGCCGAGGTCCAGCGCGTGCCGTCCGGCGACCCGCGCGGTCAGCTCCCGCTCGGCGCGGCCCCCGGTGACGACGACCCGGTATCCCTCGGCGGACAGGACGGCGACGGCACGCGCCGCCCGGCCGGGCGTCCAGGCCCGGGCGGGGACGGCGGCGCCTGGGTGGACGACGACGTACGGCTCGGGGCCGGTGAGGTGGAGGGTGTGGGGCGGCGGGGTGACGCGCAGCCCGCCGTCGTCGCCGGGCGGAAGGGCGTAGCCGGCGGCGCGTGCCAGGTCGAGGGCGGCCAGGGCCTCGTGGCGGTGCGGCGGTCTGCGGTGGCGCAGGTCGAGCAGCACGCCGGGGTAGTCCTCGCTGTCGGCGGCGGTCCAGCCGATCCCGGCGAGCCTCAGCAGCAGGGCGATCGGCAGCGGGCTCTGGTGGTACGACACGAGGACGAGCGCCCGGTCGAAGCGGCCCGCCGTGAGCGTCTCCATCAACCGGCGGGTGGCCGTCCGGGTGACGGGCGGGGGCTCCAGCCCGACCCAGGGGGCGTCGTAGATCAGCACGTCGTCCGCCCCGGGCAGCATCCGCCCCGCCGCGGCGCCCTGCGGCCCGCACAGCAGCGCGGTGTACGACGACCCGGCCGCGACCGCCCGCACGGCGGGCCCGGCCAGGAGCACGTCTCCGGCGCTGTCGAGACGGACGACGAGAGTCCGGGGCAGGCGGCTGCGGGAACGGAAGGGGTCATCGCGGCTCCCCCGTGGCAGGGCGGGTGGCCGCGCGGTGCCGCCGCCGGCGCGGCCGGGTGACGGCGCGGTGCGCCGGCCGGCCCGGCCGGGCTGCTCCGCCACTCCCCCGTCGCCGTACCGGGATTCCGTCGTGGCTGTCCCGCCGGCGCAGCGGCGGGGGCCGGGTCGAGGACGAGGCGAACCGCAGCGAGCAGGTCGGCCGCCGTGGTGTCGGCGCCCGCGGTCTCCTCAAGGCGGGTGGCGGTCGTGGGGACCAGGATGCCGCGGGCCCCGGCGGCGCGCGCGGCCTCCACGTCGGCCCCGATGTCGCCGATGACGACGGTGCGTCCGGGCGGGACGGCGAGTCTGCGGCACGCGGCCAGTACCAGGCCGGGGGCCGGTTTGCGGCAGCCGCAGCCCTCCCCCGGCCCGTGCGGGCACACGGCCCACACGTCGAACGGCCCGAGCAGCTCCTCCACCCGCAGGCGTACGTCCTCGACCTGGCGAGGAGTCAGCAGGCCGCGGGCCACGCCCGACTGGTTGGTCACGACACCGACGGGAATCCCGGCGGCGCGCACGGCGTCCACGGCCTCCCGCGCGCCGGGCATGAGCGCGACCCGCGACGGGTCACCGTTGTAGGGGACGTCGGCGACGAGCGTGCCGTCGCGGTCGAAGAGGACAGCCGCGGGGAGCGGGCCGCCCGGGTCGTGCGGGGGCTGCCGTACGCCGGTGGGCCCGTTCCGCCCGGAGAGCAGCCAGGGGCCGGTGGGGCGGGTCATGACCGCAGCCGTTCCCTGACCGCCGGGCGGGGCGCGGGCGTCGGCTCGCCGGTCCCGAGCGGAGTGAGCGGCCGGGCCCCACGGTGCGCGAGTCGCCCGCGCAGCCAGTGCCAGGTCGCGGCCGGCGGGATGAGCGCGCTGGTCACGGCCATGGTGAGCACCTCGTCACGGCTGCGCGGCCCGGGCAGGATCCGGGCCAGGGCGAACTCGGCCGTGCCGGCCAGCCATGCGGCGGCGCAGGCCCCGGCCGGTCGGTGCCGGCCGAGCAGGGCGCAGCCGAGCGCCGTCACCCCCGCACCGGTCAGGGCCAGGTGCAGGGGCAGCCGCCCGCGGGGCGCCTGCGCCCGGCGCCACCAGTGGCGGCCGTGCAGCCGGGTCATCAGCACGTCGTCGGCGTTGCCGGCCTGGAGACGGACGGAGGTCCAGCGACCGGCCGGCCGCACGGGGTGGGCGGTGGTGCGCCGGCCCCCGGTGAGGGTCCAGCCGGCGTCGAGGATGCGCAGGGCCAGGTCGGCGTCCTCCCGGAAGGCCCGCCGGAAGCGCTCGTCGAATCCGCCGACGGCGGCCAGCGCGGCCCGGCGGTACGCCATGTCGGCGGTGATCCAGCGGGCGCCGGCGAGTCCGGCCGTGTTGCGTTCCCAGTCGGTGGGTCGGCGGTCGGCGGGCAGCGGCACCTCGATCCGGGCGGTGATCCCGGCGGTCCACTCGGTCGCCGCGGACAGGTCGAGCGTCAGGTCGTCGCCCCAGGTGGGCCCGGGTACGACGTCGTCGTCGAGGAAGACGATCCAGGGCACGTCACCGGCCGCCCGCCAGCCGAGGTTGCGAGCAGCGGCCGGTCCGCGCGCCCCGCCGGGTACGACGAGGGTGCGCGAGCGCAGGGACGGCGGGACGTCGGCGGTGAGGGGCGGGCGGTCCGGGCCGGGCCGGTCGTCGACGACGACCACCCGGACGGGCCCCGGTCCGCTCGCCTCGGCCAGGGCGTGCAGGCACACGCGCAGGCTGGGCCGGCCGAGGGTCGGGACGACGACGGCGTACTCGGCGTCCCGGGCGCGGGCGTGGGGCTCGGTCATCGCAGGCCTCCGGCGTCCTCGGAACGGAACAGGTCGCCGCGGCGGACGGCGTACGGGCCGATGGCCAGCAGGTCGACGGGCGAGGAGCCGAAGCACTCCAGGGCGTCGCGCGGATCGTCGACCATGGGCCGGCCGGCCGTGTTGAGGCTGGTGTTGACGACGACGGGCAGCCCGGTGAGGTGCTCGAACTCGCCGAGCATGCGGGCCACCAGCGGTTCGCGGGCCGGGTCGACGGTCTGGATCCGGGCGGTGCCGTCGACGTGGACGACGGCGGGGATGCGGTCCCGCCAGGCCGGGGCGACATCGTGCACGAACAGCATGTACGGGCTGGGCAGCGGGCCGTCGAAGATCTCGGCGGCGCGGTCGGCGAGGACCATCGGGGCGACGGGCCGGAACTGCTCGCGGCCCTTGACGTCGTTGAGCCGCTCCAGGTTGCCGGCGTGGCCGGGGTGGGCGAGCAGGGAGCGGTGACCGAGTGCCCGGGGGCCGTACTCGGAACGCCCCTGGAACCAGGCGACGATCGCGTTGTCCGCCAGGGCGCGGGCGACAGTGGCGGCGATGTCCGGGGGCCGTTCGAAGGGTACGGCGGCCGTCTTCAGCCAGGCTCCGAGCTCCGCGTCGGACCAGTCCCGGCCGAGGTCGGCGCCGGTCATGGGCTCCGGTTCGTCGCCCTCGCCGGCGGACAGCAGCAGGGCGCCGCCCAGGGCGGTACCGGCGTCTCCGGCGGCGGGCTGCACCCACACCCGCGAGAAGGGGCCCTCGCGTGCGATACGGGAGTTGGCGACGCAGTTGAGGGCGACGCCGCCGGCGAGCGTGAGCACCCGGTCGTGGGTACGGCCGTGCAGCCAGCGCACGAGGTCGAGCAGGGTCTCCTCCAGCACGGCCTGGGCGCTGGCGGCGACGTCGGCGTGGTCCTGCGTCCACGGCTCGTCGGACCTGCGCGGCGCGCACAGCTCCCGCCACGGCACGCCGGTGGCGTGGAAGCCGCCGTCGCCGGTGGGGTACACGTGGCGGCGCAGCTCGGTGAGCATGCGCGAGGTGCCGTGGGAGGCGAGGGCCATCACCTTGAACTCGTCGCAGGAGCGCAGGAAGCCGAGGTGTTCGGTGAGTTCCTCGTAGACCAGGCCGAGCGAGTGCGGCAGGTCCTGGGCGTGCAGCGCTTCCAGCCGGTTCCCCACGCGGCGGGCGGCCAGGTGGGAGGCGCGTTCGCCGCGGCCGTCGAGGACCAGGACGGAGGAGTCGCCGGCGTCCGGTGCGGCGAAGGCGCCGGAGGCGGCGTGGGCCATGTGGTGGGGCACGAAGCGGACGATGCCGGGGGCGAGGCCGGGCAGGGCCGTCCGCAGGAAGCCGGGCGCCTCACGGGCGTAGATCAGCCGCAGGTGGTCCCACGGGTCGTCCAGGCCCATGTCCTCGGCGGGCCGTGCGAGTGCCGGATCGAAGGAGTAGGTGACCGCGTCGAGGTCCTGCGGTCGCAGCCCGGCCCGCTTCAGGCACCAGGCGGCGGCCTTCTCGGGCAGCTCCCAGGCGGAGAACGGCAGGGGTCTCTTCCCGTGCTTGCGCCGGGAGAACCGCTCCTCCTCCGCGGCGGCGACGGTCCGCCCGTCGATCACCAGGGCGGCGGCGGGGTCGTGGAAGAGGGCGTTGATTCCGAGGATGCGCATGGGGTGGCGGGCCTTTCGGCGGTCGGGAGAGAACCGGACGCGGCGGTGCAAGGACGCCCGGGCGCTGGGGTCAGTCGTCCGTTCCGTCCTCGCGGAACCAGGCGATGGTGCGCCGCAGCCCTTCCTCGGCGCGCACCTGCGGCTCCCAGCCGAGCTTGTCTCGGGCCAGCGTGATGTCCGGGCAGCGCACGGCCGGGTCGTCCACCGGGCGTTCGATGAAGCGGATCTCCGACGGGGAGCCGGCGAGTTCGACGACCAGCCGGGCCAGGTCGAGCATGGTGATCTCGGTCGGGTTGCCGATGTTGACGGGGCCGCGCATGCCGTGGGCGGCCGCCGCGAGGATGCCGCGCACGGTGTCGTCGACGTAGCACAGCGACCGGGTCTGGCGGCCGTCGCCGGTCACGGTGAGGGGCTCGCCGGCCAGGGCCTGCCGTACGAAGGTCGGCACGGCGCGTCCGTCGTGGCCGCGCATCCGCGGGCCGTAGGTGTTGAACAGCCGCACGATGCAGGTGTCGGTGCCGTGAGTGTCGGCGTGGGCGGTGGTCAGCGCCTCACCGAAGCGTTTGGCCTCGTCGTAGACGCTGCGCGGGCCGACCGGGTTGACGTTGCCCCAGTAGCGCTCGTCCTGGGGGTTCTGCTGCGGGTCGCCGTAGACCTCGGAGGTGGAGGCGAGGACGTAGCGGGCGCGGGAGGACCGTGCGAGTTCCAGGGCGTTGCGGGTGCCGAGGCTGCCCGTCTCCATGGTGTGCAGCGGCAGGCGCAGGTAGTCCGCGGGGGACGCCGGGGAGGCGAAGTGCAGGACGAGGTCGGGCGTTCGCTTGATCCGCAGGCCCTCGGTGACGTTGGCCTGCACGAGTGTGAATCCGGGCCGTTCGAGCAGCGGGGATATGTTCTCGGGCCGGCCGGTGCTGAAGTCGTCCACGCAGGTGACGGCCGCGCCCGCGTCCAGCAGGGCGGCGCACAGGTGGGAGCCGACGAATCCGGCGCCGCCCGTGACGACGGCGTGTTCCCAGCTCCGTGAGAGGGCGGTGGTCATCTCGGTCTCCTCCGTCAGCGGCGTCACGGCCCGGCACGACGGTGTACGCCTCGCGCCGCGGAAGGTGGCCGGAGGCCGTCGAGCCCAAGCTCAGCGTCCGCCGCCCGTGCGCCCGGGGCACGGTCGCGTACGGCAAACCGGTGAGTGACGGAGGGTGAGGGGTTGTGGTTACCGGCTGTTCGCGCAGGTCGGGGAGGGAGTGGAGGAGACCGACGCCGCCCGAGCTCACAGCCGCGACCACCGCAGACCGGCGAGGCAACGTCGCCGCAGGCCGGCCGTCAGACGCCGCCGAAGGTCGGCGGAAGGAGGCCGCCGGGAGCGGGCGGCGCGGGCCCCGTCAGGGGCAAGGCGCCGGCGTCAGGCGATCAGTGTGCGGCCCGGGTGCAGGCGGGCGAGGAGTTGGGAGCGGTGCAGGTCGGCCACGGGGGCGAGCAGGTCGGGGTGGCGCAGCAGGGCGGCGGCGCGCTGGTCGCTGTCGTCGGGCGCGATGAGCCGGCGGAACTCGGCCGATGTGCCGGCGCTGTGGCTGCCCTCGGCGAGCGCGGCCACCGCCAGGGCGGCCAGCTCCGGGTCGGTGAGCAGACTGGCCGCCCAGCTCGCCACGACCTCGTCCACCCAGGTGCGCCAGGCGTGCGCGTCCACCTCGTCACCCGGGGACGCGTCCGCGCCGGTGACCCAGTCCAGCCGCGCGGAGCCGCCGGGGCCCGCCACGCCCACCAGGGCGGCGTCCATCTCCGTCGGGTACCTGAGCCATGCCGCGACGGTCGCGGCCTGCCGAGCCTGCACCTCGCACAGCGCGGAGGCGAGAGCGCCGCCGGAGGCGGGGAAGGCGCGGGTCAGCCACTGGGCGGTCGCCGCTATGACAGGAGAGAGATCTGCTTGCACTGCCGGGCCGTCCGAAAGGGGTGGGAAGCGTGGGGTCTGCCCGTAGACGGTAGCCGTCGCTCCGCGCACCCGGACGTGATCGGGACCTCGTCCGGGATGTGGCCTCGGCCACATCGAATCAGGGCTCGTGGGCGGGACGGCGATCCCGTTTCGCCGGGAGGGGCCGGGGCACCCGCCCCGCGTAGGCTTCCGCGAGCCGGACAGGTCCGGAGACTCCCCTGTTCCGGCCACCCTGGGGCAGGGCCGGAGCAGGACAGGAGCAGTGTCATGACGGAACAGCGAACGGATCCGCCGGGCGCCCACCGTGCTCCGGCCACCGACATGTCCCTGCTGGGCATCTACCTCAACGACCATCTCGCCGGCGCCACCGCCGGGACGGCGCGGATCCGCTATCTGCTGCGCTCGTGCCGGGGTACGGCGCTCGCCGACGCCCTGACACCGGTCGCCGCCGAGATCGCCGAGGACCGGGCGAGCCTGCTCCACATCATGCGGCGGCTCGACGTCCCGGTGCGACGCTACAAGGTGTACGCGGGCCGGGCGGCCGAGCAGATGAGCCGGTTGAAGAGCAACGGCAGCCTGGTACGGCGTTCCCCGCTGAGCACGCTGTGGGAGCTGGAGGCGATGGGCCTGGGAGTGGAGGGCAAGACGGCCGGCTGGCAGACGCTGCGCGACCTGGCCGCAACGGACGCGCGCCTCGACGCGCGGCAGCTCGACGACCTCGTTGCACGGGCCCGGCGGCAGCGCGCCACGCTGGAGGAACTGCGCCGCGCCCAGGTTCAGGTCGCCTTCCGCGAGACCTGAGCACCGGCCCCGCCGGCGGCCCTGGCTTACCAGAACCTGCTGCTGAGAGCCGGCTGATGCGACAGTTCCACGGCGTCCCGCAGCCGCAGCGCGACGCTGATGGTGGCACGCAGGGCGGAGGGCCGTACGGTCTGGGCGGTCTCGGTGGCCAGGACCAGCAGGCACGCGGCCGCCTGCTCGACGACCGGCACGGGGAGGATGAAGTCGTTGTCGGCGGCGGCACGGAACGCCTTCAAGGGGATCGCGGCCCCGTCGATGGCCCGGTGCGCGGCCTGCTCCAGGTGCTGTGCGGCCTGTTCGCACACGGGGGCGGGCAGGGCGATGGTGCGCTGGAACGGTGAACTCGTCATGCCCCGACTGGTCCCCCGGCGGTGGCCGGTTCTGTCGGCGGGCGGCGGGATTTCACCGTCCCGCGTGACCGGGGCGTGGCGAATGTCCCGGATCCGGCAAGGCCGGCTTCGGCGCCGTCCCCTGGGGCGTGCCCCTACTCTGAGTGTCGATCAGGCCCGGAGCCGAGGAGGAGCGTGTATGACCACCCGTACGGATGCCGTGGCCCGGCTCACCGGGCGGGCGGTCACCGGGGAACGGCCCCTGTCCGGGGCCCTCGCCGAGGTGACGCTCGACGACGGGCGGGTGGTGATCGTCAAGCGCGTCGACGATCCGGGGGCGACGCGGGCCGAGGCGGCCGGGCTGCGCTGGCTGGCCGGGGCCGGCACGGTGCGGGTACCGGCCGTGCACGGCCACGACGCGCACTGGCTGGTCGTCGACCGGGTCGAGCAGGGGCGGCCGAGCCGGGAGGCGGCGGTCCGCTTCGGCCGCGACCTGGCCGCCCTGCACGCCGCCGGGGCGCCCGCGTTCGGCGCGCCGCCCCCGGGCGGACCGGCGGACGCCTACATCGGGCTCGCCCCGATGCGCAACGAGCCCCGCACCGACTGGCCGGGCTGGTACGCCGAGCATCGCGTGCTGCCGTATCTGCGGCGCGCGGTCGACCAGGGCACCGTCCAGCCCGGTGAGGCGACCGACGTTGAACGTCTGTGCGAGCGACTGCCGGAGCTGGCGGGGTCCGCCGAGCGGCCCGCGCGGCTGCACGGCGACCTGTGGAACGGCAACGTGCTGTGGGCGGCGGACGGGGACGTCCGGCTGATCGACCCGGCCGCGCACGGCGGACACCGCGAGACCGACCTGGCGATGCTGCGTCTGTTCGGCTGCCCGCACCTGGACGAGGTGCTGGACGGCTACCAGGAGAAGGCGCCGCTCGCCGACGGCTGGACGGACCGCGTCGGCGTGCACCAGCTGTTTCCGCTGCTGGTGCACGCCGTGCTGTTCGGCCGGAGCTACGCGGAACAGGCCCTCGCGGTGGCCCGTACCGCCCTGGCGGGGTGAGCGGTCAGCGGGTCACGACGTGCCGCTCGTCCGGCACGCAGTGGGTCATGGTGAGGCCCTCGACGTCGCGCGGCGGGTTCTTCCCAAGGTTGGCCAGGCGCTCGCGGTCCTCGTCCGTGAGGTCCTGGCTCGCCAGGGGCTCCAGGCCGGCGACGTCCTCCGGGCCGATGCCCAGTCCCTCGCCGACCCGCAGCCCGAGGTCGTTCTCGACCAGCAGGAAGTGCCAGACCATGCGCTCCTGGACGGGCCGGTCGCACTGGGACAGCAGGTCGGTGAAGTTCTTCACCAGATCGTCGCGCTCCCAGTCCTCCAGCAGCAGGTAGCGCTGGCCTGCCTGCAGGTAGTCGTTGGTGCGGGGGATGCGCTTGCGGGTGAGCCGCCCCTCGATCACGGGCCCCTGCTCGTCGTGGGTCGGGTAGCGGGCCTCGCGCAGGCCGCCGGTGATCGACGGCTCGTAGTTGACCTGCGGGTTCTCGCCGCCGCCGTCCACGTGGTACGCCATCTGGCCGTCGCGCTGGTTGGTGCGCACGTCCGCGTTCTTGGCCTGGTTGACAGGCAGTTGCAGGTAGTTCGGGCCGACCCGGTAGCGCTGGGTGTCGCTGTAGGAGAAGGTCCGGCCGACAAGCATCTTGTCGTCGGAGAAGTCCAGGCCGTCGACGAGGACGCCGGTGCCGAAGGAGATCTGCTCGTTCTCGGCGAAGAAGTCCTTCGGCATCCGGTCGAGCACCATCCGGCCCACCGGCTTCGGCGGGAAGTCCTGCTCGGGCCAGGTCTTGGTGTCGTCCAGCGGGTCGAAGTCGAGCTCGGGGTGGTCGTGGTCGTCCATCATCTGGACGAGCAGCTCCCACTCCGGGTGGTCGCCGCGCCCGACGGCCTCGTACAGGTCCTTGGTGGCGTGGCCGAGGGAGTCGGCCTGGACGTTGGCCGCGTCCTTCTCGGTCATGCTGCGCACGCCCTGCTTGGGCATCCAGTGGTACTTGACCAGCTTGGTGTCACCGTCGGCGTTGACCCACTTGTACGTGTTGACGCCGAAACCCTGCATGTGGCGGTAGTCCGCGGGGATGCCGCGCGGGCTGAACAGGTTGACCAGCATATGCATGGCCTCGGGTGTCTGCGACATGAAGTCGAAGATGCGGCGGGGCTGCTGCTCGAAGGTCACCGGGTCCGGCTTGAGGGCGTGGATGACGTCCGGGAACTTGATGGCGTCACGGATGAAGAAGACACCGAGGTTGTTGCCGACCAGGTCCCAGTTGCCGTCCTCCGTGTAGAACTTCACCGCGAAACCGCGCGGGTCGCGGGCGGCCTCGGAGGAGTCGCGTCCGCCGATGACGGTGGAGAAGCGGACCGCCACGTCCGTACGTTTGCCGCGTTCCTGGAAGAGTTTGGCGCGGGTGTAGCGGCTGATCGGCTCGTCGCCCCAGGTGCCGTAGGCCTCGAAGTGGCCGTAGGCGGTGACGCCGCGGGCGTGCACGACGCGCTCGGGGATGCGTTCCCGGTCGAAGTGGCTGATCTTCTCGAGGAACTGGTAGTTCTCCAGGGTGGCGGGGCCTCGGGCGCCGATGGTGCGCTGGTTCTGGTTGTCGTAGACCGGATGGCCCTGGCGGTTGGTGAGGACCTCGCGGTCGTCGCCCGGAGCGGGACCGGTACCGGATACGTCCGTCATATGCGTGGGCTCCTTCGGCTCATGGCCGGTGGCCGACCTGGTCGGCACCGCGAGCGGCCGCCCGGCCGGGCGTGGCGGAACGCCCGGGTACCCGGAGGGGCGGGGTCAGTCACCTGCCGGTCCCGCGCACCACGGACCAGACCTCCGCGAGCAGGGCCGGGTGGTTCTCGCCGTACGTGACGACGGCCGCGAACACCGCGTCGAGGGCCGCCCGGAGCGGGTCGGGTCCGGCGGCGTCGGTCACCGCGGGGAGGGCCATGTGCGGCTGCGACATCCGCACGTGTGGGTCCGGTGGGCCGAAGGTGACCGCCATGGCGTGCAGGCCGGAACCGGCGACCTGCGGTTTCGCCGCGGCGGACGAGCCGGAGCCGGCAACCTGCCGTATCGCCGAGGCGTACGGGCCGGAGCCGGAGGCCTGCGTTCTCGCCACGGCGGCCGCCGGGCCCACCACGGCTTGTGTGGCCTCCAGGGCTTGCGGCACGGGGGTGCCGGGGGACGCGGGCGGCCGGAAGGGAGGCCGCTCGGGCGGGACGGCCCGGCCGACGGTCCGGTCCGGGACACGCGGGTCGGTGGCCAGGGTCTCCCACATGCGGGTCTCGTCGTCGAACGGCGGCGGCAGCGGACGGCCTTCGGCCAGGGCCGTGAGCGCGTCGGCGACCCAGTCGAGGGCCGTGAGACCGGCCGCTTCACACGCCCGGCGGGCCGCGAACAGGGCCACCTCACGCTGGGTGGCCGGGCCGGAGGCGTCGATGGCGTGGACCAGGGCGGGGTCGAACTCGAGCAGGCCGCGGACGTTGCCGCCGACGTCCCGCAGGGCCTGGCTCGGCGGCTGTCCGCCCCATTGCCATCGTTCGAAGGCGAGCCGGCGTTCCCGTTCCGCCGTCTCCTGCGCGAGGCGGGCCTGGCGCTCGGCCTCGGCGCGTTCGGCGGGCGTGAGAGGCGGCGGCAGTTCGCGGGCGTAGCGGTGCCAGTAGGCGGCGGCCTGCGAAGTCTGCTTGAGAACACGGTCCGGCTCGGGCGGGGCGGGCCAGAACTGCAGGAGGTAGCAGTCGAGTCGGGGCTCGCCGTCCGTCCGGGTGTCCTGCTCGCTCGCCTGGTCCATGCCCCGGGCGCAGTACCGCACGCGGTAGTCGGTCTCCTCCAGATCGAGCTGCCAGGAGCCTCCCCCTCCCCATTCCACGAGCGCGCTGTCCGCCGACGCCGGACGGAAGGACACCTCCACCACGTCCTCCCAGGCCGGATCCAGCGGCGGCGCCTTCTCGTGCACCTCGACCGTGAAGCCCACCGAGCCGGTGTGCAGTCCGGTGTTCAGCCACAGGGCGCCCGGTGTCGCCGCTCCACAAAGTCCCGCACTCTGCCCGGCGAACGCCTCCTCGAGACCCGGCCCGTAGCTGTCCGGATCGGTCTCGACGTAGATCTGGCCGTAGTGCACATGCACCTCTCCCTCGACCGGCCTGCGCACGATCAGCTCCTTATCGTCCGGGGATGGGATGGTGAGCTGTCGGCATCGTGGCATCCACCACTGACAATCAGAGCGCGATCACGGGAGAGCGGAAGCATGCGGCACGTCTACTGGATCGGGGGCGGGAGCGGCGCGGGCAAATCCACGATCGCCCGCAGACTCGCCGATCGGCAGGGCTGGCGTCTGTACTCGACCGACGACGTGATGGGGGACCACGCCCGACGGACCACGCCCGACGAGGCCCCGTTCCTGCACGAGTTCATGGCCATGGACATGGACGAGCGCTGGGTGAACCGTTCTCCGGAGACCATGCTCAGGACGTTCCACTGGTTTCGCGGCGAGGGCTTCGGGCTGATCGTCGAGGACCTGCTGCGCATGCCACAGGAGACGTGTGTCGTAGTCGAGGGATTCCGCCTGCTGCCGCACCTCGTACAGCCCCTGCTCACCGAGCCCGGACACGCGGTCTGGCTCCTGCCCACACCGCGGTTCCGGCAGGCCGCGTTCACGGGCCGGGCCACGCCGGGAACGCGTTTCACGGAGAGGACCAGTGACCCGGAGCGGGCGAACCGCAACATCGCCGCACGGGACCGCCTGTTCACGGAACGCCTCCGCGAGGAGACCGCACGCCGCCAACTGCCCGCCGTCACGGTCGACCTCACGATGTCGGAGGACGAACTCGCCGAACGGGTGAGCGCGATCTTCCGGCTCTGACCTCTTGCCACGCGAAGGGCCCGGACCCCGCCCGCCGGCGGTGTCCGGGCCGCGTGGCCCCGGTGGGGCCTCAGCCGCCGTTGAGGCGTGCGCGCAGGAGGTTCTTGCCCAGTTCGGCACCCTTGCGGCTGTCCGCCTGGGCCTTGCGGAACAGGTCCGCGACCTCGGTGTCCTTGGCGCGCTCCGCGTCCTGGATGTAGCTCTCCAGACGCAGGGCGTTGTTCAGGCACGCCTCGACGTACCAGATCAGGTTGTAGTCCTTGTCCTGCGTACCGGTCACGCCGCCGGTCTCCGTCTCGCTGGTCATTCGGACCTCCTTCGTGCGGAGCGGACCTCTTCAGGCGTCGGACGGGTACCCGTCCTCCGGTGGGACACACAGCCCACCCCCATCACGTTCCGCGACCATCCGGTTACGCACTCGACGAGCGGGTGGCCGGCCCGCCGGTCAGACCTGTACGCACCACCAACTCCCCTACCCCGTACGGCAATCCTGACAGTTGCCACAGAAGCGAACAGACCCTGGTCAGTTTCAGAACGAAGTGCCCTTCCACCGTGCGAGACCGGTCGATGACGGTGTGTACTGTGCTGCGGGTGGCTCGTCAGAGCACCTCGGACTCCGCCCTGCCCACTCTCCCTGGACTCGATTCGATGATCGAACTACCGGACCTGGTCGTCGGCGGTCTCGCCGTCGGCACGCTGTCCGCGTTCGCCCTCGGCGGCGGGTTGCTGCGCTCGCGGCGGCGACTGGCCGTGCAGCGCGCGAAGATTGCCGCTTTGCGGGCCCAACTCGACGGCAACACGCGGGCGTTCACGGCCGAGATCGAGCACCTGGCGGCACGGCGCGTACCCGCCGCGGCCCGGCAGGTGGCCCATCCGCACGTCGCCGTGCCCGGCCCGCTCAGCCCGCAGCTCTCCGGTTCGCCCCTGGGCCTCGCGATGGAGCAGGTACTGAAGGGGCTGCACGCCGAACTCGCCGCGCAGCGCACCCGCATCGACGCCGCCGCGCAGGCCGGGATGCGCGGGGCCACGCGGGAGATCCAGGCGGCGCTGTACCGGCTGCAGGACGCCCTGCGCGGCCTGCAACAGCATTACGACGACCCCGAGTTGGCGCAGACCCTGTTCGAACTGGACCACGAGAACGAGCAGTCGCTGCGGCGCGCGCAGATCGCCGCGGTGGTGTGCGGGGCCTGGGTGGGGCTGGCCCGGGAGGAGTCGCACCTCGTGGACGCGGTGACGGGCGGTCAGGCCCGGCTCGCGGGCTACCGGCGCGTCCGGATCCACAACCACCTTCAGGCCGGGACCGCCCTGGTGTCCCACGCCGTCGAGCCGGTCGCCATCATCGTCGCCGAGCTCCTCGACAACGCGCTGCGGCACTCCGCGCCCGACACCGACGTCGTGGTCAACCTGGAGGCCGTCCACCACGGCGTCTGCGTCACCGTGGACGACGCCGGGCTGGGCATGACGCAGGACGAACGGGCCCGTGCCCAGCGGATGGTGGCCGGCTCCGAACCCATCCTGCTCACCGAGCTGGGCGACCCGCCGCGCATGGGACTCGCCGCCATCGGCCGGCTGACCCGGCAGTTCGACCTGAGCGTGGACCTGTCCTCGCCGTCCCCGTACGGCGGGGTGCGGGCGGTGCTGCGGGTCGACAGTCACCTGCTGACCCGCATCGATCCCGAAGAACTGCCTCCGGCGGCCAGCGCCCCGCGTTCGACGCGCAGGGCGGAGCGGGGCACGGCGGGTGGTGGCGCGTCGGTCTCTGCCTCGTCCGAGGCGCCCGATGCCGCTGAGGGGCCTGCCGCCCGGCCCGCCCCCGCCCGTGCATCCGAACCGGCCCCGGCCACCGCGTCCGACGGCTGCGAGCCGCGCACCGCGCCCCGGAACCCCGAGCCCCCGTCCCCACCGCGGCGGCCCGCTCCACCGCACCCGATGACCACGGCTACGGCACGGACCAGGGCGACCAGGCCTCCACCCCGGCCCCCGGCCACCACGGCCCCCGTGACAACGGCGGACTCCCCCAGCGGCGTCGCCGCAGCCGGGCCACGCCGCCGCTGGACACCCCGGCCGCCGCCCCCGCGCCCGCACCGCAGCGCCGACCGCGGCGTCCCGAGGAGTCCGCCGCCGCCCTCGGCGCCCTCCAGTCCGGCACGGCGGCCGCACGTTTCGCCGCCCGGCCGAACACCGGCGCCCCTCCAGCCGTACCTGAGGGTGCCCCGGCCGCGACCACGGCCGACGGGCCTGACGACACCGGCCGAGACCGGAACGACCACGAAGGGGGAACGGCTCGATGACCAGCCGCGCAACGGGGGACACGGCCTGGGTGCTCGAACCGGTTCTGGAGGTGCCGCACGTCGTGGCCGCCGTCCTGCTCACCCGGGACGGGCTCGTGACCGGTTACACCGACGCGCTGTCGCAGCCGTCGGCCGAGCGGGTCGCCGCCATCACCAGCACCGTGCAGGGCGCCTGCCGTACCGCGGCGGCGGCGTTCGCCGACACCGACCGGGCCGACATCCGGCAGGTCGTCATCGAGTCGGACCACGGCTATGTGCTCATCGTGCCGACCGACCACGGCACCTGCGTCGCCGCGTACGGCGACCCCGAGGTGCGCCTGGACCTGCTCGCGCACCGGGTGCACTCGCAGGTCGCGCGGCTGGGCGAGAAGGCGATGGCCGCCGGGCCCCGAGGTGCCGACGGCGACACGCCGGCATGACCGGCCGCCGAGGCGGCCGCCCCCTGGTTCCCGCGTATCTGTCGACCGGCGGGGTGGCCCGGCCCAGCCGTGCCCACCTGGAGCGGCTGTCGGTCCTCACCGGCAGCGGCGAGCCGGCTCCCGCCGATCTGCCCGCCGCGCAGGCGGCCCTGCTGGAGGAGCTGGAGTACGGGTCGCTGACGCTGGTGGAGGCCGCGGCCCTGCTGCGGCTGCCCGTCTCCGCCGTGCTGGTGCTGGCCGACGGCCTCATCGACCGTGACCTGGTGCTGGCCCGCGCGCCGATCCCGCCCGCCCGGCGCTTCGACCCCGACCTGCTGAAGAGAGTGGCCGATGGCCTCCGCGACCTCAAGCGCCGTTGACGCCGCCGGCGGCGGTGGCATCCATCTCCCGGACACCGCCCGCGACCTGGTGAAGATCCTGGTCACGGGGCCTTTCGGGGTGGGCAAGACCACCCTGATCGGCTCGGTGTCGGAGATCCGCCCGCTGCACACGGAGGAACAGCTCACGGAGGCGTCCGCGCAGGTCGACGATCTCGCCGGGTCCGGGACAAGTCGACCACCACGGTCGCCATCGACTTCGGCCGGATCAGCCTGCCGGCGGGATCGTGCTCTATCTGTTCGGCACGCCCGGCCAGGAGCGGTTCCGGTCGCTGTGGGACGACATCGCCCACGGCGCGCTCGGCGCGCTCGTGCTGGTCGACGCCCGCCGGATCGACGCCTCGTTCGACGTGCTGGGGCTGGTGGAGGAGACCGGGCTGCCGTACGCGGTGGCCTTCAACACCTTCCCGGACGCGCCCCGGCACCACACCCCCGAGCAGTTGCGCGCCGCTCTGGACCTGGAACCGACGACCCCGATGGTGACCTGCGACGCGCGGGAGGCGAACTCCTCGATCGACGCCCTGCTCGCCCTCGTCCAGCACCTGATCGACCACCGACCCGCGGAGCACCGGTGACCCACCCGTCCCCTGCCGAGCAGGCCTTCTCCCTCGCGGCGCCCGTGCGCCTGTGGGAGGACGGCTTCGCCCGCGACCCCCGCCCGTACTACGCCGCCCTGCGCGCCCAGGGCCCGGTCGGCTGGGCGGAACTCGCGCCCGGTGTGCCGGCGTACGTCGTCACGGACCGGCGGGCGGCGCTGGACCTGCTGCACGACACGCAGACGTTCTCGCACGATCCCCGGCCCTGGCAGGCGACCGTCCCCGACGACTCCCCGTCCTCGGGATGATGCGCTGGCGGCCCAACACCCTGTTCGCCGACGGTGCCGCCCACATCCGCTACCGCACCACCCTCATCGACGCCTTCGACCTGGTGGAGCCGCACGACCTGCGGGAGAGGGTGCACCGGGCGGTGCATCTGCTGGTGAGCCGGATCGGGCCGCGGGGCGAGGCCGACCTGGTCGGCGAGTTCACCAGGCCGCTGATGGCGCTGGTGTTCAACAGCCTCTTCGGTCTGCCGGACAGTGCCGGCGACCGGCTCGACGCCGCGCTCGGCAAGCTGATCGAGGGCGGTGCCCAGGCGGCGGAGGGCGAGGCGGAGTACGCCGGGTACGTGCTGGAGCTGATCGCGGCCAAGACCGAGCGGCGCGGCGACGACCTGCCGAGCTGGCTGCTGGATCATCCGGCGGGGCTGACCCCCGAGGAGGTCACCTGGCAGGTGTTCCTCACGCTCGGCGCGGGACACGAGCCGACGGCCAACCTGGTGTCCAACGCCCTGTCGAGGATCCTCGGCAACCCGGACTACTACTCGACGCTCACCAGCGGCGCCCGCCCGGTGACGGACGCGGTGCTGGAGGTGCTGCACCACGAGACGCCGCTCGCCAACTACGGCATCCACTACGCCCGCACGCCGGTCACCTTCCACGGCGTGTGGATCCGGGCCTCGGTGCCGGTGGTGATCTCGTACGGGGCGCTGGCGCAGGCCGCCGAGCAGGAGCGCGGCGCGGACCGGCACCCGGGCGACGCCTCCCACCTTCCTGGTCGGCGGGCCCGCACGCCTGCCCGGTCAAGCAGCACACGCTGCTCATCGCCACCGAGGCGATCGAACGGCTCACGCAGTGGCTGCCCGACCTGGAACCCGTGCTGCCCCGCGAACGTCTCACCTGGCGGCCCGGCCCCTTCCACCGTTCGCTGACGGCGCTGCCCGCCCGTTTCGCTCCTCGCTCCCCCGATCAGCCAGAGGACGACCGTGACCGTGACCGACCGCATCGCACTCGACCCCTTCGGCGCGGACATCGCGGGCGAGTGCGCCCGGCTGCGCGCCCTCGGCCCGATCGTGCCGGTGGAGCTGCCCGGCGGGAGTCCCCGCCCTCGGGCGCCCACGCGTTACGACACGCTGAAGGAACTCATCCTCGACGCGCGGGTCAGCAAGGACCCGCGGCTGCACTGGCGGCTGTGGCCCGAGATCGGCGAGCACCCGTCCTGGGGCTGGATCATGGGCTGGGTGGGCGTGGTCAACATGCTCTCCACCTACGGCGCGGACCACACGCGACTGCGCAAGCTGGTGGCGCCGAGCTTCACGCACCGGCGCACCGAGGCGCTGCGGCCCCGGGTGGAGGCGATCACCACGGAGCTGCTGGACGGGCTCGACGCGGCCGACGGCGCGGTCGTGGACATCAAGGAGGGGTTCGCCCATCCGCTGCCGATGCGGATCATCTGCGAACTGTTCGGTGTCCCCGACGGGTTGCGCCAGGACACCGCCCGGATGATCGCGGCCCTCATGGACACCACCGACCCGAGCCCGGAGCACGCGGCGTCCGTCCAGCGGCAGATCGGCACGGTGCTGCCCGCGCTGATCGCGCACAAGACCGCGCACCCCGGTGACGACATGACCACGGAGCTGATCCGGGTCCGGGACGAGGACGGCGACCGGCTCAGCGACGAGGAGTTGCTGTACACACTGATGCTGGTCATCGGGGCCGGTTTCGAGACCACCGTCAATCTCATCGGCAACGCGGTCGTGGCCCTGCTCCGCCGCCCCGAGCAGCTCGCCGCCGTACGGTCCGGGGCGATCGGCTGGGATGCCGTCGTCGACGAGACGCTGCGCGCCCACCCGTCGGTCGCCTCGCTGCCGCTCCGGTTCGCCGTCACGGACCTCACCGTCGGCGACGTCACGATCCCGGCCGGAGACGCCATCCTCACGACGTACGCCGCCGCGGGGCTCGACCCCGAGCACTACGGACCGGACGCCGGCGTCTTCGACGCCACGCGCGCCGCAGACGACCATCTGTCGTTCGGGATCGGGGTCCACCGCTGCATCGGGGCACCCCTGGCCCGCCTGGAGGCGCTGACCGCGCTGCCGGCGCTGTTCGACCGGTTCCCCGGCCTGAGCCTGGCCGCCGGCGACGAGGGCCTGCGGCAGGTGGCGTCCTTCATCGCCTTCGGATGGCAGGAGATTCCCGTGCGGCTGCGCGGCTGAGGCAACAGGAGGACTGCCATCCCGCAGGCAGCGCGCGGGAGCGCGACCGGTCCCCCGTTCCGGTCGAGCCCCCGCGGTTCGTCGAACCTACGTCGCCGTCCGAGGCCTTGTGAATCGCGTCGATGCCCGTTGCACGCTCAACAGGGCTCACCCGTGCACAGCTGAGTCCGGATGGCCCGGTTTCGTCCCGCCGCGACCTGGCCAACCGGTTGCCCGGGAGGCGAGCCCGGTCAGTCGGGGCGGCGGAGAACCGGGGGATCGAGGTCGCCGACGGCCAGGTGGGCCAGCACGACCTCGTACAGGTCGGTGCCGGCGGCGAGGAGTTGGCGTTCGAGGACGGGTTCGGCGCTGCGGACGTGCTCGCGCACGGTCTGCGGGTGCATGCCCAGGATCTGCGCCGCTCGTTCGGCGTTGCCGCCGGCGGTGATCCAGGTGCGCAGCGTCCGGCGGGGGTTCCTGGCGTCCGCGTCCAGCCGGCCCAGCAGGTCCCGCGCCCAGGTGCGTACGGCGGGCCCGGACAGCAGGTCGGAGAGCCGGAGCGTGGGGCTCCCGGTGTCGTCGGGGTACTGGGCGTCGGGCAGGCCGATCTGGGTGTTGAGCGCCAGGTGGACGACGGCCCGGACCGTGAGGTCGGCGAAGTCGGTGCCTAGCAGGGCTTCCACGCGTTCCATGCGGGCGCGGACGGTGTTGCGGCTGACGCCGAGCACCTTGGCGGCGTTGACGGCGGTGAACTCCAGGCCGAGGCGGGTGGTGGCGAGGAGTTCGGCGCGGGTGTGGTGCGGCAGCGTGTCGAGCGGGCGCAGTACCCGGGCCGTCCAGCCGCGCAGTTCCTCCGGATCCATGAGGCGTTCGGGGTGGGTCCGCTCGGCGTAGACCGCCGTCTTGTCGGGCCGGAAGTGGGCGACGGCGAGGGCGCTGACGGCCTGTCCGTACGCGGTGGCGGTCCGGGCGAGGCTCTGGCGGACACTGCCGCCGAGGAAGATGTCCGGGTGCCGGCCGACCAGTGACCGCAGAGTCTCGCCGGTGGTGGCGCGGGGGCTGACGACGATGACATGCCCGTCCATGGCCGGACAGCGCACGACCAGGGCGTCCTCCCTGGTGCTGTCCAGGCACTCCTCGGCGATCCGGTCGCGTACGGCGGGGTCGGACTCGACGACGTACACGCACGCCGTGTCGGCGTCGAGCAGTCCGGGCCAGAGTCCGGCGGCGACGCGGCGGGCGGCGATGGTGTCCTCGACCATCAGCAGTTGCAGGATGGCCAGGCGCAGGTCGGCGGTGGCCCGCCGGAGCCGGTGCCGGCCGCGGCCGACTCGCGCGCGGTCAGCAGGAGCTCGATCACCTGGGCGGTGTGCGTGACGACGTCGGCGGCCGGCGGTCGAAGGGGGCCTCGCGGGAGACGGCCAGGACACAGGTGTGGGACGGGTGTCCCACCCTGACCAGGCGCTGATGGCGCTCCCGGCTCTCCCAGGCGGCGGAGGCGATCCGGCCGGCGGTGATGTCGGTGACGAGGCCCTCGTCCAGCGGGAGCCGGGTTCCGGCCATGAGGTTCCCGGCGGTGTCCTGAAGGGCCACGGACCCGCGCACGGCGCCGGCGAGCCAGTCCACGACCCTGCGCACGTCGCGCCCCGCCGGGCGCAGGTGCTCGAGCAGTTCCTCCGCCCACGCCGGGCCCGGCCCGGCCGGTGTCGGCTGCTCCCGGTTCCCGTCCTCTCGGCCAGTCACCTCGGCTTCCCCTCGTTCCTCGCGCCGCCTCCGGCACGCCGGTCGGGGACGTTACCCCACATGTCCCACGCTCTCGTCCCGGGCGATCCGGGGCGCGCCCCCGGCGCCCGCCCGCGGGCCGACACCCCGCCCTGCGCAGCCGCACCGCGCGGGGCGGCATAAGCTCGGCGGATGGCGAAGTACTACGACGTGCACCCCGACAACCCCCAGCCCCGCACCATCGGCCAGATCGCCGACAGCATCCGTGCGGACGCTCTTGTCGCCTACCCCACGGACTCGTGTTACGCACTGGGCTGCCGACTGGGCAGCCGTGACGGCATCGAGCGGATCCGTACGATCCGCAAGCTGGACGACCGGCACCACTTCACCCTCGTGTGCCAGGACTTCGCGCAGCTCGGTCAGTTCGTGCGGATCGACAACGACGTGTTCCGCGCGATCAAGGCGTCGACGCCCGGCAGCTACACGTTCATCCTGCCGCGCGAAGGAGGTGCCGCGCATGCTCCTGCACCCCAAGAAGAAGACGGTCGGCGTGCGGATCCCGGACCATGTCGTCACCCAGGCCCTGCTCGCCGAGCTCGGTGAGCCGCTGCTGTCCAGCACCCTGCTGCTGCCCGGCGAGGAGGAGCCGATGACGCAGGGCTGGGAGATCAAGGACCTGCTCGACCACGTGCTGGACGGGGTGGTCGACTCCGGTGACTGCGGCACGGAGCCGACGACGGTGATCGACTTCTCCGGCGGGGAGGCCGAGATCGTGCGGCACGGCGCGGGCGACACCTCACGGTTCGAGTAAAGGGCACGCCAAGGGGCGTTCACGGCTGTGCCGTGTGCGGGGGGCGGGCGAAATGCCCCGGGAAACGGCGTGTCACGATGCCCGTGATCCGCCCGGTAACGCGGACGGGTTTCCGGCCGAGACCCCGCAGAGAGGCAGCCCAGTCATGACCGCCGTACAGGGAACCGCCGTCGACATCCCCACCGAGGACGGCACCGCCGACGCGTATCTGGCCCGTCCCGCCGACGGGGCCGCCCACCCGGCGGTCCTGCTCTACATGGACGCCTTCGGACTGCGTCCGCGGCTGCGGTCCATGGCCGACCGGCTGGCCGGTGAGGGCTACGCGGTGCTGGTGCCCAACGTGTTCTACCGGCACGGCCGCGCACCGCTGTTCGAGCTGCCCGAGTTCATCGACCCGGGGGCGCGGCCGGAGATATTCGAGCGCATCATGCCGGTCATGCGGGCCCTGACGGCCGAACGGGCGATGCGGGACGCCGGCGCCTATCTGCGCTGGCTGGCCGAGTCGCCCGCGGTGGCCGACGGTCCGGTCGCGCTGACCGGCTACTGCATGGGGGCACGCCTGTCGCTGCTCACGGCCGGGACCTACCCGGAGCGGGTCGCGGCGGCGGCCGGCTTCCACGGCGGGCGGCTGGCGACGGACACGCCGGACAGTCCGCATCTGGTGGCCGGCAAGGTCACCGCCGAGCTGTACTTCGGCCACGCCGACGAGGACCCCTCGCTGCCCCGGGAGCAGATCGAGCGCCTGGAGGAGGCCCTGACCGCGGCGGGCGTCCGCCACCGGTGCGAGGTGTACACGGGCGCGCCCCACGGTTTCACGCAGTCCGACACCGCGTCGTACCACGAGGAGGCCGACGAGCGGCACTGGGCGGCTCTACTCGACCTGCTGAAGCGCACATTCTGACCTCAATCGACTTCTGGTCGACAGGAGTTGCTCTCCTACCGACGGTAAGGGCTTGCTTTCCCGCGATCCCTGCGCGTAGACCTTGCTGAACATCAGCAATGACTCGGGGGGAGTTTGCTCATGGAGGGCACGGTCGACGGGTTCCGCTACGGTGCGGTGACCCCGGTGGCGGCGTATCTGATGGCCTGTCTGGGAGGGGCGCTGGGGCTGCGGTGCATCGTGCGCTCGCTGCTGAACGCGCGTTCCTGGAAGCCGGGCTGGCTGGCGTTAGGCGCGGCCTCCATCGGGTGCGGGATCTGGACGATGCACTTCATCGCCATGACCGGCTTCCACGTGGAGGAGACCCGGGTCCGTTATGACGCGGCCACGACGGTGCTCAGTCTCGTCGTGGCCGTCGCCGTTGTCGGCATCGGGGTGTTCATCGTCGGCTACCGCGGGCCGGGCCGTGTCTCCCTGGCGGTCGCGGGTGTCGTCACCGGACTGGGGGTGGCGGCCATGCACTACCTGGGCATGGCCGCGATGCGGCTGCACGGCGACATCGGCTACGACCCGGTCGGCGTCGTACTGTCCGTGCTGATCGCCATCGCCGCAGCGACCGCAGCGCTGTGGTCGGCCGTCACGATCCGCGGCCTGCTGACGAGCCTCGGGGCGAGCTTGGTGATGGGCGTGGCGGTGTCCGGGATGCACTACACGGGCATGGCAGCCGTCAGCGTGCATGTGCACGACACGACCGGTGGGACGTGGGAGGGCGAGTCGCCCCTGTCGCTGCTGCTGCCGATGCTGCTGGGGCCGATCGTCTTCCTGCTGCTGGCCGGGGTCGTGATCATGTTCGACCCGCTGCTGGTGCACGGCGAGCGGTCCGGGAACCGGAACCCCGCCCCGCACCCGGGCCGCACCGTCGGCGTCCCCTCCGCCAATGCCGTTCCCGCGCCGCGTACTTCGTGGCACGACACGGACTCGTCCGCCCGTCGCCGCTGAACGACCCGCCTGCGGACGGCTCGTAGATCATTGTTACGGTGCAGCGGTGTCTGACTCCTCACGCCATACTGCCGAAGGCGCCGGCTGGGGCACCGGCGAACGCGGCGCATACCGGCAGTTGATGCCGCAGCAGGTCGAGAAGATCTCCTGGCTGGACCCGAGAATGCTGTGGGCCGCCCGCAACGGCGTGCTGGCCTCCTGGTTCGGGGACCCGACCGGCCACACCCGAGGCCGGTGGGTGGCACAGCGCGCGGCCGCCGGCGCACCGGCCGACAACGTGATCCGGCGCGACGATCCGGACCGCTTCTCGTTCCTGGTCATCGGCGACACCGGCGAGGGCGACGACCCCCAGTACGCCGTCGTGCCGGGCCTCCTGAAGACCGGTCAGGACACCCGCTTCGCCGTGCTGGCCAGTGACGTGATCTACCCCGTGGGCAGCGCGGACGACTACGGCACCAAGTTCTTCCGCCCCTACCGGGACTACCAGGCGCCGATCTACGCGATCCCCGGCAACCACGACTGGTACGAGGACCTCGGCGGCTTCATGCGCGTCTTCTGCGACGACGCCGCGCCGCTGCCGCCCGAGCCCCGGCCGCGCCCGCTGACCCGGGCCCGGCTGCGGTCCCTGCTCTGGCACCGGCCGCGACCGGACGACGGTCACCACCTCGCCGAGGCCCGGAAGTTGCGCTCGGCACCCGCCCAGCAGTCCGTACAGCCGGGCCCGTACTGGGCGATCGACGCCGGACCGGTGCGGATCATAGGCATCGACACGGGCCTGCTGGGCACTCTCGACGCCGAGCAGGGCGCCTGGCTGCGCGAGGTGTCCCAGGGGCCCCGCCCGAAGATCCTGGTCACCGGGTCGCCCCTGTACGTGGACGGCAGGCGCGAGCCGTGCGCCATCGAAGGGGGCGGCACCGTCGACGACATCGTCCGCGCCCCGGAGCACCACTACGTGGCGGCGATAGGCGGCGACATCCACAACTACCAGCGCTACCCGGTCCGGCTGGACGACGGACGCACCATCCAGTACGTGGTGGCGGGCGGCGGCGGGGCGTTCATGCACGCCACCCACACCATCCCCCGCGTCAAGATCGCGAACGTGACCGAGCGGGACTTCCGCTGCTATCCGCTGCGCGGCGACTCCCTCGCCTTCTACAGCCGGCTCTACGGCCGCCGGCTGCGCATGCCCCGCTTCTTCACGCTCACCGAGGCGGAGGCGACGGCGGTGATCGCCGAGCGCCTGGGCATCCCGCCGACGCGTGTCCCGGGCGCGGCCACCCGTGTCACCCGGCGCGTCCGGCTGGTCGCCGGGCTGCTCGGCACCGGCCGCCGGCCCGACCGGGCCAGGCGGTTCCGGCTGCCCGTGCGCAAGATCTACACGTCGCTGTTCTCGCCGGGCTCTGCGACGTACAGCCCGCCGTTCTTCAAGTGCTTCCTGCGCCTGGACGTCTCCCCGGAGTCGGTCCGGCTGCGCTGCTTCGCGGCCACCGGGAACCGCGCCCAGGAACTCGCCCCGCCGGTCGAGGACGAGGTGACGATCCCGCTGCGCTGACACGCGGGAACCGGTGCGGCGGGAACAGCGCGGGCCGCTGCCGGGTTGGCACAGTCGTAGACCCTTGAACGTTCAATGATGGAGGCGCCCGTGCCACCGACCTCGCGACCGCTGCGCAAGCTGGGCTTCCTGACCATCGGACTGTTCGACGAGGAGGATCCCCGGCGCGGCCACGAGTCCACACTGGAGATCATCGAACTGGGCGAGCGGCTCGGCTTCGACAGCGCGTGGGTGCGCCACCGCCATCTCCAGTACGGCATCTCCTCCCCCGTCGCCGTCCTGTCCGCGGCCTCACAGCGCACCCGCCGGATCGAACTCGGCACGGCGGTCATCCCGCTCGGCTGGGAGAACCCGCTGCGCCTCGCCGAGGACCTGGCCACCGTCGACCTGCTGTCCGGGGGCCGGCTCAACCCGGGCGTCAGCGTGGGCCCGCCGATGCACTTCGACCAGGTCAAGGGCGCGCTCTACCCGAACACAGCCGACGCCGAGGACTTCGGCTACGGACGGGTGGAGCGGCTGCTGGACGCCGTGCGGGGTGTGCCGGTGACGGACTTCAGCGGGACGGAAGGGTTCGAGACCTTCTCCGACCGGGTGCAGCCGCACTCCCCCGGTCTGGGCCGCCGGCTGTGGTACGGCGGCGGCAGCCTGCGCTCCGCCCGGTGGGCCGGCGAACACGGCATGAACCTGCTCACCAGCAGCGTCGTGAAGGCCGAAGCCCCCCACGGGCCCCACGACTTCGCGGAGATCCAGCTCTCCCACATCCGGGCGTTCCGCGCCGCCCACCCCGATGGCGAGGCCGCCCGCGTCTCGCAGGGCCTGGTCGTCATCCCCACGGACTCCGCCTCGCCCGGGCAGCGCGCCCGCTACGAGAAGTACGCCGCCGAGCGCACTCCCCGTACGGCCGCACCGCAGGGCCCGGCGCGGCTGCTGTTCGCGCCGGACCTGGTGGGGACCTCGCAGGAGATCGCCGAGCGGCTGCACGCGCACGCGGCGTTCCGCGAGGTGGACGAGGTCGCCTTCGCACTCCCGTTCACCTTCGAGCACGAGGACTATGTCCAGATCCTCACCGACACGGCGACGAAGCTCGGCCCGGCACTGGGCTGGCGACCGGGCGACTAGCGGGCCACGCGGTGGCGGAGGTAGACGACGCCCGAGCTGAAGGTGCGGGTCTCGACGAGTTCGAGATCCACCCGGCGCTCGTGCCGGGGAAAGAACGGAACGCCACCGCCGACCAGCACCGGGTGGACCACGGCCCGGTACTCGTCGATCAGGCCCAGGTCGGCCGCCTCGGCGGCGAGCGTCGCGCCGCCGATCGCGATGTCACCCTCCCCCGGCTCGGCCCGCAGCCGCTCGATCTCCTCCGCCACGCCGCCGGAGGCCAGGCGGGCATGGCCCTGCACCTCCGACAGCGTGGTGGAGAACACCACCTTGGGGAGCGGATTCCAGAGCGCGGCCCACTCGAGCTCCGCGTCACCGAGCGAGGGATCCTGGTCGGCGGTCTCCCAGTACAGCATCGTCTCGTACAGCCGTCGCCCCAGCAGATGGACGCCGACGTCCCGGATCTCGTCGATCCAGAAGCGGAAGACGTCCGGGTCGGGCTCCGTCCAGTCGAAGCCGCCGTCCGGCCCGACGATGTAGCCGTCCAGTGAGACGCCCATCGAATACGTCACGCTGCGCATCGGTGTCCTCCTGAGTAAGGGGTTCGACAGTACGACCGCGGGACACCGCACAACTCATCGCGACTCACGGAACGGTTCGTGTCACCAGCGGCCGGGTGCCGTCCCCGTGATCGGCTCCGAGGCCCTGCCGTCCACCCCGACGGGCACGTCCCCGGCGAGCATCACCCGGTGCATGATCCGCGGGTGGTCGAGGTGTGCGGTGTCGCCGGGAGCCAGATGCATCGTGGCGCGGTTGTCCCAGAACGCCACACTGCCCGGCTCCCAGCGGAACCGGACCGTGTACTCGGGCCGGACGGCCTGTTCCAGCAGCATCTGAAGGATCGCGGCGCTCTCGGGCCGGGAGAGGCCGGCGATCTGCTCGACGTAGTAGCCGTTGACGTAGAGGATCCGCTCGCCCGTCTCCGGGTGGACGCGCACCAGGGGGTGCAGCGAGGCGACCTGGCGGTCCAGCAGGTGGCGGACGTAGGCGTCGTCGCCGGGCCGGGGCTGGTAGCCGACGCCGAGCCGGTGCTCGGCCCACAGTCCGTCGACGAACTGCCGCAGCGGCGCGGAGAGTCCGGCGTAGGCCGCCGCGAGGTTCGACCAGGTGGTGTCGCCGCCGTAGGGCGGCACGGTCTCGGCGCGCAGGATCGTCGCAGCGGGCGGGTCGACGCGGGCACCGTGGTCGCAGTGCCAGCCGCGCAGCAGGGTGTGGCGGCGGCGCCGCAGCCACTCGTCGTGCTCCATGCCGAACCGCCCGCCCAGCTCCAGCCGGTCGGCGGTCGTCTCGATCTCGGGGAAGTCCGGGGGCGAGGCCTTGCCGCGCCGCGGCAGCAGCACCGTCTCACCGAACCGCCGCGCGAACGCCACATGCCCGGCATGGTCCAGCCGCTGCCCCCGGAAGAACACCACCTTCCACCGCAGCACCGCCGACCTGATCGCGGCGACCACGGTGTCGTCCAGGTCCGCGGCCAGGTCGACCCCGCTGATCTCGGCGCCGATGTGCCCCGCGACCGGCTTCACCTCCACCCCGGCGTCCCGCACCGCCTCGTCCGTCATCGGGCTGTCCGTCGTCATGCGCACTCCGCTGGTCGTGGGCGTGGTCGTGCCTACCGGAAGATCGTGACAGCGATCTCCGCCCGGGGCGACACCGCAGGACCTAACTCGTTAAAGGTCAGGCCGTCCAGCGTCTTGACAGGCTCGTGCGGCGCTCACATCATCTGGGGCATCACTCCTCGACTAACACGAGTTAGGCCTCACGATGACCGACTCGCACCTCACCCGGCGCACCCTGTTGCGGTACGGCGCCTACGGCGCGGGGGCAGCCGCCCTGGCCGGCACCGCCGCGAGCTGGGACCGGCTCACCGGAGCCGACATACCCGGCCGTGACGACGGCTCCCTCGTCGTCGCCACACTGGGCCCCGCCTACGGGCCGGAGGCGATCCGCACGCTCCGCGAGGGCTTCCGCGAGCTGCACCCCGACATCAAGCTCCAGATCAACGCTGTGCAGGCCGTGGACTGGTCCGACTTCTTCGCGAAGATCCTCACGCAGGTGGCCGCCGGCACCGCCCCCGACCTGGTCTACGTGGCCACCGAGGGCGTGCAGCTGTTCGCGCAGCGGCTCGGCGTCGCCCTGGACAAGTGGGTGAAGCGGGACGCGGCCGAACTCAAGGAGTACTTCGCCGACGTCCACCCGTCGCTGGTGGAGTCGATGATGTACGAGGGCAGCCTCTTCCAGCTGCCGGTGGAGTTCAACGCGGCCGACATGTACCTCAACCGCCAGGTGCTGCGCAGGGCCGGCGCGCAGTACCCGCCGGCCGACTGGACCCGCGACGACTTCACCGCGCTGCTGCGGGACATGAAACAGGCCAGCGGCTCCCGCTTCACGCCCTACTTCTGGACCAACCGGCTGTGGGGCGGTGTGGTGCCCTGGCTGTTCGCGAACGGCACCAATCTGCTCGCCGAGTCCAAGGCTCCCGGCGGCGCGTGGCTGTGGGACTCCTTCTACCCGGCCGCGCAGCGCAAGGGCCGCGGGGGCGGCTTCCGGTGGACGACGCCGCAGGCCACGCACGACCGGGTGGAGGAGGTCTACGACTACCTCGCCTCCCTCGTCCGGGACGGCCTGTGCACCCGCCCCGAGGGCGGCAACGGCCAGAACCTCATCGGCGTGTTCTCCAACGGCCGGGTCGGTGTCACCCCGGCGGGCGGCTTCTGGGCGGGCGGCCTGCACCTGGCGGGGATGGAGCGGGACGGGTTCGACGTGCAGTACTTCCCGCGCTGGCGCGCCCAGCGCATGCAGTACGGCGCGGCGGGCTACGCGCTGCTGCGCACCTCGAAGAGGCAGGAGGAGGCCTGGGAGTTCATCAAGTACGCGGCCCGCAAGGACACCCTGACGCGGCTGTTCACGACGAACCAGACGACCCCGGCCCGCCGCTCGATGCTGACCGCCGGCCGGTACGAGAAGACCGGCCCGGCGCACTGGCCGGTCTTCTACGACACCCTCGACCGGTTCCCCGACACCGGACCCATCCCGGCGCCGCCGCAGGTCGCCGAGGTCGAGCAGCTGCTGCTCAAGCACACCGGCACGGCCCTGGCCTCCCCGCGCTCGGTCCGTCCCGCGCTGCGCCGGTTGCAGGGCGACCTGGAGAAGGCCATGGAGCGTGACGCATGACGAACATCCAGACACCGCCCGCACGAGCCGAACGGCCCGAGGCCCGGCCCGCCCAGGACGCACCGCGTCCCTCGGCCCGCGACCGCGGCACCCGGCTGCTGGCCACGCTGTTCCTGGCCCCGACGATCATCGGCATCGTCGTCTTCACGGTCGTCCCCATCGTCGGCTCGGTGGTGCTGAGCCTCTTCCACTGGAACGTGATCGACTCGCCGCGCTTCGCCGGTGCCGCCAACTACGGCGCAGTGTTCGGCGACGAGACCGTGCTGGTGTCCTTCCGCAACACCCTCGTCTTCATGGTCATCGCCGTGGCGCTGCAACTGCTGGTCGCCCTGGCGCTCGCGCTGACGCTGAACGGGCGGATGCCCGTGTGGCTGCGGTCGGTGTTCCGCTCGGCGTTCTTCTTCCCGCTGGTGCTGTCCGCCGCGTCGATCTCGGTGGTGATGAAGTACCTGTTCAACCAGGACTTCGGGGTGGTCAACTGGCTGCTCGGCTTCGTCGGGATCGCGCCGGTGCCGTGGCTGACGTCGGAGAACGCGGCGATGGCGACCGTGGTCCTGGTCTACGTCTGGCAGCAGTTCGGCTTCTCCTTCCTGCTGTTCGTCGGCGGTCTGAACAACATCCCGAAGGAGATCCACGAGGCCGCCGCGCTGGACGGCGCGACCGGCCTGCGCAAGCACCTCAGCGTCACGCTTCCCCTGCTGTCGCCGACGCTGCTGGTCGCCTCGGTGGTCGGCATCATCAACGCGCTCCAGGTCTTCGAGCAGCCGTACGTCCTGACCAACGGCGGTCCCGGCGACTCGACCCGCACGGTCGTGATGGTCATCTACGAGACCGCGTTCGAGCAGCTCCGCTTCGGTGAGGCGTCCGCGGTGGGTGTGCTGCTGTTCGTGCTGATCATGGCGGTCACGGCCCTCCAGTTCCGGCTCAGCCGGCGTTTCGTCCACTACCAGTGAGCCGGGTGAGTCTTCCCATGAGCCAAGCAACCCTGTCCTCCAGCCGCGTGCGGCACGGGCTGGCGCCCTGGGTCCGGATCGCCGGGCTGACCGTGTGCGCCCTGCTGACCCTCGGCCCGGTCGTGTGGACCGTGTCGACCTCGCTGCGCACCCCCGCCGAGGCGTTCGACCTGCCGCCGCAGCTGATCCCGGCGAACCCGTCCACCGAGGCGTACCGCGGAGTGTTCGACCAGATCGACGTCTGGCTGCTCGCGCTGAACTCCACGCTGGTCACGGGCCTGATCGCGGCCGGCCAGATGATCACGGCGGGGCTGGCCGGATACGCCTTCGCGCGGCTGGAGTTCCGCTTCAAGAAGCCGCTGTTCGGCCTGGTCCTGGCGACGATGATGGTGCCGTTGCAGGTCACCATCGTGCCGGTGTTCCTGGTCCTGAAGTCGATGAGCCTGACCGACACCCTGCTCGGGCTGATCATCCCGGC
>KE354457.1 GCA_000415505.1 Streptomyces afghaniensis 772
CGGTCGTAGCGTGGGTGACGTCACGCTCTGCGAGAGGACATCCTGTCCTCGCCGAAGCTGAAGGTCGTGCGGGTGCACGAGCGTCGCTGACCGCGGCTGAGGGGTGCCGCTCCCGGTGGGAGCGGCACCCCCGTTCGACGCGTCACGCCCGGCCGGCCCGGGGCCCGTACATCAGCCGTCGCAGCACCGCTTCGGCGGGGCCCCGGCGGCCGGCCCGTTCCAGGGCGTACGCTCCCGCCACCGTGACCAGCCAGACGGCGAACGCGAAGAGCGCCATGGTCGTGCTGCCCAGGTGCGCGCCGAGGCCGAGTCCCCAGGCGGCCAGCACCGGGGCGAAGAGCAGCGAGTGGGCGAGGTAGCAGGACAGGGACCGTTTGCCGACGGACGCCACCGCCGTCACCGCCGTGGCGCCGCGGCGGGGCCCGCGGGTGGTCCACCAGTGCGCGAAGAGGGCGACGGCCGCGACGTAGCCGAGGCCCGCGGCGTTGCCCGTGATGTCGCGGAGGGCAGTGAGCGCCCCGGATTCGCTCTGCATGTCGTCCGGCACGTCCAGGACGCCGAGGTGGGCGAGGGCGGCGGGCAGTGCGCCGAGCCAGCCGGCCGCGATGCCGATGACAGCCGTCCTGCGCAGCAGCCTGCGGTGGCGGCCCGGTTCCTCCAGGATGCGGCGGCGCGCGGCCCAGAAGCCGAGCAGGAAGATGATGTACCCGCCGGCGACGAGGGTCAGCGGGGCGGCGGCGAAGGTGATGAACAGGCCGGTCTGGAGCCGGGTGCCCGCCGCGGTCAGCCAGTTCTCCTCGTCGGATGCGTACGCCTTGAAGCCGGCCTCGGCGTCCGCATCGCCCGGCGTGCCCAGCTCGCCCTGGATCAGCGCGTTGATGACGGGCCCGGCCGTGACGAGGGCCATCAGGGCGACTCCGATCCAGACCCACCACGTCAGGGCGCGTTCGCTCCGCCGCAGGAAGGCCAAACCCAGGACGAGGCTCAGGACTCCGTAGAAGCCGAGGATGTCCCCGGCCATCAGCAGGGTTGCGTGGGCCAGGCCGATGACGATCAGCCAGAGACTGCGCCTGCGCAGGACCTTCGCGGTCTCGCGCCCGTCGGTGCCGGCCGCGGTCTGCCGGAGGTAGAGCTGCATCATGCCGTAGCCGAAGAGGAAGGCGAAGAGCGGGTAGATCCGCAGTCGAGCACCATGATCATGGTGAACTGCACGGCGTGGTCCAGCCACGAGCCGTCCACGGGCTGCCATCCGGAGGGCCCGCGCCGGGCCGCCCACAGATGGAAGGCCGTGTTGGACAGCACGATGCACAACAGCATGATCCCGCGGGCGAGATCGGGGGCGAGTGCCCGTTCGCCCGGCCGTACGCCCCCACGACGCAGCGGTCCTTCTTCGGTCGCGATCGTCATGGCTTCGCGCTAGGAAGGCGGGGTGCCGCCGGACATCGGCCGGAGGGCGAGCGGGCGCCGACCAAAGGATGACGCCCGGGACCGTCGGCGCGACCAAAGCCGCAGCGCCTCCTCACACCGGCCGGGTCCGGCCCTCCCAGTACGGCTCCCGCAGGCGTCGCTTGTACAGCTTGCCGTTGGGGTCGCGGGGCATCTCGGTGATGAAGTCGACGCTCCTGGGCCGCTTGTAGCCGGCGAGCCGGTGTGCGCAGTGGTCGAGGAGGTCGGCGGCGAGGGCGGGTCCGGGCCGGTGTCCTGGGGCCGGTTCGACGACGGCCTTGACCTCCTCGCCCCAGTCGGCGTGCGGGATGCCGAAGACGGCGGCGTCCGCGACGGCGGGGTGGCGAGCAGGGCCGACTCGATCTCGGCCGGGTAGATGTTGACGCCGCCGGAGATGATCAGGTCGATCTTGCGGTCGCGCAGGAAGAGGTAGCCGTCCTCGTCGAGGTGGCCGAGGTCGCCGACGGTGAAGAAGTCGCCGATGCGGTTCTTGCGGGTCTTGGCCTCGTCCTTGTGGTACGAGAAGCCGCCCGTGTTCATCTTCATGTAGACGGTGCCGAGTTCGCCGGGCGGCAGCCGGTTGCCGTCGTCGTCGAAGATCCCGAGTTCGCTGATGGGCCAGGCCTTGCCGACGGTGCCGGGTTTCTTCAGCCAGTCCTCGGCGGTGGCGAAGGCGCCGCCGCCCTCGCTGGCCGCGTAGTACTCCTCCACACACGGGGCCCCACCAGTCGAGCATGGCCCGTTTCACGTGGTCGGGGCAGGGGGCGGCGCCGTGGATGGCGTGCCGCATGGACGAGACGTCGTAGCGGTCCTTGACTTCGTCGGGCAGGGCCAGCAGCCGGTGGAACTGGGTGGGGACCATGTGGGTGTGGGTGCAGCGGTGGCGGTCGATGAGGCGGAGCATCTCCTCGGGCGTCCACTTGTCCATCAGGACCAGCCGGTGGCCGATGTGCAGGGACGCGCCCGCGAACTGCAGGACGGCCGTGTGGTAGAGCGGTGAGCACACCAGGTGGACGTTGTCGTCGAACGGCCGGATGCCGAAGATGCCGAGGAAGCCGCCGAGGTAGGCCTCCTCCGGCGGTTTGCCGGGGAGCGGGCGGCGGATGCCGCGGGGACGGCCGGTGGTGCCCGAGGTGTAGTTCATGACCCAGCCGAGGGTGCGGCCGTCGGGCGCCGACTCGGGTTGGCCGTCGAGGAGTTCGGCGTAGGGGCGGAAGCCCTCGACCGGGCCGACGGCGTACCGGTGGGTGGCCGTCAGACCCGCCTCGTCGGCGGCGTGGCGTGCGGCACCGGCGTAGCGTTCGTGGGCGAGGAGGACCTTGGCGCCGGAGTCGGAGACGATCCAGGCGATCTCCGGTCCGACCAGGTGGTGGTTGACGGGGACGAGGTACGAACCCGGCCTGGCGTGGCGGCGAGGTACGCGGTGAGGAACTCGACGCCGTTGGCAGGACCACCGCGAAGGTGTCGCCCTGTTCCAGCCCGGCTGTGCGCAGTCCGTGGACGAGCCGGTTGGCGGCGGCGTGCAGGCGGCCGGCGGTCCACTCCTCGCCGTCGGGGGCGACCAGGACCGCGCGGTCGGGGTCGGCGGTGGCCTGGGCCCAGAAGCCCGCGGGAACGCTGGTGCTCACTGGCCGCTCCTTCCGGCGATGCGGTTGATGCGGTCCACGGCCTGTTCGAAGCCGCGGGTGAGGTCGTCGAAGACGGCCTGGACGCTGCGTTCGCTGTTCATCCGGCCGACGATCTGCCCGACCGGCGTGCCGAGCAGCGGGTCGACCTCGTACTTCTGGATGCGTGAGACGGCCTCGGCGACCAGCAGGCCCTGCAACGGCATGGGCAGCGGGCCGGGCCCGGCCGGGTCGTCCCAGGCGTCGGTCCACTCGGTGCGCAGCTGGCGTGCGGGCTTGCCGGTCAGGCGCGCGGGAGCGGACGGTGTCCCCGGAGCCGGCGCGAGCAGCTTGCGGGTGAGGGCGGGTGAGTGGAGGTCCGCTTCTGTGGTGGTCAGCCATATGGAGCCCAGCCACACACCTTGGGCGCCGAGGGTGAGTGCGGCAGCTACCTGCTGTCCGCTGCCGATGCCGCCGGCGGCCAGCACGGGGAGCGGGGCGACGGCGTCGACGACCTCGGGGGTGAGCACCATGGAGGCGATCTCGCCGGTGTGGCCGCCTGCCTCGTAGCCCTGCGCCACGACGATGTCGATCCCGGCGTCCTGGTGTTTGAGCGCGTGCCGGGCGCTGCCCGCGAGGGCGGCGACGAGGACGTCCTGGTCGTGGGCGCGGGCGATGACGTCGGCGGGCGGGGAGCCGAGGGCGTTGGCGAGGAGCCGGATCGGGTAGTCGAAGGCGACGTCGAGCTGGTTGCGGGCGACCTGTTCCATCCAGCCGGTGATGCGCCAGCCGGACGCCTCGCCCTCGGCGAGCTCGGGAACGCCGTGTTTGGCGAGGGTGTCCCGGACGAACCGCCGGTGCCCCTCGGGGATCATCGCCTCGACATCCGCCTCGGTGACGCCCTCGACCTTCTTGGCCGGCATGACGACGTCCAGACCGTACGGCCGGCCGTCCACATGCGCCTCGATCCAGTCCAGGTCCCGTTTGAGCTCGTCGGGGGCGGTGTAGCGGACCGCGCCGAGCACCCCGAAGCCGCCGGCCCGGCTGATGGCCGCGGCGACGGCGGGGAACGGCGTGAAGCCGAAGACGGCGTGCTCGACTCCCAGTTTCTGGCTCAGCTCCGTCTGCATGGGCGCAGGATGCCGGAGTCCTCCGGAGGACGGAAGAGGTTTTCTGATGCTCCGTCAGATTCATTCGGCCGATTCACGGCGGCGCGCGGCGGACATACTTCCGTGGACATCCGAGGCGGCGTGGGACGAAGGGGCGTGCTGTGACCGAGGGAGCGGCGGACAGAGCGGCGAGCGGTCGGCTGACCCGGCGTCAACTGAACCGGGGAGCGATGACACTGGGCGGTGCGCTCGCCCTGGCCTCCTTACCGGCGGCCCCGGCCCGGGCCGTTCCAGCGAGCGGCCCGCGCCCCACGCTGCGGCACGGCTCGGCCGCCCGCGCCGGGCTGCTCCCCTCCCACCTGCGTCAACTCGTCACCGACGCCGAGGCCTTCCTCGGCCCCTCCCCCAAGCACCCCTGGTACGCGGGCGCCGTCCTGCTCGCCGGACGGGGCGGCACCGTCGCCCTGCACCGGCCCATCGGCATGGCGGTGCGCTACCGGGGCTACGACGAGAAGACCGACACCGGCGTCGAGTTCCCGGCCGACCAGCAGATCCCCATGGCCGAGGACACCGTCTTCGACCTGGCGTCGGTGTCGAAGCTGTTCACCTCGATCCTGGCCGTGCAGCAGATGGAGCGGGGCGGGCTGGAGCTGGAGGCGACGGTCGCCTCCTACCTGCCGGACTTCGGACGCGCGGGCAAGCAGGACATCACGATCCGCCAGCTCCTCACGCACACCTCGGGCTTCCGCGCCTGGATCCCGCTGTACAGCGTGCCGACGTACGAGGAGAAGCTCCAGCTCATCTGGAACGAGGCGCCGGTCAGCGCGCCGGGCACGGCGTATCTGTACTCGGACCTGAACCTCATCTCGCTCCAGCTCGTGCTGGAGCGGATCACGGGCCGTTCCCTCGACGTCCTGCTGCGCGAGGAGATCACGGCGCCGCTGGGCCTGCGCCGCACCCGCTACAACCCGCCCGCCTCCTGGCGGCCGAGGATCGCGGCCACGGAGGACGCGCGTGCCCCGTGGTCCGGTCTCGACCGGGGCCTGGTGTGGGGCGAGGTGCACGACGAGAACGCCTTCAGCCTCGGCGGGGTCGCGGGCCACGCGGGCGTGTTCTCCGACGCGTGGGACCTCGCGGTCCTCGGCCGTACGCTGCTCAACGGCGGCGTGTACGGGCGGGCGCGGATCCTGACGCCCGAGTCGGTGGAGCTGATGTTCACCGACTTCAACACCGCGTTCCCCGGGGACGAGCACGGTCTCGGCTTCGAGCTCTACCAGCACTGGTACATGGGCGCGATGGCCACGCCGCGCAGTGCCGGGCACACCGGCTTCACGGGCACCTCGCTGGTGCTCGACCCGACGACCGACTCGTTCCTCGTCGTCCTGGGCAACTCGGTGCATCCGGTGCGGAGTTGGCGATCCGGGTCGGCTCCCCGGGTGGCGGCCGCGAACCAGCTGGCGCGGGCGGTCCCGGTCCGGCCGGTGCGAGGGCGCAGGGCCTGGTTCTCCGGGATGGCGGTCTCCGCCACGGCGACCCTCAGCCTCCCCACGCTCGACACGTCGTCCGGCCGGGCACGGCTGCGCTGCGCGCTGTGGTGGGACACCGAGCCCAAGGCCGACGTCCTGGTCCTGGAGGCCACGGCCGACGGCGGCACGTCCTGGCAGCCGGTGCCCTTCACGACGTCCCGCCGGGGCGAGGACCCCCGGCCGCACCCGTCGGGCTCGGTCACGGGCTGGTCCGGCCGCGTCTGGCACGGGCTCACCGCCGGCCTTCCCGCCGCGCGCCGGCTCGCCCTGCGGTGGCGGTACGCGACGGACCGGCTGTACGTCGGCCGCGGGGCCTACGTGGACGGGCTGCGCGTGGACGCGGCCGACGGCGTCCTCTTCGACGAGGCGCGCCCGGCGGACGCGTCGCGCATCGAAGCGGTGGGGTGGACACCGTCGGCCGACTGAGACGGTCGGGTCACTGGTTGAAGACGGCCTTCTGCACCTCGTTGGGGCCGTCGAAGCGGTCCTCCTTCAGGCCGTCGAGAGTGCTGACGACCTTCTCGTCCGCGTGATTGCTGCGGGCACGCTCCACCAGGTGCCGCTTGTCCGTGGGGTAGTCCATGCCCTTGAGGGCCTTCTGGAGGTCGGTCGGGCTGAGCTCGGCCATGAGAGCCTCCCGTGGGAGGTGCGACCGTCCGCGCTGGGCGGCCGGCTGGTACGGACACCTTCGTCCTGTCGGAGTGCCCCTCGATGGAGCAGTGATTCAGTCGCTCCGGCCTTCCAGCACCGCCATCGCCGCATTGTGGCCGGGCACCCCGCTCACCCCGCCCCCGCGCACCGCGCCGGCCCCGCACAGCAGCACGTTCGCGTGCCGGGTCTCCACACCCCAGCGGCCGGTGCCGTCCTGGGTGTGCGGCCAGCTCAGCTCGCGGTGGAAGATGTTGCCGCCGGGCAGCCCCAGGTCCCGCTCCAGGTCGAGCGGGGTCCGGGCCTCGATGCAGGGCCGTCCGTCCGCGTCGGTCGCCAGGCAGTCGGCGAGGGGTTCGGCCAGGTGGGCGTCGAGCTGGGCGAGTGTCGACTTCAGCAGCTCCTCGCGTGCGGCGTCGTTGTCCCGCTCGAACAGGCGGGCCGGGGTGTGCAGGCCGAAGAGGGTGAGCGTCTGGTAGCCCTGGTCGGCCAGGTCCGGGCCGAGGATGGTCGGGTCGGTGAGCGAGTGGCAGTAGATCTCGGAGGGCGGCACGGCCGGGAGGTCACCGGCGGCGGCCTGGGCGTGGGCGGTGGCCAGCTGCTCGTAGCCCTCGGAGATGTGGAAGGTGCCGGCGAACGCCTCGCGCGGGTCGACGGAGCTGTCGCGCAGCCGCGGCAGCCGCTGGAGCAGCATGTTCACCTTGAGCTGGGCGCCCTCGGCGGGAGCCGGGGGTGTGTCGCCGGTGAGTGCCGCCAGGGCCTGTGGGGAGGCGTTCACCAGGACGTGCCGGGCGGCGGCGGTGCCCTCGCCGTCGGCGGTGCGGTAGGTGACCTCGGCCGTGCGGCCGTCCGTGGCGATGCGCAGCGCCTCGTGGCCGGTGGCGAGGACCGCGCCCGCGGCGCGTGCCGTGTCGGCCAGGGCGTCGGTCAGGGCGCCCATGCCGCCGACCGGCACGTCCCAGTCGCCGGTGCCGCCGCCGATCACGTGGTAGAGGAAGCAGCGGTTCTGCTTCAGCGACGGGTCGTGGGCGTCGGCGAAGGTGCCGATGAGCGCGTCGGTGAGGACCACACCGCGCACCAGGTCGTCCGTGAAGCGCTCTTCGACGGCGACCCCGATCGGCTCCTCGAACAGTGTCCGCCAGGCTTCCTCGTCGTCGAGGCGGCGGCGCAGTTCCTCACGGGTGGGCAGCGGCTCGGTGAGGTCGGGAAGACCCGCTGGGCGACGCGGCCGGTCATGCCGTAGAACTCCTGCCAGGCCCGGTACTCGCGGTCGGAGCCGGTGAGCCGGGCGAACGCCTCCCTGGTCCGCCGTTCACCACCGCCGACGAGGAGGCCGGTGGGGCGGCCGTCGCGTTCGGCGGGCGTGTAGGAGGAGATGGTCCGGGTGCGAACCCGGAAGTCCAGGCCGAGGTCCCGCACGATCTTCTTCGGCAGCAGGCTGACCAGGTACGAATAGCGCGACAGCCGGGCGTCGACCCCGGCGAAGGGCCGGGTGGACACCGCCGCGCCGCCGGTGTGGTCCAGCCGCTCCAGCACCAGCACGGAACGGCCGGCCCGGGCCAGGTAGGCGGCGGCGACCAGGCCGTTGTGGCCGCCGCCGACGATGACGGCGTCGTACGTCCGGTGTGCGCGTGGTCCCTGGGGTGCGGTCATGGTTCTTCGTAACACGGGGTGATCCGGGTCGGCCAGACGAACGGCGACAGGGCGCATTCTGCTCCTCGTACAACCCCGCCCCCGTCACCCCCCGGCCGACGCCCGCTGCCCCCGCAGCGCCGCCACCCTCCGATACAGCGCCGCGGCCTCGTCGCTCCGGCCCAACTGCTGGAGGCAGTGCGCCTCGTCGTTGCGGCTGGCGAGGGTGTCGGGGTGGTCCGCGCCGAGGACGCGTTCGCGAGCGGCGGCCACCCGGCGGTACTCGGTGAGCGCGTCGGCCCAGCGGCCCAGCCAGCCCAGGCCGACGGCGACCTCGCGGCGGCTGACCAGGGTGTCCGGGTGGTCGGGGCCGAGGACCCGTTCCCGGACGGCGCTCACGTCGCGGGACTCGGCGAGGGCCTCCGCCCAGCGGCCGAGTCGGCCGAGGTTGACGCAGCGGCCGTGGCGGGCGCGCAGGGTCTCGGGATGGGTGGGGCCCTGGGCCCGGGTGCGGTCGTCGGCCAGGGCGCTGTAGAGGTCCAGGGCCTCCGCGCTGCGGCCGAGGCGGCCCAGGCTGATGCCGATCTCGTGCCGGGCGGCGAGTGTGTCGGAGTGGTCGGGGCCGAGGGCACGGCCGCGGGCCTCGGCGACCTCGCGGTACGTCTCCAGTGCCTCGGCCCAGCGGCCCAGCTGGCCGAGCGCGTAGGCGACTTCGTAGCGGGTGACCAGGGTGTCGGGGTGGTCGGGGCCGAGCACCCGGGCGCGGGCGGCGGCCACCTCGCGGGCCATGCGGTAGGAGTCCTCCAGGCGGCCGAGGCGGCTGAGGTTGAAGGCGAGGTTGTGCCGGCAGCGCAGCGTGTCCGGGTGGTCGGGACCCATGGTGCGCTCCCGGGCGGTGAGCACCGCCGTGTACACCCGGTGGGCGTCGAAGGGGCGGCCGAGCTGGCCGAGCACGTAGGCCATCTCCTGGCGGGCCGCGAGCGTGTCGGGGTGGTCGGCGCCGAGGGTGCGGATCCTGGCCTCGGTGACGTGCTTGTACGCGCGCAGGGCGTCCTGGGCGCGGCCGGTGCGGCTGAGGGTGAAGGCGACCTCGTAGCGGCTGGCGAGGGTGTCCGGGTGGTCGGGGCCGAGGAGGTGCTCGCGTTCGGCGGCGACCGCCCGGTGCACCTCGCCGGCCTCCGCCCAGCGGCCGAGCCTGCCGAGGCTCAGGCCCGCGTTGTGCCGGCCGGCCAGGGCGGTCAGGACCTCCGGGGGCGGGGCGGGCCGCTCCTCGGGGGCGAGTTCCTCGACGGGGCCGGCGGCGGGCCGAGCGATCCACTCGCCGGACAGTCCGGCCGCCGGGTCCGGCGGCGTGGTGCGCAGTCCTGCGCCGGCCGCCTTGTGGCCGGTGGTCATGCCGTGCGTCCAGGACGGCAGCCGGCCCGCTTGCGCCATCGCGTCGGGAGCGGGCCGGGCCGCCACGACGGTCGGCACATAGGCGGGCGCGGCCCGGTGGGCGCTGATCCGGCGGGCCAGCTCACGGGCGTCGCCGGGGCGTTCGTCGGGCTCCTTGGCGAGCAGGTCCAGGATGACCCGCTCGAGGTACCCGGGCAGTTCGGGGCGGTGCTCGCGCGGCGGGCGGGGCGGGGTGTCGCGGTGGCCGACGAGGATCGCCCAGGCGTCGTCGAGGTCGAACGGCGGGACACCGGTGGCGATCTCGTACAGCACGCAGCCGAACGAGTACAGGTCGCTGCGCTGGTCGACCTCGGTGCCGCCGATCTGCTCCGGGGACATGTAGTGCGGGGTGCCCATGGCTATGCCGGTGCCGGTCAGCCGGGAGGTGAAGCCGATGTCGTGGCCGAGCCGGGCGATGCCGAAGTCGCAGATCTTCACCGTGCCGTCGCCGATCCGCACGATGTTGGCGGGCTTCAGATCACGGTGCACGATGCCCTGTTCGTGACAGTAGGCGAGGGCGGCGGCGACCTGTTCGGCGATCTCCACGACGTCCGCGACCGGCAGCGGGTGCTGTTTGTTGTCCTCCAGGAGCTGGCTGAGGTTGCGGCCGTCCAGCAGCTCCATGACGAGGTAGAGGACGCCGTCGGACTCGCCGAAGTCGTGCACGACGGTGATGCCGCGGTGCTGGAGCGCGGCGGCCACCCGGGCCTCACGGCGGAACCGCTCCCGCAGCACGCGGGTGAACGCGTGGTCGTGGTTCGGGCCCAGCGGTTTGAGGCACTTGACCGCGACGTGCCGGCCCAGGGACTCGTCCCGTGCCCGCCACACCTCGCCCATGCCGCCGCGCCCGATCCGGTCGAGCAGCCGGTACCGGCCGTGAATGAGCCTGGTCCTCCCCCATTTCGCGCGACGCCTCCCCCGGTAGCT
>KE354458.1 GCA_000415505.1 Streptomyces afghaniensis 772
CGTCGAGGACGATGGCCACCCGCCGCGCCGGGTCGCCCGCCGGGTGGCAGGCGGCCTCGCCGGTCAGCCGGGCCCAGCCGGCGCGGCCGTCACCCTCGAAGTCGACCGTGACGTGCCACCCGGCTCCGCCCTGCTGGTCGAAACGGGCGGCGGCCTCCTTGACGTCCTCGCCGGTCAGGGCCGCGGCCCCGAGGCGCAGCGGCGTACCGGCCTCGTCGGGCAGGACGTGTTCCCGGGGCCGCTTCGGCAGCGGCCGGGAGGCCTCGTCGGTGCGGTCGGCAGTGCCGAGCACCGGGTGGAAGGTGAGCTGCGCGGTACGGCCGAGGACGTCGGCCGCCCGCTTCGGGTCCTGCACACCGGGCAGTTCGACGATGATCCGGTTCTCGCCGGAGCGGACGAGGGTGGGTTCGGCGACGCCGAGCCCGTCGATGCGGCCGCGCAGCACCTCCAGGGTGCGGTCGGTGGCCTCAGGGCCGGCGTCGGTGGTTGGCGTGGAGCGGGTCTGCAGCACGAGCTGCGTCCCGCCGCGCAGGTCCAGTCCGAGGCGGACCGGCACGGTGACGGCGATGTACAGGGAGAGGGCGATCACGGCGAGGGCGAGCAGCGCCCTCACGCGCACGGAACGGTTCAAGGGGGCCTCCGGCAGGCGCGCCACAGCCACGCGGGCGTGGCGGGCCCGGGGTAGCTGTCGAGGAGCGGGAAAGTGGGTGTCAGATGCCGGAGGTCGCAGGGGGCGCCCGCCCGCGGTCACCGGGCGCGTGAAGGGCCGAGGAGGGGGTGTGCACGGCCGGTTCAGGGAGCCGTGCGGCACTGTCGGCGGGGGTGACGTCAGTGCCGGGGGCGCGGGCGGCGAGGTGCCCGCGCGGGGCGGGAAGCTCGCCGTACGGCTCCTGGCGGGGTGCCGCCCGGACGGCGCGGACGGTGCCGCATCCGTCGTCGGCACGGGGACCGTTGGCGCGGACGGTGTCGCTTCCGTCGTCGGCACGCGGGCCGTTGGCGCGGACGGTGCCGCATCCGTCGTCGGCACGCGGACCGCCCGCCCACACCGTGCCGCACGCGTCGCCGACGCACGGATCGTTGACGCAGACGGTGCCGCATCCGTCATCGGCACACGGACCGCCCGCCCACACCGTGCCGCACACGTCGCCGACGCACGGACCGTGCGGCCCGTCCCGGCCGGCCGCTGCCACCGTGCCGACCACGGGCTCGCCCGAGGTGCCGGGCGGCGGGCCGGCGATGCCGAGCGCGGCCAGCAGGACCAGGACGACGGCCGCCAGGATCGCGATGCGGGCCGGGCGCTGCCGGTGCCGGGGGCGGTGCGCGCCGTGCGGTGCATGCACCGTCCCCTTTCCAGAACGTGGTGCGCGGCTCGGGCCGCGGTTCAGGCTTCGATCAGGCCGGCGCGGATGGCGTACCGCGTCAGTTCCAGGCGGTCGCGCAGGCCGAGTTTCTGGAGCAGGTTGGCGCGGTGCCGCTGGACGGTCTTGATGCTGATGAACAGCAGGTCGGCGATCTCCTTGGACGAGTGCCCCTCGGCCACCAGCTTGAGGACCTCTTCCTCGCGGGGGGTGAGGATCTGGTCGGGCGTCTCCTCACCGTGGCGGGCCCGGTCGAGGTAGTTGCGGATCAGGGCGGTGACCGCGCCCGGATACAGGAAGGGCTCGTCGCGCATCGCGGCCCGGCAGGCGGCGACCAGGTCCCGGTCGGCGACGGACTTCAGGACGTACCCGTTCGCGCCGGCCTTCAGGGCCTGGAAGAAGTACTGCTCGTTGTCGTGCATCGTCAGCATCATGATCCGCAGGCCCGGCTTGAGGGCGGCCAGTTCACGGGCGGCCTGGAGGCCGGTCAGACGCGGCATGGCGATGTCCAGCACGGCCAGGTCGACCTCGCAGGTGCGGGCCATCTCGATGGCCTCGGCGCCGTCCCCGGCCTCGGCGACCACTTCGAGGTCCGGTTCCCGGTCGAGGATGAGCCGCACCCCCCGGCGCACCAGCGCATGGTCGTCGGCGAGCAGGATGCGGATCGTGCTCGCTCCCGTCGTGGTGGTCGTGGTCGCTTCGGACATGGTCAGGGCTGCTTCCTGGATACGGGAGCGGTGAGCTGGACCCGGGTGCCGGTGTCGGGTGCCGGGGTGATCTCGAGACTGCCGCCGATGAGCAGGGCCCGCTCGCGCATGCCGCGGATGCCGGCGCCTTCTCGGGGGGCCTCGATGCCGCAGCCGTCGTCGGTGACAGCCAGCACGACGTGGTCGTCGGTGTGGCGCAGGGCGACGCTGACCTGTGTGGCGTCCGCGTGCCGGGCGACGTTGGTCATCGACTCCTGGGCGACGCGGTAAAGGACCAGTTCCGTCTCCGGCCCCAGGGCCGGCAGATCGGCATCGAAACGGCGGGTGACCTGCAACCCGGTGTGGGTGGCGAAGTCCTCGGTGAGCGAGATCAGCGCGCTGACCAGGCCCAGGTCGTCCAGCACTCCGGGCCGCAGCCGGCGGGCCAGGCGGCGCACCTCGTCCAGGCTTTCCCGGGTGATCTCCTGCACGTCGTGCAACTGCTCGCGCAGCGGCTGCGGTGCCTCGTCCGAGGCGCGCTTGAGCTCCAGCAGGATCGCGGTCATGCTCTGGCCGACCTCGTCGTGGAGTTCCTGCGCGATACGGCGCCGTTCGGCCTCCTGGGCCAGCAGGGCCCGGGCACTGCTGGTGGCCCTTTCGTGCTCCAGCCGCTCCAGCATCGCGTTGAACGTACGGATCACCTCGGTGATCTCGCCGCCGCCGGAAGCGGGCAGGCGCTGGCCGGGACGCAGCAGGTCCACGGTGGTCATCAGCTTCGTGAGCCGGCCCAGTGGGGCCAGGCCGAGCCGGAGCAGCGCGGCGTTGGCGACCAGCATGACGACCAGACCCCCCACGAGGATGATCGCCTCGGTGAGCAGAACGGGCACGGAGACGGTCACCGGGGCCCACAGCAGCAGAGCCGTGGCCGTGCCCAGCACCACGGCGTTGAGGGCGAAGATCCGCCAGAACAAGGACACCGGCCCTCCGCCTCTCTTCACCTGAATGAGCCTCCGGCCAGCCTGCCCGGTCCCGAGTACCCCGTCGATGGGGTCCGGCCCCCATTTCCCCCGGCCCGCACCATGCATGGCGCCGCCGTATGGATCCCCCGCCCCGGCGTAAATGGGCCCCGCGCCCGATAGGTATCCGCCGGCGGCCCGGCCAGGGTGGGAGACACCCGAACCACCCAGGCATGTCGCCCATGCCGCCGAGAAAAGGACCGGCCATGTCGCTCGATGTCACCCGGGCAGAGCCCCACCTCCACGACGCCCGTCAGCGCCTGGAACACGCCCGCACCTCGCGGCTGGCGCAGTTGCAGGCCCTCGACGAGACCGGGCCCAGCGCGGACGACGACCACCTGCTGGCCGTCCAGAAGACCGCGATGGAGCAGGTCCTCAAAGAGATCGAGGACGCTTTCGCCCGCATCGAGGACGGCACTTACGGAACCTGCCTGGGCTGCGCCAAACCCGTCCCCGCGGAACGTCTGGAGATCCTCCCCTACACGCGCTACTGCGTCACCTGCCGGCGCCGCGCCGCCTGACGGCCTGACCGCCTGACCGCCTCACCGACGCCCGTTTCCGACCTCCTACGCCCTGCCTCAAAAGGGGTGACGTGGTGACCCACCAAACCATCGGCGAGAACACGACCCACCTGTCGGCCGACGACCTCGCCGCGCTGCGCGAGAACCTGCACGAGCAGCGCTTGTTCCGCCAAGAGCAACTGCGTCAGCTCGCCGGACCCGCCACGTCCCGCGCCGAGGACCGGCTCCAGCGGCAGGCCGCCGCGCAGGTGGAGGTCCGCATCAAGCTCGCCGCGTCCGCCCGTATGGTCCTCGCCGACGTCGAAGCGGCCCTCACCCGCATGCAGGAGGGCTCTTACGGCACCTGCCACCTGTGCCGGCGCCCCATCGACCGGCAGCGGCTGATGATCGTGCCGCAGGCCCGCTACTGCGCCCGCTGCCAGCAGGTCAAGGAGGCCATCCCATGACGGGCGCACACCACCTGCCCGACACCGTCGCCCGGCACCGCCCCTGGCCGCTGTGCCGGCACTGCTGCGGCATCGCCCTGGACATGGGCAGCGCCCGCACCCGGGCCTGGACCGCCGGCAGCGGCGTGGTCGTCGACGTGCCCACCGTGCCCTTCCCCGGCACCGGCGCGGCGTACCCCGTCCAACGCGGCGCCATCATGGACACCCTGGGCTGTGCCCGGATGCTGCAGCGCCCGCTCGGCCGGCGCTGACGCTGCGGTCAGAGGCTGAAGACCCGACGCGCGTTGCCGCACAGGAACAGCTCGGTGGTTTCCTCGTCCAAGTCGAGAGCGTCGAGGTGTTCCAGCGCCTGCCCGGGGGTGATCATGGGGTAGTTCGTACCGAACAGCACATTCCTGCGGCCCCGGCCGCGCAGGTAGTCGACCATCTCGCGGGGGTACCGGCGGGCGGTGTAGGCGCTGGTGTCGATGTAGACGTTGGCGTGCTTGTCGGCCACCGCGATCATCTCGGTGGTCCACGGGTAGCCGATGTGCCCGCACACGATGTTCAGTTCGGGGAAGTCGAGTGCGACCTGGTCGATGTAGGGGATGGGACGGCCGGTCTCGGACGGCCGGAGGGGGCCGGTGTGGCCGACCTGGGTGCAGAACGGGATGCCGAGGTCCACACAGGCGGCGTACAGCGGGTAGTACAACCGGTCGGTGGGCGGTAGCTGCCACAGCCAGGGCACGATCCGCAGGGCCACGAAGCCGAGTTCCTCCACAGCGCGGCGCAGTTCCCGCACGGCCTGGACCGGCCGCGTAAGATCCGCGCCTGCCACCCCGCGCAGCCGTCCGTCGGACTGGGCGACGAACTCGGCCACCTCGTCGTTGCTGATCAACGGCCCCTGAGGCCCGTACCAAGCCGCCGACAGCCCGATCTCGACATCGGCCGCCGCCATCGCGGCCACCGTGGTCTCCACCGGCAACGGCTCCTTGAGCAATCCCTGCCCCGTCCACCGGCGCAACGGCTCGAACATCTCGTGATTGGAGTGGCGAAGCGTGGGGTGCTGCATCCACACATCGATGACCGGCACAGGCTCTCCCTGTCTCTCCCGGCCCCGCCGACCGCACTGGACCGTAAGCGGCTAAGCAATCGCTTACCGCGACCCTAGGCGCTACAACACCCTTCACGCATCACGGGTGCGGAAGATTCGGTTGAGATGGTGCTCCAGGACCGCTGTGGCGGACTCCGGAGTGCGCTGGCCGACGAGGATGCCGGTGCCGAGGCCCGCGGACATGGCGAGCAGGCCGGCCGCCTCCAACCGCGCGTCCACACCGGGCTCGAGGAGCGCTGACTCCTGCGCCTGCCGGAGGAGTTCGGCCAGGGCGTCTTCGGCGGCATCAGGGTTCTTGATGAAGGGCTGGGCCGCGAGCGCCCGGTCGTTCACGGACAGAACCGCGTATGACGTGTAGAGGTGGTGGAAGGTGCGGCTTTCGTCATCCGTCGGCAGCGCCGCCATCAGCAGCGCCTCGACCATCGCGCGCGGACCCGGACTGTCCCCGGCGGCCTGCACCCGGGCGGAGACCCGCTCCCCGAACCTCTCCGCCAGATGCTCGAGCCCGAAGAGCAGCAACTTCTCCTTGGTCTGGAAGTAGTACTGCACCAGCCGCAGCGACACGCCGGCCTCCGCTGCCACATCGCGCATTCCGACGGCATGCAGCCCACGTCGTCCGGCGACCCGGACGAGCGCCTCGGCGATCTCGGTGCGCCGTTCTGCGTGGTCCACGCGCTTGGGCATCGGCCGGTTCTCCGCTCGTCGTTCGTGCAGTGCCCCCCGGGCCACTGTGGCCCCCTGGGGAGCTTTTGATGATACGACCGTACCAAGTTCATGGTACGGTCGTATCACAAAATAGCGAAGAGCCGGAGGTGGCCATGCCCGAGACCGCTGCCCGCACCCAGGCCGATGTCGGCCGCTACGTGAGCGACGCCTGGCGGGAGCGCTACTTCGCGGCCTGCGACGCGGTGTACGCACTGGGAGCGGCCGCGCTGGCGGAGGAGGACGTCGAGACGTCCTTCGCCACGACGCGCGTCTACCGCTACGGCCCCGCGAGCGAGGCGGCCCGATCCCGCACCCCCGTCGTCCTGGTGCACGGGGCGGGCTCCTGCTCCGCCATGTGGTATTCGAACACCCCAGCCCTCAGCGCGGACCGCCCGGTGTACGCGATCGACACCCCGGGGGATCCCGGCCGCAGCGTGCAGCGCGAGCCGATCCACCACCCCGAACACGCCGCGCAGTGGCTGGACGAGACACTCGACGGACTCGGCCTCGACCGCGTACACCTCGTGGGCACCTCCTACGGCGGATGGCTCGCCCTGAACCAGGCGCACCGCAGGCCCGGTCGCCTCGCCTCGGTGACGCTGCTCGACCCCGGCGGCCTGGAGAAGGTGGGGCTGCGCTTCTTCGTCTGGATCTTCGCCGGTTTCTTCGCGACCTTCGCGCCCAAGGCGTTCCGCCCGCGGCTGGCGGCCTGGATGGAGCAGCCGGTCCTCGTCATGCCGGAGCTGCGCACGATGATCAGGACGGCCGTACGCGCCTACCGCATACGCCGCCCGGCGCCGCTCCCCCTCTCCGAGGAGGAGCTGTCCACCATCCGGACCCCGCTCTACCTGGCGCTCGGCAGGCGAAGCCTCCTCGTGCACCCGCAGCGGCAGGCGGAGCGCGTCCCGCGCCTCATCCGCGGCGCCCGAGCCGAGATCATCTCCAACACGGGCCACGGGCCGCAGATCGACCACGCGGAGGAGATCAACCGCAGGATGCTGACATTCATGGCCTCCGTCGACTGACCACGCCATCCGCTCTGCCCCGGCGCCGCCGACCTCGTCTCTGTCCCTGCCCCTGAGGGGACGGCTCCACGGTGCAGTGGTCAACTGAAGACGAGCCCGACGTCCTTGTCCAAGCAGAACCTCATGACGGCGACCGGCTGGCGGACGTCATCGATGCGCGTGGTGCCAGCGCGGTGGAGACGCTGCTCCACGGGCGGTCTCCGCCGGGCCGGGCGTTTTCGCCGGTCACGCCGGGGGACTCGCCGTGTGTGGTCGCGTATGGAGCGGAGCAGCGGGTACGCGTTCCCGCGCTTCGGGCCGGCTGGCTGAGGCAGACGTTCGTCCACTGGGCCTACCCGCCGGACGCGGTCCAGGCGCTGCTGCCCGAGGAACTGGTGGCGGACGAGTACGAGGGGGCGGCCTGGGTGGGGCTCACGCCCTTCGTGATGGCGGATGTGCGTCCTCCCGCGGTGCCCGCCCTGGTGCCCGGGCTCCCGACGTTCGCGGAGACCAACCTGCGGACCTTCGTTCGGCGCCGGGACGGGACGGACGGGCTGTGGTTCCTGTCCATCGAGGTGGCCTGCCCGCTGATGTCGGCGGCCCGGGCCGTCGGCGCGCCGTACCACCCGGGCACGCTGAGCGTTTCCCTCGCCGGGGACGCCGTTTCGTACGCCGGGTCCAGGTGGGTCGGCGAGGCCTCCTACCGCCTGGTGGTCCGGCCCGGCGACCCGATCACGCCCACGGAGCGGGACGTGTGGCTGACCTCGCGCTGGCGGGCGTACACCCGTCGGTTCGGCATGCTCTGGGAGACGCCGGTCGAACACGAGCCCTGGCCGCTGGCGGACGCCGCCGTCGACGTGCTCGAGGAGACGCTGACCGCTGCGGCAGGCCTGCCCGCGCCCACCGCCGAGCCCCTGGTGCACTTCTCGGCAGGGGTTGGGCACGTGCGGCTGGGGATGTCGAGGCCGCGTGTCCCGATGCCGGGCCGGTCCGGGGAGTAGCACCGTGAGCCGCACGCGCAGCACCCGCGGAAGGCGCTCGCAGCTGCGCTTCGACGGCTGGATCGCGGGCGTGGGCACCTCCTCCGGGACGCGCGTCGTGCTGGGGCACTGGCAGCGGTCGCCGTTCGGGCCGTTCAGCGACGTGATGATCGAGCGGGCGGACGGGGAACGGCTGCTGCTCGCCCCCTCGCGCCGGACGGCGGACTTCGTCCGTGGCATCTACAGCTTCGACGAGGTGCGTGTCGTGCCAGTCGACGTGAGTGTCGAGGACGACACCTGGACGGTCACCGCGGGGCCGCTCGAACTGCGCTTCACTGTCGGCCGGCGACGGCCGGCGGGCTTCCTCCTGCGGTCCGTACCCGGCGCAGTCGCCGCCCGCCCGGCCTGGGCCGCCCTGACGAACGGGCCGGCCCACCTGCTGCCGACCCACGTGCGAACCCGCGGCCGTGCCGGCGCGCGACACCGCGAGTGGTACGGCGTACGGGACATGCGGCCGGTCGGCGCGGTGTCCGCGGTCTTCGAGGGCCGCGACCTCGGAGTCATGGCACCGGTCGAACCACCCGTGCGCTTCGGGTTCGGTTCGGTGCCCCGGAAACCCTCCCTCACGCGGGTCACGGCGACGGTGGAGCCGGACCGGAGTGCACCTAGTGCCAGTCGCTGATCCGGACGTCGTCGGGTGCCGGCCTGCCTTGTCCGGTCTCCACGAAGTCCTTGAGGCTCATCAGGAAGGTCGCCCACTTCGTGCTGCAGTGGTGCATGAATTCGACCGGCTCACGCCAGCCCTCGTGCTTGAACAGGACGATCGTGTACTCGTCGCGCCGGCTGAGGCTCCAGTCGATCTCGGTCCCGATCCACTCCGCCGGGCCGTCCGTGACGCGCCACCGCACCCGGCCGGCGGGGTCGAGCTCCAGGATCTCCATGTCGAAACCGCCGACGTCGCCGAAGCGGAACGCCAGCCGGCCGCCGGCCTCGCTCTTGCCGGTGGTGTCGGTCGTCCACCAGCCGGCGATGCCCTCGGGCGTTGCGATGGCCCGGTAGACGTCGTCCAGCGGCGCGACAGCGCCGACACGATGCAGGATGTCGGGCATCTTCATTCTCCTTCGGTGTGGTCGCGGCTGCGTTCGATCGCCTCCGCGATGTGCTTGATCCGGCGCAGCCGGGCGTCCCAGGACGTGCCGACCGCGGCCAGTTGCGCGGCCGCGCGGGCGAGTTGCGCCTCGTCGACCCGGTAGCGCCGCTCGCGCCCGGCCGGTTCCGCACGGACCAGCCCGACCCGGTCGAGGACGGCGAGGTGTTTGGACACGGCCTGCCGGGTGAGGGGCAGGTCCGCGCTGAGCGAGGTGGCCGTTCCGGCTCCGGCAGCGAGGAGCAGGTCGATCAGCGTGCGCCGGGTGGGGTCACCGATCGCCGACCACAGCTCGTCGTCGACCGGCGTGCTCATGCGGCCGACACCACCCGCGCGATGTACGCGTCCAGCCGGGGGATGTAGTGGTCCCAACCGCTCACGTGATCGCGGTACTGCTCCTCGAGAACGGCGATCTCCCAGCCCATCTCGCGGAACCCGGTCTCGGTCATCCGCACCCGGGTCCCCTGCTCGGTCGGCAGCAGGTCGAAGGTGACCAGCAACGAGTCCCCGCCACGTTCGGCGTCGGTGTAGCACCACCTGAACGAGAACCGCGACGGCGGATCGACCTCGACGACGGTGAGCGCGACGGTCATCGTCTCGCCGGTCGTCTCGTCCCGCCAGAAGAGCTCACCGGGCGCGCCGGGGACGGACTTGAACCGCGCATCGTCCGGCCACCACTCCCGCATGTGCTCCGGCCTGCTGACGACCTCGAAGACCACCTCCGGTGACGCGTCGACGTGAATCTCGCGCTCGATGCTGCCGTATTCCATGCCCGAAGCCTTTCGCAACCTTTAGTTGCGCATCAGCGTACGGCAGCGGGTGGCCACGCGCAACATTTAGTTGCGCATGCCTCGACGCCGTCGTCAGCCGTCGGCGGCGCCCGTGCGCGGCTACCGGTAGGGCCGCAGCGCGCGGCGCGCTATGGCGAACCGGTGCGTCTCCGACGGGCCGTCGTAGATGCGGAACGGCCGCACCTCCCGGAACAGGCGGGCCAGCGGGGCGTCGGCGGCCGAGATGCCGAGCGCTCCGCAGATCTGCACCGCGCGGTCGACGACGCGGTTCACCGCCTCCGCCACGAAGGTCTTGGACACCGAGGTGAGCTGCGAGGCGGCGGCGGAACCGGTGTCCAGCTCCCAGGCCGTGCGCAGGATCAGGGCGCGGCTCGCCTCGATGTCGATCTCGGAGTCGGCCAGCATCTGCTGGACCATGCCGAGGTCCCCCAGCGCCGAGCCGAACGCCATCCGGCTCCCCGCCCGCTCCAGCGCCACGTCCTGGGCACGGCGGGCGGCTCCCAGCCAGCGCATGCAGTGCGTCATCCGGGCGGGACCGAGCCGGACCTGAGCGCCCTCGAAGCCGCCGTCCACCGCGCCGAGCACCTGCTCCTCCCCCACCACGCATTCGTCGAAGGCGATCTCGCTGTGGCCTGCGAAGAGCGACTCGTCCAGCGTCTCGATGGTCCGGACGAGGCGCATGCCCGGGTTGTCGGCGTCGACCAGGAACATGGTGGCGCCGCCCGGGTCGCCGGGGCTGCCGGAGGTGCGGGCCATGACGATGGCGAAGCCGGCTCCCTCGGCTCCGGTGATGAACCACTTGCGCCCGTCGATGCGCCAGCCGCCGGGGACCCGGGCGGCGGTGGTCCGCAGGGAGCGGGGATCGGCGCCGGCACCGGGAGCCGGTTCGGTCATGGCGAAGCAGGACCGTGTTTCCCCCGCGGTGAGCGGACGCAGATACCTCTGCTTCTGCTCTTCGGTGGCCACCTTCTCCAGCAGGTGCATGTTGCCCTCGTCCGGAGCCGCGCAGTTCAGCGCCAGCGGTCCGAGCAGGGAGTAGCCCGCCGCTTCGAACACCACCGCCTGCCCGCGCAGGTCGAGCCCGTGTCCGCCCCAGCGCGTCGGCACGTGCGGAGCGAAGACACCCGCGTCACGGGCGGCCTTCTGCAGGGTCTCCCGCAGGGCCTCGGGGGCGTCGTGCACGGACCCGCCGCACTCCCGCTCGGCCGGAATGACCACCTCGCGCACGAACTCGGTCGTAGCCGAGGCGAGTTGAGTGACAGTCGGATCGACATCGAACTGGATGGGCACGGGGCCTCCCGCCGACGGGCGTACGGGCACCGGCTCCCGTCGCGTTCTAGAAACTGTATAGCGTCTTCAGTATCTTGCCTGGAAGTACCGGAGCCGGGAAGCACCCGGCAACGGGAAGACGACAGGAGAAGCGCCCATGAGCCTCGCCGTGAGCACCGAGCCGGTCCGGATCGTCCGCCACCCCGACGGGTCGTCGAGCTGAGACTCGACGACCCGGGGCGGGCAACGCCCTGGATCTGAGGACGGCCGAGGCACTGCGGGACACCGCGCGCGAGGTGGCCGCGGACCCGGGCGGCGCCGTGCTGCTGCGGGCGCGGGCGGCAGCT
>KE354459.1 GCA_000415505.1 Streptomyces afghaniensis 772
GTCCCCGCACGCAGGCGACAGCCGGGAGATCGCGTGCGTGGCGAGCGTGGTCAGCCACACGAGCCGGCACACCGCGCACGACCTGCGCACCACCCTGCTGCCGAGGTTGCGGTCGGCGGTGACGGAGATGGAACGCGAACTGCACCGCACACCGCCCCCGGAGCCCGGCCCGCCCCCCTCGAACCTGGCGCTCTGGACGGGCGCGTCCAAGCAGCAGTTGGGCCGCGACTTCATCGAGTCCCTGGCACGGGGCCTGACGGTCCTCACGGCCTTCGGCGAGGGCAGGCCGGAGCTGACCCTCACGCAGGTGGCCCAGGCGACGGGACTGGCCCGGGCGACGGCCCGCCGAGCCCTGATCACCTACGAACACCTGGGCCTGGTCGCGACCCCGGACCCCCGCGCCTTCACCCTCACCCCCCGGGTCCTCTCCCTGGGCTTCCCGCCCCTCTCCCGCCTGTCCCTCCCCGAGATCGCCCAGCCCCACCTGTCCGATCTGACGTCCCGCATCCACGAGTCGACGTCACTGGCGGTGCTCTCGGACTCGGGCGAGGAGATCCAGTACACGGCCAGGGTGGCGACGGCCCGCGTGATGAGCGTGAACATCACGGTGGGCACGCGCCGGCCGGCGTACGCGACGGCCCCGGGCCGAGTCCTGCTGGCAGACACACGCACGAGCCACGAACAACTCGACCTGCCCTCGATCCACTCCCAGGGCTACTCCCTGGTCGACGAGGAACTGGAAGAGGGCCTCCGCTCCCTCGCGGTCCCGATCCGCGACCGGTCCGGAAGGGTGGTGGCCGCCCTGAACACAGCGATGCACGCGAGCCGCCACACCCGCCGCGCATGCGTGACGGACCTCCTACCGGAACTGACGTCAACAGCCACCCGCATCGAGGCGGACCTCCACACCGCCGGCCGCTTCACTCACGTCCCCCTGACCTGACCCCCACACCCGCCCGACCCGTATCCGGTACGCTGACGCCTGTGGTCCTCCCAGACCACAGGCAGGCCGCTGCTTGCGTCCGATGCCACTGCCTTCGTAGCTCAGGGGATAGAGCACCGCTCTCCTAAAGCGGGTGTCGCAGGTTCGAATCCTGCCGGGGGCACAGAGCTAAGGGCCAGCTCAGGAGGGGTTTCCTACGAGGCTGGCCCTTCGTCGTGTCCGGGGTCGTGCCATACGCGTGCCACTAAGAGGTCATCTCATTTGGGTGGTCTGCGGTAGCAGATAAGGGTGCAGGCGATGGCGGTGAAGGCTAGGAAGTGTTCGGCCTTGCGTTCGTAGCGGCGGTGGAGGCGGCGGCAGCCAGCCAACCAGGACATAGTGCGCTCGATCGTCCAGCGGTGTCGGCCCAGCCGTGCGCGGGATGACACCCCAGACTTGTGATCACGGAGTGTGGTGATCGCGGAGGAGAACGAAGGCCAGGGCGAGCGAGAGACGGACCGGTGGCCGGACATACCCGGCGACACAGCGTTCACCATCAAGATTCCAGAGGCTGATCCGCTGGTCCGGGCCGAATTCCCCGCCCATGTCACTGTGCTCTACCCGTTCGTGCACGAGAGCCGCATAGACGCCCAGGTCCACCGTGAACTGTCCGGCCTCTTCGCCAAGCACGATTCATTCGTTTTGACGTTTGCCGAATTCGACCGCTACCCAGGTGTGCTCTACCTCGACCCGCGGCCGCATGACCCGGTCAAGTCGCTTACCGTGGACCTCACTCAGCGCTGGCCCGAACTGGTGCCGTACCGAGGGCTCTTCGGCGCTGGGCTCGACCCCCATCTGACGGTCGCGAATGGTGAGGGCCCTGCGACCCAGGACGCAGCGTACGACGCGTTACAGGCCGAACTCGCGCCCCTGCTGCCGCTGCGCTGCCACGTCCACGCGGTCCAACTCATCGTCTGGGACGGCGAACGCTGGCGGGACCGAATCGAGTACCCGCTTGCGCGTGCGTCCACGCCTGGACGGGCCGGACCTCACCAAATGAGATGACCTCTAATGCCACATGGGTGCCACATCCCTGAGCCGGAGGCCCCTCCCCGCCGGCACGAATCATGGCCCCGAGTCGATCGGCGATGGTCCGGTCCCGGTCGCTGGCCATGTGCTGGTAGATCAGCGCTGCCCGAGAGCTGCTGTGCCCCACGCGCGTCATCAGTTCCCGCGTGCTTGCCCCGGCCGTGGAGGCCAGAGTGTTGCCTGTGTGCCGCAGATCGTGGAAGTGCAATTCGACCGTGATGCCCGCTGTCTTCCGGTCCTTGACCCAGTCGTCGCGGAAGTTGCTCCGCCGCAACTGCCCGCCCTGCGGCCCGACGAGGCCGAGAGCTCACCGACGGGCCATCAGCGATGCTGATGGCCCATCACAAATGTTGTAATCAGTGGTCGTTGAGGAATTGGAAGTGGTAAGAGCCCGAATTATCCGAGGGCTCATGCGAGACTATGACGTCGAATTTGTGGTTTTCCGCGAGGTTGTACTTGCCGCCGTCCGAGGCGTCCCGGTAGCTGCACTTACCGTCGTTCTTCGTGTCGGTGAGGCTGTACAGGAGGTCACCGCTGTCGTAGTCGAAGACGTTCACCCACGCCTTCTTGCCGTCGCTCTTGGTGTCACAGACCCTGAGGTAGTCGCCGCGCTCCTCGATGTAGGCCGCCGCGTGCTTACCCCTGTCGTACAGCGGTCCGTGGTCCCAGTCCACCGCCTGCGCCGAGCCCGGCACCATGGCCACCGTGACAGCGCCCATGGCCAGTGCGGACATTCCGCCCTGAACGATTCGCTTGATGCCCAATTCAATCTCCGTAGCTTTGTGGTGAGTAGCGGTCAGAGTCGCATGAGGCTAACAGTGGATGTCGGGCACCGGCCGCCCGTGCCAGACGCGTGCCAGATCGTGCGGGGAACCACGGGGAACACCGGGGACAGGCTCGGCGAGCGGTCGGACGCCAGCAGCGCTCCCGTGCAGGTCAGCCGAGCAACCGCCCGTAGATCACCTCAGCTTCCCAAGCAGAGGGCCCTGAGAAGGCAGAGCCGGAGATGTTGTTACGCCCCGGTCGGCGCGCTTGCTCAGGTCGACGACAGAACAACGTGGCTGAGGCCGGTGGGGGTGCAGCGAGACACACGTGTGCCTGGTCGGTCGGCGCACCCGCGGTCGCGGCTGACGGCGTCTGGACGAGGTACTGCAGTTCTTTCCGGGGTTGGCGAGACGAACGTCTGCAAGCTCGTGGGCAGTGCCATGCAACAGCAGCTCAGCATCAGGGAGGCATCTCCGATGGCCGAGCAGAAGGGAGGAGCCTCCTGCTATCTGCTGATGGTTCTCAAGGATCAGAAGGGCTGAAGTCGGAGCGGCCGGGCAGGCCTCAGTGCGCTGGAGTCAAACTCAGCTGTGCGTCTAACTGCGTGACAACGCCGACGCACAGCGGCGGACAAGCGCGGACGCCCACGGCCGATGACAGCAGGTGGGAGGCACGCCAGCCCAAGGTCGAGCGGTGGTCAGCAGCGGTCAGCAAGGGTGGCTAGCGGGTGCATCCGTGCCGGCTGGCTCGACCAGCAAAGCCACAGGCACCTGCCGTGCGCCCCAGCCTCTCTCCTGAAGCGGGTGTCGCAGGTTCGAATCCTGCCGGGGGCACAGAGCTAAGGGCCAGTTCAGAGGCTTGATCCTCAAGAACTGGCCCTTTCGCATGATCACGGTCGTGCCACACGGTCACGGCCGTTGACCGTGTGCTGCATGTCGGCGTGAGTCAGTTCGTCACGCGGAAGGTGGCGTCGCTGCGGGCCGTCGTGGTGGTGATCGGGTCGAGGCGGAGTTCGTAGGCGTAGTGGCGGATGTACCGGTCGGGGTGGCTGTACGACTGGAAGGACGACCATGTCGGGTCGGCGAGGCCGGCGACCTGGCGGAAGGTGGCGTCCGCGGCGAACCGGGTGGTGCCGTCGTTGTAGGCCAGCTGGAAGTCGTAGTCGGAGTGCCGCAGGAAGTGGCCGGGGAAGTTCACCGACTCGAAGGAGACGGTGCCCGAGCCCGCCAGGCCGGGCCTCAGCCGGAACTGGGCGTCCGGGCCCGTGACGTTCTGGTCGATGCGCACGTCGAAGTTGGCGTGCCGGACGTACCGGTCCTGGAAGTTGAACGACTGGAGCCGCTTGGCCGGGGTGTTGGGCCAGCGTGCGAGTACGCGGCTCTCCTCGGCTGCCGTGAGGGTGAGGATCGCGCCGTGACGCTTCTTCGTGCCGCCCAGGTTGTAGCTTCCCGATGCCGGGAGGCGGTAGGTGCCGGGGGCGGAGGGGTTGGTCGTCGTGACCGGCATGTAGCCGCGTCCGGAGGCGTACTGGTCGAGGTACAGGGTCCACTCGTTGCGGTCCCTGAACTTCATCCACATCGGGCCTTCGACCTGGGAGCCGGTCAGGCCGATGCCGGAGAGGTTGCCGAGGTCGGTCCACGTACCGAGGATCGAGTTGCTGCCTTCGAGCGTGATCTGGCCGTCGCCGGAGGCCCGAACGTAGCGGTGGCTGCCGACGCCGGACGGGACCTCGACGATCTGGGTGTCGATGATGTTCTGGGTGCCGGGGCGGTCGATGTAGAGCTGCGGGGTGGTGATGGTGCGGAAGTCGGTGGTGCGGGCGTAGTAGATGCGGTGCTTGAGCACGCCGTTCCGGGTCGCGTTCGTCGCCCAGTACAGGACGTAGTCGTTGGTCTCGGGGTTCCAGATGGCCTCGGGTGCCCAGGCGTTGCGGCCGTCGGGGATCGCGCCGGCGACGTTGAGCAGCCACGGCTGCGACCAGGTGACCAGGTCCGTCGACTCCCACACCACGAGGTTGCGGCTGCCGTTGTTCATGGAGTCGTCCCATGACTGCCCGCAGCCGATGCACAGGTCGGTCGCGATGATCCAGTACTTGTCACCGCCGGGGGCTCTGACCAGTGCGGGGTCGCGCACCCCACGAGTTCCCACCGTGGAACGCAGGGTCATCCCGCCGCCGTTGAGGTCACTCCAGTTCAGGCCGTCCGTGCTGTGCGAGAAGTAGATCTGCTGACCGGTCGAACCCTCCCCGATGAAGTGCGTCATCAGGTAGCCCGGGTCGGCGGCGGCGGCCCGCTGAGGTGTGGTCAGGGCCTGGCCTGTGAAGAGGAGGCAGGCGGCGAGCGCTATCGCCGACAGCCTGGAGAGGAGCGCGCGCATGTGCATTTCTCCTGTCTGTCTTTCTCTGGCTTTCCGGTGCCCCCGTGGTCGTTGCGTCGAGGGCGTCGACTCACTTGCCGCTGGTGTGGCTCCCCACCGTGCCCGTCAGGTCTTCCGGCGTGCCGTCATGGTCCGCTGGATCAGGATGAAGGCGCACAGCAGCACACCCGTGGCGATCTTCGTCCACCAGGAGCTGAGCGTCCCCTCGAACGTGATGACGCTCTTGATCAGGCCGAGCACCAGCACCCCGAAGAGCGTGCCCAGCACATACCCGGAACCGCCGGTCAGCAGGGTGCCGCCGATGACCACGGCGGCGATGGCGTCGAGTTCCATGCCGACGGCGTGCAGCGGGTCGCCCGACTGGATGTACAGCATGAACAGCAGACCCGCCAGGGCCGAGCAGAAGCCACTCACCGTGTACACGGCGATCTTCGTGCCGCCCAGCGGAAGGCCCATGAGCAGGGCCGACTGCTCGTTGCCGCCGATGGCGTACACACGGCGTCCGAAGCGGGTGTAGTGGAGCACGTAGGCGGCGACGGCGAGGACGACCAGGGCCACGACGGCGCCGATCGACAGGTCCCCCATGCCCAGTGACACCCGCGTCTGGGCCAGAGTGCCCACCGAGGCGTCGTTGATGGAGATGGACTCCTTGCTGATGACCAGGCACAGCCCGCGGAAGAGGAAGAGTCCGGCGAGGGTGACGATGAAGGGCTGGATCTCGAAGTTGTGGATGACGTAGCCCATCAGGAAGCCGCCGAAGGCGCCGACGGCCAGTGCGAGGGGGACGACCAGGAGCAGCGGCAGTCCCTGACGTTCCACCAGCCACGCCGTGAACATGGTGGTGAAGCCGATCACCGAGCCCACGGACAGGTCGATGCCGCCCGACAGGATGACGAAGGTGGCACCGATGGCGGCGACCAGCAGATAGCCGTTGTCGATGAACAGGTTGAGGAACACCTGGGGTTCGGCGAACCCGTAGTTCTGGTACCGGCTGAGGCCACCGGCGTACATGGCGATGAACAGGGCGGCCGTGACCAGGACGGGCAGACGCCGGTCGCCGAGGAGGCGCGCGGCACGGGGGGCGGTGCTGCCGCTCGGAGCCGCCTTGGGGGTCTGGGTGGTCGCACTCATCGCGACACCTCCATCTTCGGGGCGGCGTCGGGCGCCGGAGCGGGCTCCACCGGGGCGGCGTCCCGGCGCGGGCCCTTGGGGCCCTTCGCGCCGAAGACCTTGGCCCGGAACTTCGGGGACTGCAGCAGGCAGACGACGATGACGACGGCGGCCTTGAAGACCAGGTTGGTCTGGGTCGGTACGCCGATGGTGTAGATCGTGGTGGTCAGGGTCTGGATGACGAGGGCGCCGACCACCGTGCCGCCGATGGAGAACCGGCCGCCGAGCAGCGAGGTGCCGCCGATCACCACGGCGAGGATCGCGTCGAGTTCGATCCACAGACCGGCGTTGTTGCCGTCCGCGGCCGAGGTGTTGGAGCTGATCATCAGGCCCGCGATGCCCGCGCACAGCGCGCAGAACATGTAGACCATGATCTTGATGCGGGTGGACCTGATGCCGACCAGGCGGCTGGCCTCGGCGTTGCCGCCGACCGACTCGACCAGCAGGCCGAGCGCGGTGCGGCGGGTCAGCGCCACGGTGACGGCCACCACCGCGGCCACCACGAAGATGGAGAAGGGCAGGGTCAGCCAGTAGCCGCCGCCGATCAGCTTGTACGGCTCGCTGTTGACGGTGATGATCTGGCCGTCGGTGATCAGCTGGGCGACACCTCGGCCCGCGACCATGATGATGAGGGTCGCGATGATGGGCTGGATTCCCATCCTGGCCACCAGGAAGCCGTTCCACAGACCGCAGACGACCGCGGCCACCAGCCCGACGCCCATCGCCAGGAACACCGCGGACAAGGTGTTCTGGTCGGTCTGGTCGCTGATGTACGAGCAGGTCAGGGCGCCGGTGATGGCGACCACGGCACCGACGGAGAGATCGATGCCGCCGGTGGCGATGACCAGGGTCATGCCGACCGCGACCAGGATCAGCGGTGAGCCGAACAGCACGATGGAGACGAGGCTGCCGTAGAGGTGGCCGTCCGTCATGTTGATCGAGAAGAAGTCGGGCGTGAAGGGGACGTTGACGAGCAGCAGGGCGATCAGGACCGCGACCGGCCAGAACAGGTGGTGATGCGTCAGTGCTCGCCAGCGGGAGGTGGTGGTCACTGGTGTTCTCCGCTCGCGATGGTCTCGAGGATCTTGCTGGTGGTGATCTCCGGCCCGTTGGTCAGCCGCGCCACCAGCCGGCGGTCGCGCAGCACTCCGATGGTGTGGCTGAGCCGGAGCACCTCCTCCAGTTCGGCCGCGATGTACAGCACCGACATGCCGTCCTCGGAGAGGGACACCACCAGTTTCTGGATCTCCGTCTTGGCGCCGATGTCGATGCCGCGCGTCGGCTCGTCCAGGATCAGCAACTTCGGCTGAGTGATCAGCCAGCGGGCGAGCAGTACCTTCTGCTGGTTGCCGCCGCTGAGCCGGCCCACGCGGGCCTCCGGGTCGGCGGGGCGGATGTCCAGCGCCTTGATGTACTTGGCGACGAGTTCGTCGCGCTGGGAGGCCGGGATGGGCCGGGTCCAGCCGCGGGCCGCCTGGAGGGCGAGGATGATGTTCTCGCGCACCGTCAGGTCGGGGACCAGGCCCTCGCTCTTGCGGTTCTCCGAGCAGAACGCCACACCGGCCGCGATGGCGTCGTTCGGGGCGCTCATCGAGACCTGCTTGCCGCCGATGGTCACCTTGCCGCTGTCGGGCTGGTCGGCTCCGAACAGCAGCCGGGCGAGCTCGGTGCGGCCCGATCCCAAGAGGCCGGCCAGGCCGAGCACCTCACCCTTGTTGATCTGCAGGTCGAAGGGGGTGATCCCGCCGGTGCGGCCGAGCCCCTCGGCCCTGACCAGGGTTTCGCCGACGTCGGAGCGCATCTGGTGCTCGTGCAGTTCCTCGAGCTGGTCCAGGGCCTTGCCGATCATCAGCTCGATCAGCCCGACCTGGTCGAGGTCGCGGACCAGGTGCTCGCCGACCAGGGTGCCGTTGCGCAGGACGGTCATCCGGTCGCAGACCTCGTAGATCTGGTCGAGGAAGTGCGACACGAACAGGATCGCGACGCCCTCGTCCCTCAGCTGCCGCATCAGGCGGAAGAGTTCGAGGACCTCGTCGCGGTCGAGGCTGGAGGTCGGCTCGTCGAGGACCAGCACCTTGGTGCCGGATCCCGCGCCGTCACGGTCCCCGGTGCCCACCGACCGTACGATCGCGACCAGTTGCTGCACGGCCAGCGGGTACGAGGACAGCGGGGCGGCGACGTCGATGTCGAGTCCGAGCCGGTCGACCAGCTCCGCCGCCTCCTTGCGCATCCGCTTCCACTGGATGCGGCCGGCGCGGGTGGGCTCGCGTCCGATGAAGATGTTCTCCGCCACCGACAGGTTGGGGCAGAGGTTGACCTCCTGGTAGACCGTGCTGATACCGGCCTGTTGCGCCTGCAGCGGGCTGCCGAACCGTACGGACTCGCCGTCCAGGGTGATCGTGCCGCCGTCCAGGGAGTAGACGCCCGTCAGCACCTTGATGAGGGTGGACTTCCCCGCGCCGTTCTCGCCCATCAAGGCGTGGATCTCGCCGGGGAAGAGCCGGAAGTCGACGCCCGACAGAGCCCGTACCCCCGGAAACTCTTTGACTATGCCCGTCATCTCCAGGACGGGCTGCGGCTCTGCCATGGCAGCGCTCCTCGTGAATGGTCCAGGTCCGCGGGGAGCCTCCCGGCCGGGGGATGCCGGCCGGCCGGAGGCTCCCGCCGGTGGGACGGTCGGTCAGTACTTGCGGGTGGGGAGCGCGTCCTTGGCCTGGTCCTGCATGAAGTCGCTCTCCTTGGTCTTGATCCAGCGTTCGACCGTCTCGCCGTCCTTGACCTTCTTCACGACCTCCATCAACTGCGGGCCGAGCAGCGGGTTGCACTCGACGATGGCGTTGATCTTGCCTTCGGACATGGCGACGAAGCCGTCCTTCACGCCGTCGATGGAGACGATGAGGATGTCCTTGCCGGGCTTCTTGCCGGCTGCCTCGATGGACTGGATGGCGCCGATGGCCATGTCGTCGTTGTGCGCGAAGAGCACGTTGATGTCCGGGTTGGACTGGAGGAAGGCGGCCATGACCTGCTTGCCGCCGGCCCGGGTGAAGTCACCGGTCTGGCTGACGACGACCTTCCAGTCGTCCGCGTGGTCAGCCTCCATGACCTCCTTGAAGCCCTTGGCGCGCTCGATCGCGGGGGCGGCGCCGGTGGTGCCCTCCAGCTGGGCGATCTTCACGGCGCCCTTGTGGCCTGCCTTCTCCAGGACCTTCTCCAGGATCTTGGCGGCGCGCCGGCCCTCGTCCGTGAAGTCGGAGCCCACCAGGGTCACGTACAGGGAGTCGTCGGAGGTCTCGACGGAGCGGTCGGTGAGGACCACCGGGATCTTCGCGGCCTTGGCCTCCTTGAGCACCGCGTCCCAGCCCGTGACGACCACCGGCGAGAAGGCGATGACGTCGACCTTCTGCGCGATGTAGTTGCGGATCGCGGAGATCTGGTTCTCCTGCTTCTGCTGGGCGTCGGAGAACTTGAGGGTGTACCCCGCCTCCTTCGCGGCCGACTTCACCGAGTCGCTGTTGGCGGTGCGCCAGCCGCTCTCCGAGCCGACCTGGGAGAAGCCGAGGGTGATCGCCTTGCTGCCGCTGCCGGCGGCGGCGGCAGAGCTGCCGTCCTCCTTGGCGCAGGCCGCGAGTCCGGTCGCAGCCGCCACACCGACCGCGGCGGTGAGGAAGTTTCTTCTGCTGAGCATGCTTGATCTCCTTCGTTGAGCCGGCCCGGGGATGGGACTCGGTTGCTGCAGCTTCTGACGTTCCGTCGGAAACCAGGGAAGTGACGCCGTTCTGTGGGCCGACCAACGTTCGAAATATTGAACATGCGTGGCGCGTGCCGTCAGAAGGTGGTCAGGGTGGAGTGCGGCCGGGAACGGCGGACGCAGAGGGCGGGGAGCCGGCGAGGTGCTCGGCACCGGAGGAGCAGATCGGCGGGCAGGGTGGGAACCGGGAGGGGTCGGCGAAGTGGTCGTGACGCTGATGCCGCCCGGCCGACGCGGGCGATGGGTCCGGGCTCGATGACGACCGGAGGTGCTCCGGTCGGGCCGCACCCTCGTTCCACTCCTCGACGGCTCCAGGAGCAGGGTGCGGCTTCACTCCGCCACTGCGAAGAGGCCCTGGCGGACCGCGCTCAGCAGAGGCGTCGAGAACTCCGGCTCCGGGGCGCGAACCCGGACCCGGCGGTGTCGCAGGGAGTACGGGCGCTCACTTCGCCCGGCTTTCGCAAGGAGAGGTGCGGGTCTAATCGTTGGCCGCAACCCGCCAGGGAGGTGCTGCTGTGCGCCGGATGTGCCACGGCCGTACCTCCCTCAAATGTGTCAGTGATGCGGAGGTCATATGAGCGCCCACCGTCCCCCCTGGTCAAGAGGTTGCGCGAGAAGCAGGCCATCACGTTTGGGTAACGCGGGGCAGCAGGGCGAGGCGGACTGCCTGCCGGCCGCCCGGCGCGAAAGTGCCTTCTTCGGCAGAGATATTGACGCTCGGCAGACATGCCCATACTTTCGATTGCTGAACGAAGTATCGAACTGTGTACGACATCCCGGACGATCGACCCCGCTGACGGTCCCTCCTTGCACGCTGGTCCGGGTCGGAGCCACGAAATGAGGGCACCGTTATGACGGCGACAGATCCGGCAGCGCCGCGGTCCGTGCGACCCGTCCCTGCCTGCTACCGCCCACGGGACGGGATCGCGAACGCCGGACGCCTCGCCCGGACCACGGCACGGCTCGGCTTGCGGCGGCGCCCCTCGTCGCACGGTGCGCACCTGAGGAGCTGGGCATCGGGCGCAGGCTGAGGCTGCACATCCGGATTCAGCTCCGGACGCTGTCTCGCCTGCCATGACCAGCGCATGCCGCACACACGAGGCCGGGAAGCCCCATGAACACGTGGGGACCACGCAGGGGTGCTTCCCCGGGCCAGGCGCCCGGCAGTCGACGTTTCCGCGGGTCACAACCTCGCCCAAGGAAAACTCCTGAAGCGGGTGTCGCAGGTTCGAATCCTGCCGGGGGCACCACACGTGAAGCCACCCAGCTGGGGTTCCTCCCCCTGGGTGGCTTTCTTTTCCGTGGCCGTCCGATCCATGCCCGCATGGCGGGCCACGGCGAGGGAGGCGAAAATGAGGTCAGCCGGATAAACGCCGCCCGATCAGCGGACACGGTGCAGGTAGGAACACAGGTGATCGCTCATGTGCCGATGGCTCGCCTACTCGGGAACGCCCCTGCTGCTCGACACCATCCTCTACAAACCGGCCCACTCGCTGATCGATCAGAGCCTCCACTCCAGACTGGGTGTCGAGACGACGAACGGCGACGGTTTCGGTGTCGGGTGGTACCCGCAGGAGAACATCGACACCCCGGCCTTGCTCAAGGACATCGGGCCCGCCTGGAACAACCGCAACCTGCGGGAGATCGCGGATCATGTCCGCTCCCCGTTGTTCTTCGCCCACATACGGGCGTCGACCGGCACGGCGGTGCAGCAGACGAATTGCCACCCGTTCCGGCACGGCCGTTGGATGTGGATGCACAACGGCGCCATCACAGGTTTCCACCTCATGCGCCGCGAGCTGTCCCTGCTCGTCGACCCCGAGCTGTACTCCGACATCGAGGGAACGACGGACTCGGAGATGATGTTCTACCTGGCGGTCACCTTCGGTTTGGATGAGGATCCGCCGGGCGCCGTGGCCCGGATGGTGGGAGTGGTGGAGCGCAGCGGCCGCGATCACGGTGTGGAGTTCCCGCTTCAGATGACGATCGCCGTGACCGACGGCGCCGGCGTATGGGCCTTCCGCTACTCGAGCCAGGGCGCTTCCCGGTCGTTGTTCTACAGCACCCGCGTGGACGCACTGCGCAAGCTGCACCCCGACATGGCGTTCCTGCGGGAAGTGTCCGACGAGACCCGCCTCATCGTGTCCGAGCCCCTCGGTGATCTGCCGGGTGCCTGGAACGAGGTGCCCGAGAGCAGCTACGGCGTCGTACATGCCGGAGCCGACGAGTTGCGTCCCTTCGTCCCAGAACCGGCGTGACGCGCGCCGGACAGGGCGTGGGAGGAGCGTCTGCGATGTCCCAGAACGCGACCACGGCCATGCGGGCGGCACCCCGGACCACGCCCGAGGAGCGCGCGGCTCTCGGCAAGGAGGCGCGGCGCCACTCGCCGCGGTCGGGTCACGCCGTGTACAGGCCGTCTCCTGACCGGCCGGACCCGCTGGCGATCCTGGAGGCGCAGTCCGCGGCACGGGTGCCCGACCTCGTCCCGATCCGCTACGGCCGGATGATGGAGTCCCCGTTCCGCTTCTACCGGGGCGCCGCCGCGATCATGGCATCCGACCTCGCCCGCAGCCCGGCCTCGGGGCTCAGGGCCCAACTGTGCGGCGACGCGCATCTGCTGAACTTCCGTCTGCTCGCCTCGCCGGAGCGGCAGTTGGTGTTCGACATCAACGACTTCGACGAGACGCTGCCGGGCCCCTGGGAGTGGGACGTCAAGCGGCTGTCGGCGAGTCTCGTCATCGCGGGCCGGGCGAACGGCTTCGACGACGCCGAACGCGCCCGCATCGTGACCTCCACGGTCCGTTCGTACCGCGAGGCGATGATCCGCTTCGCGGGCACGGGCAACCTCGACGTCTGGTACGCGAAGATCGACGCGGATCTCCTCGAGTCCCTGGTCGCAAGCCGGCTCCGCGAATCGAAGCGCGGTCAGAAGAACCTGGCCCGCGCCATGGCCAAGGCCCGCACCCGCGACAGCCTCCAGGCTTTCGACAAGCTCACCGAGACGGTCGACGGCCTGCCCAGGATCGCGGCGGATCCCCCGCTGCTCGTCCCGGTCGGCGACCTGCTGCCGGACGTCGAGCGCAGCGCGCTGGAGCACCGGTTCCGCGGGCTGATGGAGCGGTACGGCCGCACTCTAGCTTCCGACCGGCGCACGCTCCTGGCGGACTACCGCCTGGCCGACGTCGCCCGCAAGGTGGTCGGTGTCGGCAGCGTCGGAACCCGGTGCTGGATCTTTCTCCTGCTCGGCCGGGACGACCGCGACCCGCTCTTCCTCCAGGCCAAGGAGGCCGGCACCTCCGTGCTCGCCCCACACGTCGGCACGAGCCGGTACCGAAACCAGGGCGAGCGGGTGGTCTCGGGCCAGCGGTTGATGCAGGCCACGAGCGACATCTTCCTCGGCTGGGAGCGGGTGGACGGGATCGACGGCAAGCAGCGCGACTTCTACGTCCGCCAGTTGCGCGACTGGAAGGGCATCGCCGTGCCGGAGCGGATGCGGCCGAAGGACATGGAGGCGTTCGGCGAACTGTGCGGGTTCACGCTGGCTCGTGCGCACGCGCGGTCCGGCGACCGCATCGCGATCGCCGCCTACCTGGGCGGCGGCGACTCGTTCGACCGCGCACTCGCCACCTTCGCGGAGGCCTATGCGGACCAGAACGAGCGTGACCACCAAGCCCTGGTCGACGCGGTGCGCGCGGGCCGGCTACCCGCGGAGGAGCTGCCGGCAGCCTGACCCGGAGAGGACACCCTGCTGAACGTGCTCCTCCTCCCCCGTGGCGGGTGAGGCACGAGGCGCGTACGTCGGATGCGATGGGTGGGAGCAGCGGGGCGTGTGCAGGGCCACTGACCCGCTGACTCCGCCGACGTACCGGCCGACCTGGCGAGGTGGACAGCGTGAAGCACTGGCGGGCCCTGATCGTCCTCGGTACGGCCCAGTTCCTCATGGTCCTGGACACCTCGGTCATGAACGTGTCCATCAGTCAGCTGGTCGAGGACTTCGACACGGAGGTCACCGCCATCCAGGCCGTCATCACGCTGTACGCGCTGGTCATGGCGGCTTTCATGATCATCGGCGGCAGGTTCGGGGACATCCTGGGGCGTCGCCGTATGTTTTTCCTGGGGTTGGTCGTCTACGGCGTGGGGTCGGCCCTGACCGCCGCGGCACCCACGCTGGGGGTCCTCACGCTGGGCTGGTCCGTCATCGAGGGGCTGGGAGCCGCCATGGTGCTGCCGGCCATGGCCGCCCTGGTCGCCGAGTCGTATCGCGGGAAGGACCGGGCCATCGCCTACGCGGTCATCGGCGGGCTCGCCGGCGCCGGGATCGCGGTCGGTCCGCTGCTGGGCGGCTGGGTGACGACGTACCTGACCTGGCGGCTGGTCTTCGCCGGCGAGGTCGTGGTCGTCGTGGCCGTCCTGCTGTGCCGCCGGGTGATCGCGGAGTCCCCCCGGACCGGCCCGCGCCCCCGGCTGGACGGCGTCGGTGCCGTGCTCTCGGCGGCCGGGCTGGGACTGGGTGTGCTCGGCGTGCTGCAGAGCAGTACCTGGGGATGGGTGCAGCCCCGCAACCCACCCTTCACCGTCTTCGGCTTCGCCCCGACGCTGTTCGTCGTCGGCATGGGGGTGGCCGTCCTGGCCGTCTTCCGGTGGTGGGAGCGGCGGCGGGAGCACCGGCGGACCGACCCGCTCGTGCACCTGTCCCTGCTGGGCAGGCCCGTGCTGCGGTCCGGCCTGATGACGCTGCTGAGCCAGAACCTCATCCTGCTGGGGCTGTTCTTCACCATCCCGCTGTACTTGCAGGTGGTTCAGGGGTTCGACGCCTTCGAGACGGGGCTGCGCCTGCTCCCGGTGTCCGCCACCATGCTCGTGACCTCCCTGTGCGGGTCCTCGCTGGGTCGGGTGATGGGGCCGCGCCGGGTGGTCCGGCTGGCCCTGGTGACCCTGACGGCGGCCATCGTGTGGCTGCTGGCCACCATCGACCCGGTGATCGACGACGCGCAGTTCGCCGGAGCCATGGCCCTGCTGGGCGTGGGTGTCGGCCTGCTCGCCTCGCAACTGGGCAACGTCGTCCAGTCCAGCGTCGGGGAGGAGGAACGCAGTGAGGCCGGAGGGCTCCAGTTCACGGCACAGAATCTGGGCTCGGCGCTGGGCACCGCGCTCATCGGGTCGATCCTCATCGGTGCGCTGGCCCACGCCTTCACCACGCACGTGGACGACAACCCGCGGCTGTCCGAGGAGACCCGCCAGCAGGTCGGCGTCTCCCTCGAGGCCGGAGTCACCTTCGTCCCCACCGATCAGGTGCGCTCGGCGGCCGAGCGTGCCGGGCTGCCGCCGTCCGAGGTCGAGGCCGTCGCGGACTCCTACGCCTCCGCGCAGCTGAACGGCCTGAAGGCGGCGATCCTGGCCACCGGCGGCATCGCCCTCGCCAGTTTCCTGGTCACTCCACACCTGCCGACCGGCCGGGACGGCCGTCCGCGGGCCCCGGACGCCGATGCTCCGGCCGGAGTGACCGGATCACAGCACTGAGTCCGGGAGGGAGTCACCGGTGTTCAGGAGCCGGACCAGGACCGGCTCGGCCACGGCCCGCGGGGAGCGCCGTGCCGAGCGGCGGGTCTACACGGACTACACGGGCGGCGTCTACGGATCCATGCTCGCGGCCTCCGTGGTGATCGGCGCGGGCTCCCTCGGCTCGCTCCCCCGCACCGAGTTGGTGTTGCTGCTGTTGCTCACCTCAATCGTGTTCTGGATCGCCCATGTGCATGCCCAGCTGTTCGGGGCGCGTCTGGCGCAGCGGACTCCGGACCGCCGGGTGGTGGTGCTGCAGGTGTGCCGTGAAGAGTGGCCGATCGTCCAGGCCGCGGTCCCGCCGGCCGCCGCGGTGGCCGTCAGCCCGCTCCTGGGCCTGGACGTGCGGGGAACTCTCTGGCTGGCCCTCTCCGTCGCCGTGGCCGGGCAGATCGGCTGGTCCGTGGCCGCGGCACGCCGCGCCGGTGCGTCCCGGCGGCTGCTGGCCGCCACCGCGTCGGTCAACCTGGTGCTCGGCCTGCTGATCATCTCCTTCAAGATCATTCTGACGCATTGAGAACGCGTTAGTCCGTGCGGTCCGAGCGGTCCGTGGGGTCCGTGAGGTCCGTGAGGTCCGTCAGCGGGCCACGGGTCACCTGTACCGGGTGAGGCCCGAAGCAGCGCGGAAGTACACGATCGTAGGCAGGGACGCGCCCCCTGTCCCAGGCAGTCCACCTGTCCCAGGCAGTCCACGGGAGGACAGCTCGTGCGCTACGAGATCCGAGTCGAGGGACACCTGTCGGAAACGCTGGCCAAAGCCTTCCCGGAGCTGGGCCACGTGGTGATGTCCGGCCAGACCGTCCTGTTCGGCCCCGTCGTGGACGAAGCACACCTGTACGGGCTGCTGGCGCGCTGCCAGTCACTGGGACTGCGTGTCCTGGAGATGCGGCAGCTACCCGAGTGACGGGACCGGGCGGTGTGCGGTGCAGGGCGAACTCGGTGAGCGCGCGGTCGAAGCGGTCGCTGCGGCCCAGGCAGGGGACCGGGTGCAGGCCGGGACCGGGTGCGGTCCAGGACCGGGTGCGGGTCACTCATCCCGTGGCTCTTCGTCGGTCCGGTCGGAAGGCCGACGGGACGGGCGCCGAGGTTCCCGCCTCATCGCCGCGGTGGCGCGCCGGTCACCCGTGGTGGGTGACCCCGGCACCGGGTGACCGGCGTGATCCTGGAGCGGTCAGGTCCCCGCACCGCGCACCGCTCCCGCACACCGCCCCGTCAGCGGTCCGGAAACGACGCTCGATCACGCGAGGAGGAGCCATGACCATGCCGCGTGGTCCGGCATCGCCTGCCGGACAGGAAAACGAGCCCGACGGGGCGGCCCCCGGTCCGCTGGGCGATCCCGCGCAGGCACTGGGGCGGCTCGGCCGTTCATGGACCTGGCTCCTGGGCTCGGCCGTCGCGACGATGGTGCTGGGCGTCCTGGTACTGGTCTGGCCGGAGGCGACGCTGCACGTCCTGGCGGTCCTCGTCGGCCTGCACCTGCTGGTGGGCGGGGCGTTCCGGTTCGTGGACGTCTTCGCCCGGGCGGGGCACGAACGGCTCCCGGGGCTGCTCCTGGCCGTGCTGTACGTGCTCGCCGGGGTGCTGTGCCTGCGGAACCCGCTGCAGACGATCAACGCGCTCTCACTGATCGTCGGGGTCGTCTGGCTGGTGTCCGGCATCCTCACCCTCTACACGGCCCTCGCCGCCGAGGACCTGCCGCACCGTGGCGTCGTCCTGGGCGCCGCGGTGCTCGGCATCGTCGCGGGGATCGTGGTGCTCGCGCTGCCGGCCGAGTCGGCCCGCGCCCTGACCCGGCTGCTCGGCCTGTGGCTCGTCCTGCTCGGCCTGGGCGAGGCGGTGGTCGCCCTCGCATGGCGGGCCGCTCTCCGAAAAGCGCACCCGACGGGGCCGCCGACCTCCGCCGAGACGGCCTGACACCGCACCCGTCGCTCCGGCGGGCGCGGCCGGCACACCGGACCTGCGGTCGCCTCCCCCACCGTCGTCCCGAGCGGCCACCGTCACGGCCGGATCGGCGGACAAGGAGGGGAGCAGGAAGGGAGCACCCATGAACCCGGCCGCGACCCCGGATACGCCGGACTCCGGCGGAGCCTCGCACCAGAAACACGTCATGACCGCCGAGGAACGAGCGGAATACGAGCGACTGCGCCGTCATGCGGCGGTGCGCCACCGGCGGGTACGCCGGGCCGGCTCCTCAATCCTCCTCCTGCTGGCCCTGCTGCTCGCGCCCCTGGCCGTGGTCGCGGCCTGGGTGCAGGACACGGTCTCCGACACCGACCGGTACGTGGAGACCGTCGCACCGCTGGCGTCCGAGCCGCCCGTGCAGGAAGTCGTGATCAACCGGCTCACGGACCGCGTGGTGGCCAACGTGGACGTCAAGGCGGTGACGGACTCGCTCAGCAAGGCCCTCCAGGACGCCGGGGCACCACCCCGCGTCGTGCAGGGGGCCGAGTCCCTCGAGAGTCCGTTGCGCGAAGCGGTCAGGACCGTCGTGGACCGCAACGTGACCCGCGTGATCACCAGCGACGTCTTCCAGCAGGTGTGGGAGGGCGCCAACCGGCGGTCGCACGCCGCGGTGGTGAACATGCTCACGGGTGCCAGGGAGGGTGCCGTGCGCGCCGAGGGCGACACCGTCCGACTGGACGTGGGAGCGGTCGTCGACGAGGTACGGGAGCGGCTCGTCGACGCGGGCTTCGACAAGGCGGCCGCCATCCCGGACACCGACCGGACGATCACGCTGTTCCAGACCGAGGAACTGGGCAAGGCGCAGGACACGATGCGGCTGCTGGACATCCTCGGCACCTGGCTGCCCGTCCTGACCGTCGTGCTCGCCGCGCTCGCCGTGTGGACCGCTCCGGCACACCGGGTGATGCTGATGGTCACCGCGACGGGTGTCGGCGTGATGATGGTGGTGCTGCTCGTCGCGCTGGCCGTGGTCCGACGGGTCTATCTGGACTCGGTCCCGCCCACGGCGCTCCCCACCGACGCGGCCGCGGCGATCTACGACATGTTCCTCCGGTTCCTGCGCGACAGCACGCGCACACTGCTGATCGTCTCGGTGATCACAGTGCTGGTCGCGTACCTGTACGGTCCCGGACGTCCCGCCCGTGCCGTCCGCAGGGCGGCGGACAGGGGCACGACGGCCGCCGGCCGGGGGCTGCGCCGCGCCGGTGTGCGCACCGGGTCCACCGGACACTGGCTGGCGGACCACCGAGCATGGATCACCGGTGGTGTCATCGCGGCCGGAGCACTGGCTCTGGTGCTCTGGAACCACCCCTCGGTCGGAGCGGTGGCGCTCGTTGTGGGCATCGCCCTGGCCGTCCTGATCGTGCTGGCGGTCCTCGCGGCCGCCGCGGGCCCGGCCGCCGGGCACGAGGACCGAGCGGCGGCCTCGTGAGCCATGGCGAGGAAACCCGGCCCCGCCCCGGCCTCCCCCAGGCACACGGCGGTGGACCGGGTCCTGGCGAGCCTGCGGTCCGGTCCGGTGGCCCGGCTGCTTCCCCGCCTGTCGGCGCTCAACGTCGTGGAGGGCTCCGTCAGGCTGGCCGCGCAAGCCTTCATCACCGCGCTCCCGCTCCTGATGACCGTCGCGGCGTTCGCACCCGGAGGGGTGCAGGACCTGCTGACCGACTCCCTCCGTGCGGTTCTGGGGGTGCGCGGTGACACGCTGGACGAGGTACGCCGTGCCTTCACCGCCACCGGCACACCACGGGACGCCGCCGGAGCCGTGGGCGTGGTGGTGACTCTCGTGTCCGCCACGGCCTTCAGCCGGGCGCTTCAGGCGGTCTGCGAGCGGTGCTGGCACCTGCCCCGGACACCGGTGCGGGCCGCGGTCTGGCGCTGGCTGCTCTGGCTGCTCGTCTGGCTGGGCGTCCTCCTGGTCCAGGCACCGTTGCGCAGCGGGTTCGGCGGCGGGGTGGTGCTCGGAGGGGCGCTGTCGGTGCTGTCGGCGACGCTGCTGTGGTGGTGGACCCAGCATCTGCTGCTGGGCGGCAGGATCGGCTGGCGGAACCTGCTGCCGGGAGCGCTGCTGGCGGGCACGGGCACGGTCGTGCTCAGCTGGGCCGCCGGTCTGTTCATGCCCACGGTCATGGAGCGCAGCCTGCAGGAGTTCGGTCCGCTGGGGCCCGTCTTCACGTTCCTGTCCTGGTTGATCGCCGTGTTCCTGGTGGCCGTCTCGGGCCTCGTCCTCGGCCAGTACATCGCCTCCTCCGACTGGTACCGGACAGCCTCCGTCCACCGCCGTACGCGGGGCGAACCCTGATCCTGCCACGCAGGAGCGCATCCGTCGGGTGCCGGGCCGCCCGCAGGCTCACCCGCGTCGGGTGAGGCCATCCGGCCCCGGCGGTGCCCACGCTGGAGACAGCACGCAACGGCGGCCGGGCGAGCGCCGGGAACGGAGAAGAGACATGAGCGCACAGACGTACCTGGCCTACGACTATCCCTTGCTGAGCGTCTTCTGGAGCATGCTCCTGTTCTTCCTGTGGATCATGTGGTTCGTCCTGCTCTTCCGCATCGTCTTCGACATCTTCCGCGACGACGAGCTGAGCGGGTGGGCGAAGACCGGCTGGCTGGTGTTCACCGTCCTGCTGCCCTTCCTGGGCGTCTTCGTCTACGTGATCGCCCGCGGCAAGAACATGGGCCGCCGGGAGATAGCGCAGGCCCGGGCACAGCAGGACGCCTTCGACGCCCGCATCAGGGAGGCCGCAGGCGGCACGGGCCGGCCCAGCAGCGCCGACGAACTCAGCAAGCTGTCCGAGATCCGCGCCCGCGGCGACATCACGGACGAGGAGTTCCGCAGGGCGAAGGAACTGGTCCTGACCGGCCACGGCCCGGCGGAGCACGCGGGCTCCACCACTCGCAACCCCGGTCGCTGAGCATCCGCACACCACGAATCGAGGCACAAGATGACCGCGACAGACACCCGACCGGAGCACAGGGCGAAGCAGGAATGGGCAAGCGGTCTGACGGCCTTCGCGGCCGTGATGCTCTTCCTCGTCGGCCTGCTCGACATCTTCCGGGGCATCATGGCCATCGCCGAGGACGACATCTTCGTCACGACGCGCAACTACGTGTTCGAGTGGGACCTGACCGGTTGGGGCTGGATGCACCTCGCTCTGGGCGCGGTCGCCGTGATCGTCAGCATCGGGCTGCTCCAGACCGCGACCTGGGCGCGCGTCGCCGGCGTGGCCATCGCCGGACTCGTCATCCTCGCCAACTTCCTCTCCCTGCCGTACTACCCGGTGTGGTCGGTCGTGATGATCGCGCTCTCCGGCTTCATCATCTGGGCCGTGTGCGTGGTTCCGCGCGGCAACCTCTTCGACCTGTCCGAGGAGCGTCCGATGTCCGAGGAGCGCCCGCCGCGCAGGACCTCGTATCCGCACGGGCCCACCTGAGCGCACAGCGGTCAGGGTGTGCGGCGGAAGGAAAAGGGCCGACAGGTGGGACCACACGGCGCCGGGAACGCGAGAGGACCGGGCGAGGCAGGGACCGCGAGGGTACGCGAGGCCAGTGCGGGACGGGCTCGCCTCGCCGTGCTCGCCCTGCTGGGCAGCATCCTGGTGCCGCTCCTCGCCGCCGGTCTGCGGAGCGTGCTGTGGGCGCTGGCCGGCATCGCCGGACTGGCGCTCGCCGCCGTCGGTGTGTGGTGGACCCTGGCGCACACCGGTGCGCTCCGTGCCCTCGGGGCGGCCCTGTCGGTGACCGCGCCGGTCGCTGTCCTCGCCCTGTATGCCTCGTTCGGCATGCTGGGGCCGGCCTTGCTGTCCCTGGGCCTGTGGCTGCTGGCCGCCACGGCGGCGCGTACGGCCCTGGCACCTGGTCACACCACCTCCGAACAGGCTGTCGTCGAGCCGCCCCACGCCCCCTGGGTCCTTGTGAATCCGCGCTCCGGCGGCGGCAAGGCGGGCCGTTTCGACCTGGTGGAGAAGGCCCGTGCGGCAGGCTGCCGGGTCGCCCTGCTCGACGCGGGCCAGGATGTCGCCGGGCTGGCCCGGCAGGCCGTCGCCGAGGGAGCCGACCTGCTGGCGGTGGCGGGTGGCGACGGTACCCAGGCACTGGTGGCCGAGGTCGCCTCGCGCCACGACCTGCCGTTCGTGGTGATTCCCGCCGGCACGCGCAACCACTTCGCCCTCGACCTCGGCCTCGACCGTGACGATCCGGCGGCGGCCCTGCAGGCCCTGTCCGACAGCGTCGAACTCCGTGCCGACCTCGGGTACGCCGCAGACCGGGTCTTCGTCAACAACGCCTCCTTCGGAACGTACGCGTCCGTCGTCACCGACCCCGCGTACCGGAACGCCAAAGCCCGCACGACCCTGCGAACCCTCCCGGGCCTCCTCACCGGCGAGGACGCGCCCAGGCTGCGGACGCGGGCCGACCGGACGTACGTCGACGGACTGCAGGCGCTGCTCGTCAGCAACAATCCCTACGGGCGTGCCGTCGACGCGGCCCGTCCGGGGCGCAGGAAGCGACTGGACTCGGGGCTCCTCGGTGTGGTGTGCGTGCGGGTCGGCAACACCGCCCAGGCGGCGCGCATGGTGCGCGGTCCGCGCTCCGGGGGACTCATCCGGCTGAACGCCGGGGTAGTCGTCGTCGAAGCCGACACGGACACCCTCCCGGTCGGCATCGACGGAGAACACGTCGTACTGCCGTCACCCGTCGTGTGCCGCAGTGCGCCCGGGGCACTGCGGATCCGCGTGCCGCGCCGTCGACCCGGTACGCCTCGGGCGGGCGGGGCGGCGGCCGACTGGCCGCGCGTGGCACGCCTGGCGCTGGGCCGCCGGAACCGCCCTCTTGGCCAATAAATCGCCATCGAGTAACGAGTGAAGTCACGCGCTCCTCCTGGGCCTCCCTCGCCTTCTGGAAGGGGCGGACGCTGGCAGCGCTCGGCGATCGTGCGGCAGCGATCGCCGCGCTGCGCCTGTCCGTGGAGTACTGCCCGGCGACCGCGTACCTTTCCCGGGCGCTCGCCCACGCGGAGATCGCTCGGCTGCTCCTCGGCGGCGGCCGGCTGGACGAGTCCTTGCGGCATGTCACCGGTTCCTCGACGACCACCTCCACCTGCGGGCCGACCGGATCCTGGCCGAACTGCGCGGAAGTCTGCGGGTCCACGCGGCCCACCCTCCGGTCAGGGCCGGCCGCGCACAACACGTTCAACACGCAAGAGAGCCGAGGCCCGCTTCATGGCCTTCCCGGCCGTGAAGCGAGGTCGACGAGGTCGAGCGGCGGTCCGTCGACTGGATCGACCGGCTCGGCTTCTGCCGCACACCGGCCGAGCGCGCGTGGGTGCTCGGCAGCAACAGCGCCGCCCGCGCGGCAGAGGACGCCGTCGCCCTGCGCGACCGGGTGCTCCGCCGCTTCCTCGTCCTGCGCGAGCGCGTCCTGCCCCGGGCGAGCGGCGAACTGCGCCGCTACCTCACCGACCTCGGGCACGGCATCCGCGGCAACATCGAGTGGGGCCTGCGCGTACCGCGCTACTTCAGCCTCGGCAGCGCCACCGCGGGCCCGGGCGAAGTGACCCCGCCCGAACACATCCCCTGGTCCGACCATCCGCTGGACACCAGCGACGAACCGCCACCACTGCCGTCCATCACCTGGTGGTGGGACGACCTCCCGCTCCGCCTCGCACGAGGGCGGACACGGCGACAGCTGCGGCTTTCAACGTGAGGTGGCGGGTTGCCGGTCAGCCGGTCGAGGCGTGGGCCCGGGAAGGGGTGGCGGACGGCTGCGTGGGGGTCGGGCCCGGGTGCGTGGTCGTGGGGTCCAGGCTGAGCATGGCCGTCTCGTCCGGGGTGCCGGGGGCTGCCTGGTAGACCACCATGCGCTGGCCGCCCGTCCGGGCCAGTCGCATGACCTCGTAGGTCAGGGTCATCGGGCCGGCCTTCGGATGCCGGAAGCACTTCTGCCCGCCGCCGCGTTCGCAGACGTCGTACCGTTCCCAGAGCTGCGCGAACTTCGCCGACTTCAGCATCAGTTCGCCGACGAGCGTGGTCAGCTCGGGATCGTCCGGGTCGGCCCCGGCGACCGCCCGCAGGTGCGCCACCGAAGAGGCGACGGTTTCCTCCCACGGCTCGTAGAGCGTCCGGCCGACCGGGTGCAGGAAGAGGTAGCGGGTGAGGTTGCGCTGGTCCTCCGGCCAGTCCCAGAGTCCGGGCATCAGCCGTCGGCCGGGCGGGTTCGCGGCCAGGACGCGGTTGTAGCGGCTCACCACGTAGGCGGGCAGCGGGCGCACCGACTCCAGCATCCGCAGGACCGAGTCGCGGACGGTGTGGTTCGAGCAGGCCGGCAGTTCGGAGGGCCGGCCGGAGGCCAGTTCCGCGAGCTCGTGCAGGCGTTCGTAACCGTCGCCACGCAGCCGCAGGGCGCGGCCGAGGGCGTCCACGACGGCGGGGGAAGGGTTGGTCTCCCGGCCGCGCTCCAGGCGGATGTAGTAGTCGACGCTCACTCCGGCCAGCGCGGCCAGTTCCTCACGGCGCAGTCCGGGAGTGCGGCGCAGGCCCGCGCCGGCCGGGAGACCGACGTCCTCCGGGCGTACCTGCGCCCTGCGGGCCTTCAGGTATCGGCCGAGCTCCGTGCCCCTCGTGTCCGCTGCTGCCATCCGGCCATTGTCGCAGGCGGTCAAGGAGCGTGGGGGGCCGTGTCAGGGCCTGGAACGCCGCACCCCGGGTACAGCGCGGTCTGCCGGGCGGCCGCGTGCGGGAGGAGAGTTGAGCTGCCGGAGCGGGCGGCCCGTCCGCCGGGGCCCAGGGGGTGCGCGACACCGGTCCGCGGCCTCGGAGAACGGGCCGCGGCCGCCCGCCCGGTCGTCACTGCTCAGCCGTCACCTGCACCAGGAGTTCACCATGCCGGCCACGCCCGCCCCGTCCCCGTCCACCGCCGCCGGCCCCGGGCAGGGCTCGGAGCAGTCGGTGCCCGGGCGGCGGCGACTGCGGTCGGGCCGGGCCCGGCCGTCCGCGCCGCCTGGCGAGGGCCCCGCCGTGCCTCGGCGGGGCCGCGTCGCGCTGGTCGCTTCGCTGCTCGGCTTCACCGTGATCACCATCGACGTCTCGGCCGTGAACATCGCGCTGCCCGCGATCCGGGACTCCCTCAGCGGCGGGATGGCCGGGCTTCAGTGGGTGGTCGACGCGTACACCCTGATGTTCGCGGCCCTGATGCTCTCCGCGGGCGCCCTCGCCGACCGCATCGGCGCCCGCCGCGCCTACGCGTGGGGCGTCGCCTTGTTCACCCTCGCCTCGCTCGCCTGCGCGCTCGCACCCGGCATCGGCGTGCTGGTCGGTGCGCGCGTGGCGCAGGGCGCCGCCGCCGCGATCGTGATGCCGGCCTCGCTGGCGCTGATCCGGCA
>KE354460.1 GCA_000415505.1 Streptomyces afghaniensis 772
TGCTCACCGACTCGGCCGGCTGGCGGGCGGTCTTCCTGCTCAACCTCCCGGTGGGCGCGGTCATCCTGGGCCTGCTGGTCCGGGTGCCGCGCTCCCCTCGCCGGCCCGCCGCACTGGACGGCGGCGGCCAGCTCACCGCCGTACTGGCGCTGGCCGGGCTGGCCTTCGCGGTGATCGAGGGCGGCCACCTCGGCTGGACCAGCGGCCCCGTGCTGACCGCCGCCGCGCTCGCCCTCGTCTCCGGGTACGCCTTCTACGTGGTGGAGGCCCGGCACCGCCAGCCGATGGTCCCGCTGGGCATGCTGGGGGACCGCCGGGTGGCCGTCCCGCTCGCGGTCGGTTTCGCCGTCAACGCCGCCTTCTACGGCGGGATCTTCCTGCTCGGGCTGTACTACCAGCAGCTGCGCGGGATGTCGGCGATCGCGGCCGGGCTGATGTTCGTCCCGATGTCGGCGGTGGTGACGGCGACCAACCTGGTGTCGCCGCGGATGGCGGAGCGGATCGGGCGGCGGCCGGTGATCGTCACCGGGCAGCTGGTCTTCACCGGAGCGATGCTGGCCATGCTGCCGCTGGCCGCGCACACCCCGGTGTGGCTGGTGCTCGTCCTGCTGCTGCCGTTGAGCATCGGCGGGGCGCTCGCGGTGCCCGCGCTGACCGCGCTGCTGATGGACGCCGTCCCGCAGGAGCGCGCGGGGACCGCTTCCGGGCTGCTCAACTCCCTTCGCCAGACCGGCGGTGCGCTTGCCGTCGCTCTCTTCGGCAGTCTGCTCGCCGGCCCCGGCGGGGACTTCTCCCTCCCGGGCATGCGCATCGGTCTGCTTGCCGTCGCCGCCCTCCTCCTCGCCACCGCCGCCCTCTCCCGCCTTCTCCTGCCCCGCGGCTGACCCCCGTCTCCTGCGGAGCGGGGTCAGTCGGTGGCGAGGCCGTCGATCAGGCGGTTGAGGAAGCGGGTGAAAGTGGCTTCGGGGGTCACGGCGCGTGCGGGGGCCGCGAGGGCTTCGGCGAGTTCCGGGTGGTGGCCGTCCGCGGCGACGGTGGCGAGGTAGCGGGCTTCGGCCGCTGCCCGGTCAGGGGACTCGGCGGCTGCCGCCTGCGTGATCTCGTAGGTGACGTGTCCGGCGACGAACGCGGTGAGCTGGGCGAAGACCTCCAGCTTCGCCGCGCCGTCCAGGCCGGTGGGGCGCAGGGCGGCAAGGGCGTGTTCCAGGAACGCCAGGGTGTTGGGGCCGGGGCTGCGGCGGGTGGAGAGAGCGGTGGGCAGCCAGGGGTGGCGGAGCATGAGGTCGCGCTGGCGGTGGCCGATGGTCTTCAGGTCGGCGCGCCAGTCGCCGGTGAGAGGAGCCGACGCGGGCAGCTCGCCGCTGACGTGGTCGACCATCAGCTCCAGCAGCGTCTCCTTGTCGGAGGCGTAGCTGTAGAGCGACATGGCTCCGGCTCCGACCTGTGCGGCGACCCGCCGTATGGTGACCGCTTCCAGCCCTTCCGCGTCGGCCAGGGCCACGGCGGCCGCCGTGATCGCCTCGCGGCTGAAGCCCGGCCTGCGGCCCCTGCGGGGCTGCTCGGGGCTCAGCCACAGCTGTTGAGGGTCGGTCCCCGGGGTTCCGGGTCCACCGCTGTCACGCGTCACCGTCTTCGTCCTCCCGTCCCGTGCATCGCCATCCAAGCATCCTCTATTCTCGTACGACGTACGAGAATAGAGGAGGGACCCATGGCATCACGACGCAGGAAGCCGCCGTTGTCCTCGCGGATGATGAGGGCGATCTGGCGCGGTCTGCCGGACAAGCGGCACGAGGTCGGGTGGGAGCCGGGGCTGGTGGTGCCGGCCGCCGACGGCAGTCCGCTGGTCACGGACCACTACTTCCCCCGGACGGCCGGCGATTTCCCCACCCTCCTGGTGCGTTCGCCGTACGGCAGGGGCCTGCCCTGGTCCCCCATGTACGGCATGCTCTTCGCCGAGCAGGGTTTCCACGTGGTCCTGCAGAGCTGCCGCGGCACCGGCGGCTCGGGCGGCGCGTTCGATCTGTGGCGCAACGAGGCCGCCGACGCCCAGGCCACGGTGTCCTGGCTGCGCCGGCAGCCCTGGTTCGACGGGACGCTGGGGACGATCGGCCCCAGCTACCTCGGATACGTGCAGTGGGCGCTCGCCCTGGACCCGCCGCCGGAGCTGAAGGCCATGGTGGTGCAGGTGGGTCTGCACGACCCGTACGCCCTGTTCTACTCGGACGGTGCCCTCCGGCTGGAGAACGCCCTGCTCGTCGGCCTGGGGATGACGTACCAGCATCAGGGGACCGTGCCGTTCGCCCGGGCCGCGCTGCGCCTCCAGCGCCGTCTGCGCGACATCGTCACCGCGCGGCCGCTGCGCGGGGCGTACGCGTCCGCGCTCGGAGAAGTGCCGTGGCTGGACGACGTGATGACGCACCCGGACGCCGACGACCCGCACTGGGACGGCGCGTCCCTGGCACGGGCTGCCGAGCACCTGAGCGTCCCGACGAGCCTGATCACCGGACGGTACGACGCCCTGGTCGACCAGACCTTCGAGCAGTACGCCCGGCTGCGACAGGCCGGTTGCGACACCGCCCTGCTCGTCGGTCCCTGGACCCATACCTCCGCCATGCAGCAGGGCTGGCCGGAGGTCTTCGCCGAAAGCCTGGCCTGGCTGCGTGCGCACCTGTGCGGCGAGCCTTCCGGGCTGCGTCCCACGCGGGTGCGCGTGCACCTCGGCGGTGAGGACGTGTGGCGGGACCTCGACGACTGGCCGCCCCTCTCCCCCGCCACCACCTCCTCCACCACCTCATGGGTCCCCACCGCGGACGGGCATCTCGACCGGCGAACCGACGCCGGAGCCACGGGCGGCGCGGGATCCGCGGACGGCCCAGGGCCCGTGGACGGCCAAGGATTCGCGGACGGCCCAGACCCCGCCCCCCTGGCGTCCCTGCGCTACGACCCCGCCGACCCCACGCCGTCCATCGGCGGCCCTCTGCTCTCCCGCACGGCCGGTCCCCGCGACAACAGCGTCCTGGAGGGCCGAGGAGACGTCCTGACGTTCACCGGCCCACCGTTGGCCGAACCCGTGGACGTCCTCGGTCCGGTCTCCGCGCGGCTGAGCGTTTCCACGGACACCGGGTACGCCGACGTCTTCACCCGCCTGTGCGACGTGGACGCGCGGGGCCGCTCCACCAACGTCTGTGACGGGCTGGCCCGGCTGGAGACGGTGGGGCAGGCGCCCTCGGAGGTCACCGTGCGGATGAGCTCCACCGCCTACCGCTTCCCGGCCGGGCACCGGATCCGCTGGCAGATCAGTGCCGGTGCCCATCCGCGCTACGCCCGCAATCCGGGGACCGGCAAGTCCCCGGTGGACGCCGTCGACTTCACACCGATACGCATGACGCTGCACACCGGCTCCGTGCTGATGCTGCCCCACGGGTCCCGGCCGGCGTGACGTCCTTGAACCCTCTAACGGTGACTCCGCTGCGCGAGCCACCCCGCCATCGCCCGTACCCCGATACCGATGGACCGCTCGTCCGGGGCGAAGTCGGGGAAGTGCGGGTAGCTGGTGGTGATCGGGGCGCCGGGGGCACGGACGCCGAGGAAGGTGTAGGTGCCGGGGACGCGGTCCAGGTAGAGGGCGTAGTCCTCGCCGCTGAAGGGCGGGAACGCGGAACGGAGCGTGGCGACCGAGTCACGGCCCAGTGCGCGGCGCAGGTGGCGGGCGAGCACGCGGGCGTCGGGTTCCGGGCAGACCAGGGCCGGGAACGGCTCGGCGGGGAAGTTCACCGTGGCTCCCGCGTACGACGTGGCCAGCCGGCGGATCTCCCCGCGTATCTCCGTGTAGCGCTCCTGCGGCCAACAGCGGTAGGACACGCTCACCTTGGTGTCCTGTGCCGAGGCCCGGAGCGCGACGAAGCGGGCGAACGGGCCGTCGGGCGTCTGGGCGTCGGTGACCATCCGTTCGATGTCCGCGGGCGTCTGCGGGGGTGTCACCGTGGCGAGCGCGCCGATCTCGGCGGCCAGGCGCCGCGCGGCCTCGGGTGCGTCCGGGCCCTGGAGCGTCACCTCCGCCTTGTCCTGGCCCGGCATCCCGTAGCCCCCGGTCACCGCGAACCGGCCGACGGGGAAGGCCCGCAGTGCAGCGCGTGGATCTCCTCGACGCGGGTGCGCTCCAGCACGCCCGCCTCGATCAGTGCGCGGGCTCCGGACAGGCTCTCCTCGGCGGGCTGGAAGAGGAACACCACCGTGCCGCTCAGGTGCCGCCGCAGCCGCGCCAGGACCTTGGCGACGCCGAGGGCCACCGTCGTGTGGATGTCGTGCCCGCAGAGGTGGGCCGCCGCCTCGCCGCCCCCGACGATGTCCTTGGGCGGCACGGCGTCCATGTCCGCCCGGTACGCGACCGTCCGGCCCGGGCGCGCGCCGTGCAGGACACCGACCACGCCGTGGCCGCCGACCCCGGTGGTGACGGTCAGCCCGGCCGCCCGCAGTTCCCGGGCCACCAGGTCCGCGGTGCGACGCTCCTCCCCCGGCAGCTCGGGGTGCCGGTGGATGTCCCGCCGCAGCTCGATCAATCCGGCCTCCAGGCGCGCCACCTCGGCGTCGACCGCCGCGTTCCCCACCGGTCTCCCCCACCCGTCGGCGACGGCCTTCCCCGCGGCACCCCACACCGTTCCCGCACCGGCTGCCGCCGCCATGCCGGCCAGCAGCGTACGGCGGGCCAGAGCATGCTCCGTAGGACGCTTCACCGTTCCCCCTCGTGATCCGTCAGTTCGTCTTCGTGATCCGTCACGTGGTCGCCCGGCGAGCGGGAAACCCGTGGGTACACGATCACTTCTGACGCGTGCCGCAGCCCATCCGGCGAGCCACCGCTCGTGGGTGGGGACACCCCCCGGGCCCGGCCCCTCACGGGGCAAGAAACCAGGACGCATACCCTGCGTTCCAACCGCAGGCGGCGTCAGCCGCGCACGGCCAGGTGGTACGAAGAGCCCCACAGCACCACCGCGCTGCCGCGGCCGTCAGCAGCGCCGCCGTCCACCGGTACTGCCACTGGTCGTACAGCCGGGCGAGCGGAAAGAAGTGCAGTCCCACGACGAGGGCGACGCCCGCGGGGACGGCCATCGCCGCCGCCGTGAGCACGAGCGCCACCGCCTCGATACCCAGCGGGGCGGCGTCCGTCGCCGAACCGGTCCCGGCGGGAGACGTTCTGTCACTCGCGGAGAGTACGACGCGAGGGACCTGGCCGACTGTGCGATCCGGAAACGATACGAAACATTCGAGTACCGGAGCCATGCCCTCCGCGTCAGAAGGGCAAGGTGCTCACCAAACCGGCAACCCGCCCAGCCGCCAACTTCCCCGCCGAACTGGGCGTATACCGTACGGCCACGCCCCGACAGCCGACGAATATTTCGCAGCTCCCACCGAAACCATTGACAGTTGACAGGGCCCGGCCAACACTCCGGATGACACAGCTCCCCATCGACCGACCCCCACAAGGACGAGGAGGAAGCACCCCCATGAAGAAGTCATCGAGCCGCTTACGGCTGCTCATCAGCAGCGTCTGCACCATGCTGCTGGTCGCGTTCGCCACCATCGCCATGCCGGGCACCGCCCACGCCGACACGGTCGTCACCAGCAACAAGACCGGCACCGACAACGGCTACTTCTACTCCTTCTGGACCGACGCCCCGGGCACGGTCTCCATGACCCTGTCCTCCGGCGGCAAGTACAGCACCTCGTGGCGGAACACCGGCAACTTCGTCGCCGGCAAGGGCTGGAGCAACGGTGCCCGCCGCACCGTGAACTACTCCGGCACGTTCAACCCGTCCGGCAACGCCTACCTGACCCTCTACGGCTGGACGGCGAACCCGCTGGTCGAGTACTACATCGTCGACAACTGGGGCACCTACCGTCCCACGGGCCAGTACAAGGGCACCGTCACCAGCGACGGCGGTACGTACGACATCTACAAGACGACCCGGTACAACGCCCCGTCCGTCGAGGGCGTCCGGACCTTCGACCAGTACTGGAGCGTCCGGCAGTCCAAGAGGACGGGCGGCACCATCACGGCCGGCAACCACTTCGACGCCTGGGCCCGGGCCGGCATGCCCATGGGCAACTTCAAGTACTACATGATCATGGCGACCGAGGGTTACCAGAGCAGCGGCAGCTCCAGCATCACGGTGCGCTGACGATGGGAGCCACGCCACGGTCCGCGTTCCGCGCGCTGCTCACGAGGCTGACCGTCCTCGCGACGGCCGCAGCCGCCACCCTCACGGCCATCACCACGACGGCCGCTACCGCCGCCCCGGCCCGGGCCGCCGCCTGCACCGGATACGTCGGTCTCACCTTCGACGACGGCCCGTCCGGCAACACGACCGGACTGCTCGACGCACTCCGCAGGAACGGGCTACGGGCGACGATGTTCAACCAGGGCCAGTACGCCGCCGCCAACCCGTCCCTGGTCCGGGCGCAGGTGGCCGCCGGCATGTGGATCGGCAACCACAGTTACACCCATCCGCACCTGACCGGACTGAGCCAGGCCCGGATCGACTCCGAGATCTCCCGGACCCAGCAGGCCATCGCCAACGCGGGAGGCGGCACACCGAAACTGTTCCGCCCTCCGTACGGCGAGACCAACGCGACGGTCAAGTCGGTCGCGGCCCGCCACGGCCTGACCCAGATCATCTGGGACGTCGACTCCCAGGACTGGAACGGCGCGAGCACGGAAGCGATCGTCCAGGCCGCCGGCCGCCTCACCGACGGCAGGACCATCCTCCTGCACGACTGGTCCGCGAACACGCTCGCAGCGATCCCCCGCATCGCCCGGGTACTGGCGTCCCGGGGCCTGTGCGCGGGCATGATCTCGCCCCGGACGGGCCGCGCGGTGGCACCCGGCTGAGCGAACGGCGCGATGGCCTCCAGCGCCATCGCGCCTCCCGGGCAGCACCGGACGCCCCGTTGTCAGTGCCCGCTCCTACGATTCGCCGTATGCCTGAATGGATGCATGTGTCCAGCCCGGTCCTGGAATCCGGTTGGCACGACGAGGTGAATCTCGTGTTCGCGCGCGGGATGGAGCCGGCCACGCTTGCCGAGGGATTGCGGCGGCTGCGGCGGGAGCCGTTGGCGAGCGGCGAGGGGGACGGGTGGGCGTGGGCCGTCCACGACATGCTCAACGCCGAGATCGAGGACTTCGACCCCGTGGCCTACGGAGAGATCTCCGCGGGCGCCGAGCTCGTCGTGTTCGTGACCGAGCCGTGCAGCGCGAAGGCGCACGAGCCGCATTTCGCGTACTACCGGGACGGGCGGCTGATCACCTGGTTCAGCTTCGAGGACCTGACGCAGCGGCCGGGGGACAACCCCGACTATCTGTCAGCCGAGTTGCTGGCCGCGAACCTGATCGGGCCGGACGCCGGGTGCGAGGAGGAGGACGACGGCGGGCACGACTGCTTCGACCACCACTACGAGGACCACAACCGCATCGTCCGGGCGGTCGCCGGCTTCTTCGCTCTTCCCTCGCCGCCGCTGTCGACGGAGGTGACGGACCGGTGACCTGGCTCGCCCCGGACACGTTCCTCACGTTCTGCCGGGGGATTCCCCTGGCCGACCTCACCGGCTTCTTCAGCGAGGCGGACCTGCCGCCCACGGCCTCCGGCACGGCGGACGGCTGGGCCTGGCTGACGCACCACCCGGACACCACCCCGGACGGCGGCGCCGTCCAGCAGCTCGGCCAGTACATCACCGGCTTCCGGTACCAGGACCGCGTGCGCGACCAGCAGCACGTCGACATGGTGTTCCTGGCGTCCACGCCCGCCTGCTCGTGCGACGACCGGTACGCGGTGCCGCACTGCGCCGACCATCCCTACCAGTTCGCCCACAGCCGGGGCGGCTTCGCCGTCTCCCTCTTCAACGTCGGTGCGCGTCGCGAGTCCCGCCGCTTCGGCAGCCAGGCCGACCTGTTCATACGGCAGTTCCTGGAGCAGGGCATCGTCGGGCGCACCACCCGGTACGACACCGACCCGGACTTCAACCCGGACGGCACCCGCACGATCCGCATCATCGCCGAGCACTTCGGGCTGCCCGCCGCACCCCTCGGGACCCGGGTGGCCGAAACTCCACGGTGACCCGGTGGCGGGGCCGGACAACATCCGTATCCCGTCAGGGAGTTCACCTAGGTTGGTGGACCGGTCCCCTTCCCCACCCCCCAGGAGGCCCCGCCATGCCCGACGACAGCCTGCGTGCCCGTATCGACACGTCCAAGCCGCACTCGGCCCGCTTCTGGAACTACTTCGTCGGCGGCAAGGACAACTACGAGGTCGACCGCGAGATCGGCGACCAGATCAAGTCGATCTTCCCGGGCCTGGTCGACGTGGCGGTCACGAGCCGCCGGTTCCTGGGCCGGGCCGTCCGGTACCTGGCCGTCGAGCAGGGTGTGCGGCAGTTCCTGGACGTCGGCACCGGGCTGCCGACCGCCGACAACACGCACGAGGTCGCCCAGCGCGTGGCACCGGACTCCCGGATCGTGTACGTCGACAACGACCCCATCGTGCTGGCCCACGCCAACGCCCTGCTCACCAGCACGCCCGAGGGCAGGACCGCCTATCTGGACGCCGACCTGCACGACCCGGAGACGGTCCTGGAGGCCGCCGCGGGCACGCTCGACCTGTCCCGGCCGGTCGGCCTGATGATCCTCAACACGCTGGGGCATGTCGCCGACTACGAGCAGGCGCGGGAGCTCGTGCGGCGGCTCATGGCCGGGCTGCCGGCCGGCAGCCACCTGGTGATCAGCGACAGCACCGCGACGAGCGAGGGCATGATCGCCGCGTCGGAGGCCTACAACGCGAGCGGGGCCGTGCCGTATCACGTCCGTCCGGTAGCCGAGATCGCCGGGTTCTTCGACGGGCTGGAGCTGGTGGAGCCGGGAGTGGTACGGGTGCCGGAGTGGCGGGCGGAGCCCGCCGAGGGGCCTATCGGTGAGGACACCGCCGGTGTGGACGCGTACTGCGGCGTTGGCCGCAAACCCACGCGATAATCAAGGACATGTCCGCACCACCCCCCGCCCCCGAGCCGGTCCGGCGGCTCATCGGTGATCTTCTCGCGGTGGGTGAGGCGTACGGCCTCGTCCTCGCGGGCGGGTACGCCGTGCTGGCGCACGGGCTGGTGCGGCGGGGCGGCCGGGACGTGGACGTCGCCACCGAGCACCCCGCCGCGATGGACGGCATCGCCGGCACCGTCCGGACGGGGCTGGTGGCGCGCGGCTGGCTCGTGCAGACGCTGGAGAGCGATCCGCTGTCCGCCCAGTTCCTCGTCACCGACGCGGCGACCGGTGAGGAGTACGGGGTCGGCATCCGCAAGGAGGTGCTGTGGCGCCCGCCCGTGACCACCGGGCTCGGGCCGGCCCTGTCCCTCGACGACCTCGTCGGCACCCGGGTGCGGGACCTGGCCGACCGTGGACTCGCCCGCGACCTGGTCGACGTACACGCCGCCTCGGCCCGCTGGAGCCACCCCGAACTGGAGGAACTCGGCCGCCGGCACGCGCCCGAGCCCTTCGACCTCACCGACCTCCAGGCCCGGCTGACCGGCACGGACTGGCTCGACGACAGCGCGTTCACGGCCCACGGCCTCGACGCCGAGTCCGTCGCCGGTCTCCGCCGGTGGGCCCAGGAGTGGGCCGACGACATCGCGGAACGGCTCATCGAGGGCGGTGCCCCGGACGAGAGCGCCCCGGACGAGGAGTGACCCGCGCGGGGACTGACCGGTCGGTACCCTGACCGGATGGGGAAAGGGGCAACCGGGCAGGTGGGGGTGGTCGCCGCGCTGGTACGGGCGGCGTTCCTGGTGGACGGTGTGTACGCGGAGGCCAGCCGGACGTACGGGCTGACACCGCAGCAGGGGCAACTGCTCTGCGTGCTGATGCCGCAGCCGTACGGCATGGGCGAGCTCGGCGAGATGCTCGGGCTGGCGAAGTCGAGTCTGACCGGGCTCGTGGACCGGACGGTGCGGCGCGGGCTGGTGCGGCGGGATGCCGACCCGCGCGACGGACGGGCCGTGCGGGTGGGGCTGACGGAGGAAGGCGCCGCGCTCGCCGAGAAGTTCTACGCCGAGACCTGCCGCCGGATGGAGGCCCTCCCGTCCGGGCTCAGCGGCGCCGAACGGGAGCGGCTGGCCGTCCTGCTGTCGCGGGTCGTGGCCGACAACGAGGTTCCCGAGGTGTTCGTGGAGGCCGAGCAGCGGACCGGCCACCGAAGCAGCTCACGGTCCTGACACCGCCGCCGTCGCCCGCCGCTCCCGCCGTCCCGCCGCCATCAGCGCCAGCGTCACCCCGGCCGAGACCGTCGCCATCGCCGTCATCGCCTCCGCCGGGGAGGTCAGTTGGGCCAGCGAGCCCGCGAGTATCGCTGCCACGCCCTGCAGTGTGAGCATGCCGGCCGAGTGCAGGCCCAGGGCGTGGCCCGTGAGGCCGTCGGGCGTCAGGGTCACCAGCCGCTCCTGCTGGACGAGGCTCGCGCCGAAGCCGACCGAGGCCAGTGTGACGGCGGCTGCCGCGAGCGGCAGCGGGGGGTGGAGCAGGAAGGGCACGTACGGAGCGGCCAGGAGCAGCAGGAGCGGGAAGCCCAGGCGGGGGCGCAGGCGCGGTGGGACCAGGCGGCCCACCAGTACGTCCCCGGCCAGCATGCCGAGCGCGGCGCAGGCGAACAGGGTGCCGGCGGAGTCGGGGACGTAGGAGACGTAGAGGGATTCGCAGCCGACGACCAGGCCGTTCGGGATCCAGAGGGCCAGATAGACCTGGCGGCGGGGTGCGGACGACCAGAGCAGGGCATTGGCCCGCCACGTCGCCGACACCGAGGGGCGGCCGGCCGTGCGGGGTGGGCGGCTGGTCAGGCCGAGGTGGACGACCGCGGCCGCCGGCAGATAGAGGGCGGCTGACGCCAGCAGAGCGATCCGCGGGGACAGCAGGGCCACGAGGGCTCCGCCGGTCGCGTATCCGGCGATCTGCATGAGGCCGCTCATCATGTTGAAGACCGAGCGGCCCAGAAGGTAGCCGTCCTTGGAGAGGATCTCGTTCAGCAGGCCCCAGCGCACTCCGCCGCCCACCGACTTCGCCAGCCCCATGGCCAGGACGATCGCGAAGAGGGCCCAGATCGGTAAACCGGGCAGGGCCAGGGCCGCCGTGCCCGCCGCGAAGAGGAGGGGCAGGGCCGTGAGGGCCGCGCGCGGGGGCAGCCGGTCGGCCGCCGAGAGCAGGAGCGTCGCGCCCAGCACCTGCACCAGCGACTCGCCGAACATGCTCACCGCGGACAGCAGCGGCGACTCGGTCGCCCGGTACACCAAGGTGCCCAGCGCCAGTCCGCCCATCGTCTGGGCGACCGTCTGCGCCGACGCGGCCAGGAAGAACGGGGTGAACTCGGGGGCACGGAACAGTTCGCGGTAGCTGCGCATGCGGGGAGTCTCCGGCGGCCCGGATCGCGTGGTTATTGTTTCGCGCGGGTGCGAAACATCGGGGGTGCGCATGGGCTGGTGGCAGATCAACGCCGACACCCTGGCGGCAAGCCGGTTCGTGCTCTCCCCGCTCGCCGAGACCTTCGCCTGCCTCCAGTTGCTGCACCGGGGCACACCCGCACACCCGGGCGAACGGGCCTGGCTGCGCGACCACCTGCCCGGCTACCGGGCCCGGCTGGCCGCCGACCCCGTGACCGCACTGCTCGTCCGCGCCGGGCTGGGCCGGTCCTGGATCGCCGACTTCCTCACTCCCACCCCGAGAGACCGGGAGGCCTTCGAGGAAGGGGTGGCACGGGTGCGGGCGGCCCGCCCCGACGAGGCCCGCGCGCATCTGCGGCTCTCCCTCGCCGGCCCGCTTCCCCCCGCCCTGGACCGGGACGACCTCCCCGAGCGCGCGGCCGGCCTGCTGACGTACGTCTGGACCGAGACCGTACGTCCGGACTGGGACCGGCGCCGACAGGTGCTGGAGGCGGACGTGGTCGCCCGCACCGCGCAGGTGAGCCGGGGCGGCTGGGCCGCGGTGCTGGACGCACTGCGACCGGGCCGCACCCGGTGGCTGGGTGACAACCGGCTCCAGGTGAATCTGCACGAGTACCCGCCCCGCGAGATCTCCGGCGCCGAGCTCCTGTTCGTGCCGGTGACCCCGAAGACCGGCTGGGTGTCCTGGGAGGAGCCCGACCGGTACGCGGTGATCTACGCGTGCGCGGGCGTGCTCGCCGACCCCGGCGGCCGGACCGTGCCCGCGAGCCTCGGCGCACTGCTCGGGGCCGCACGGGCCGGTGTGCTCGTCCTGCTCGACTCCCCGCTGAGCACCAGCCAGTTGGTCGCCGTGACCGGCCAGGGCCTGGGCTCGGTCGGCCGGCATCTGCGGGTGCTGCTGGACGCCGGCTTGGTCGAGCGGCGCCGCGCGGGCCGGTCCGTGCTGTACACGCGGACGGCGGCGGGGCAGGTGCTGGTGGAGGCCGGAACCGGCGGGCCCGGCACCCGCCGGAGTTAGCATCCGCTCATGACGACTAGCAACGGTTCCTCTCCCCTCGACGTCGAGATCGGTGCCCTCCAGGGCGGTTCCGCCGACCTGTCCCAGTACGCGGGCAAGGCGGTGCTCGTGGTGAACGTGGCCTCCAAGTGCGGCCTGACCCCGCAGTACAACGGGCTGGAGAAGCTCCACGAGCGCTATGCCGAGCGTGGCTTCACCGTCCTCGGCGTGCCTTGCAACCAGTTCCTCGGGCAGGAGCCCGGCAGCGCCGAGGAGATCGCCGAGTTCTGCTCGGCGACCTACGGCGTGACCTTCCCGATGACCGAGAAGGTCGAGGTCAACGGCGAGAACCGGCACCCGCTGTACGACCGCCTGACCGGCTTCGCCGACGCCGACGGGCACAGCGGGGACATCCGCTGGAACTTCGAGAAGTTCCTGATCGGCCGGGACGGCACGGTAGTCGCCCGTTTCTCCCCGCAGACCGAGCCGGAGGCGACGGAGGTCGTGGCGGCGATCGAGGCCCAGCTGGCCTGACCCCGCCCCGGTTGACCTTGCCCCTGGGGCAGGGCCGAGCGTCCTCGTCATCGGGCGGAAGAGCCGCCCGATGACGGAGGATGCCGTGGTGGACGTACCGGACCGTGACCTGCTCACCATCGGGGCGTTCGCCGCGCGCGCCCGGCTTTCGGCCAAGGCCCTGCGGCTGTACGACCGGCTGGAGCTGCTGTCCCCGGCGCACGTCGACGAGGCCACCGGCTACCGCTACTACCGCGCCGGGCAGGTCGAACGGGCCCGGCTCGTGGCCATGCTGCGGCAGCTGGACATGCCGCTCGCCCGGATCGCCGAGGTGGTCGGGGCGGGCGACGGGCCGACGGCGGCCGAGCTGCTCGGCACGTACTGGGCGGACGTCGAGGCGCGGGTGGCGGGGCAGCGGACGCTCGCCGAGTACCTCCGTGGACGACTGTCGGGGAGGAGCTCCGAGATGTACCAGAGGTTCGCGATCGAGACGGTGGACGTGCCCGAGCAGGTGGTGATCACCGAGAAGCGGCACACGCTGGCGGACGAGCTGCCCGCGTGGATCGGCGCTTCACTGGGCCGGCTGGAGGCGGCGGCCCGGGAGTGCGGAGGCGTGAGCGGCGTGCCGTACGTCGCCTACCACGCCGAGGTGTCGATGGAGAGCGACGGCCCCGCCGAGGCATGCGTGCCGGTCGCCGACGAGGCGGCTGCACGGGCCTGGGCGGAACGGCACGCGCGAGCATGGGAGACGGCCGTGCGGGTGGAGCCGGCTCAGCGGCTGGCGTACACCCGGATCACCAAGGCGCAGGTGGCGCACCCGCAGATCCTGGCCGCGTTCGAGGCGGTGGAGGAGTGGATGGCGGCGGAGGGACTGACCCAGGCCGGTCTGTGCCGCGAGCTGTACTTCGCCGACTGGGAGGCGGCGGGAGCCGAGGACCCGGTGTGTGATGTGGCGTTCCCGGTGAGCTCCCGGTGAGCTGATCGCCCTCAGGGGCCCGCTGGCACAAGCGGAGCCCTCTCGGCAAGGACGGCGAGACTGGTCGAGAGGGCTCTTCGGGTGGTGCTTGTGCTGTTGTCGAGCGGTGGCTCAGGCCTTGACCGAGGCCACGAAGGCGCTCCACGCGTCGGCGGGAAACGCCAGCTTGGGACCCTCGGGGATCTTGGTGTCCCCGAGTTCCAGAGCCTCTTCGACGGTCGACCTGACCATCACACAGGCGCCGTTGTTGTTGGTGTAGGAGGACGTCGTCCACGTTTCCGTGGCGCCCAGACGAATTGCCATGTTCGCTCCGTAGCAAGTTGCGTTTACGCCAACCCGTGCTGGTGGTTGGCGTGATCGACGCTACTCGCCAACATCCTCGTTCGGAGCAGTCATTCACTCGACCGGATGGCATATTCCAGGGGAGACTTCCAGTCAGGCGTGTCAGGGGTGTAACATCCCGCGCTTTGCCGGACGGAAGGTCCTGCGCCACGGACGGTCAGCGCGCGTACTCCTTCGCCCGGCGCTCGATGAGCTGCCGCGACTGGTCCACGTTCAGCGACTGCGCGCGCAGGTGCTCGTACATGACCGTGTACTTCTGCACGTCGAGCGGCTTCTCCAGGTACAGGTCGCTGGTCACGCCCTCGATGTACACCACGCTGGAGTCGGCCGCGTCGGCGAACTCCAGGATCGAGTACTGGCCGTTGATGCCGGCGTGCGCGCCGACCTCGAACGGCAGCACTTGCACGGTGATGTGGGGCAGCTGCGACATCTCGATGAGGTGCTCCAGCTGCTCGCGCATCACCTGCCGGCTCCCGACGATCCGGTGCAGGGACGCCTCGTCCAGGACCACCCACAGCCGCAGCGGGTCCGTCTCGGCGGTGATACGGCCCTGCCGGCGCAGCCGGACCTCGACGCGCTTGTCGTTGTCCGCCTCCGAGGCCTCGGGCGAGCCGCCCCGGATGATGGCCTCGGCGTACGCACGCGTCTGCAACAGGCCGGTGATGATCTGGGGTTCGTAGACCCTGAGCGACTCGGCGTCCGTCTCCAGGCCGATGTAGACGCTGTACGGGATGTCCCCGAAGGCGTGCCACCAGCCCTGCTGCCGGGAGTCCTTGGCCATTTGCATCAGCGAGTCGACGATCCGCTGGTCCTCGACCTCGTAGACCCCGCACAGGTCCCGGACGTCGCGCTGGCTGATGCTGCGCCGGCCGTTCTCCAGCCGGCTGATCTTCGACTGCGACACCAGCAGCCGCTCGGCGACCTCTTCGGCCGTCATGCCCTTGAGCTCACGGAGCCTGCGGAGCTCCTGGCCCAGCCGGCGCCGCCTGACGGTGGGATTGACATTGGACGCCACGGGACGTGCACCTCCGGCTGCGTGCCTCTACTTTGCGTATCTGCTGTTGAGCAGACTGCCACCAAGGTGCCTGCTACCGCTGGGAAACGGTGGATATGCGACGGGTACACGCCAGTTCGGGCAGGGCACGCCGAGCGGGGCGGGGAGAGTGTGTGCTCTCCCCGCCCCGCTCGGACAGCGGCTCCCGTGACCGGGTTCTGGGGTGGTGCGTGGTGCTGTGCGGGTCCGCGGCTCAGTGCGCCACGGCACGCGCCATGCTTCCGTGGCGCGGCTGCATCGGAACGCCACGGGCGGGTTCCGCTGCGGGCCTGGCTCCGCCGGCGGCCTGACGGCCGGACGGGGCCGGGCTGCGGCGCGGCTGCGCCGCCACGCCGTTCTGGACGTCCATCACGGCGTGCGCGACGAGACCGCCCATGGGGTCGTGCCTGATCAGGTCCCGCAGCCGGGAGCGGGACGAACGTCCCTCGTTACCCGGATACAGGTGCTTGCCGAGGCCGACCGCGTGTGCCAGTGCGGCGAGCGCGGCGGTCCGCGGGTCCGGCGGTACGCCGGTGCGGATCGCCGAGTCCAGCCGGGCCCTGATCTCCCGGCTGATCTCGTTGTCCGTCGCCTGGTAGCGAGTCGTCGGCAGCACCCCGCACATCTGACCGGCCACGGCATGCACCATGCCGCACCGCTCGAGATGCGAGAGGTAGGTCTGGCGGAGCCCGAGACGCGGCCCGCCAATCCAGTTCACTGCCCGCACGGGAGCGCCGCGCCTACGCAGCAACTCCAACGCGCAGTCCAACGTTGGATCTCCAGTCGGCCGTGGTACAACCACGGCGATACGATCCCCGTCTGGGGCTATCCGTCCGGCCAGTGCCAGCTCCACTAGCTGTGCTCCGGCCAGACCGAGGTCGAGCGACTGCGGCTGCGCAGTGGTACCCGTGGTCGGGTCCAATGCCAGCAGCAGAAGCTCCTCCGGAAGTGTTCTGCGGCTCCTGCCCATCCATGCCTCCCCGCGTGGATGAATGACAGGGTGACCCCTCTCACATTGGTCTGTCGAGGGTGCGTGACCGGTTCGTAGTGGAACCAGTAGGTATGTCGTTCTCGTCTACCGGATGGGTTCAGTCCGCGCACAGGACACTGGTACATGGTTCGGACAGCGCCGGGGAGCGGTGTCACGGGCGGCGGTTCACGGTTCGGTACGCGCACGCGGGGAGTGCGGCGCGAGGAGGAGGCATCGGTGGCGGGCGAGTCCCCCGACAGGTCGAAGCAGCGCGAGTCGTCGGCAGAACCGACGTCGGGGAGCGCGAGTCCGGTTCCCGAGGCCAGGAGCGAGGCCCCACCCAAGCGCGACCCGCGCCTCGCGGTGGCCCGGGACACGGAGAGGTCCGCGAAGCGCGGCGGCGCCGACACGGCGACCCGCGTGCTCTCCACCCGGACGGCGGAACAGCCGACCGAGCCGGCTGACGCCGAGCGGGACGAGGGCGAGAAGACGGACTCGGCGGCGGACGCAGGGCGGGACGAGAGCGACTCGGGCGCCGAGGAGACGTCGGCGGACGCCGGGCGCGACTCGGACGAGGCAGACTCGTCGGCTGACGCCGAGCAGGACGCCGATGACGCGGGCACGGCCGACGCCGAGCAGGGTGCGAGCGGCGCGGGCACGGGCCAGGCCGACTCGACGGCTGACGCCGAGCAAGACGCCGGCGACGCCGATGACGCGGGCACGGCCGACGCCGAGCGGGACGCGGGCGCCGAGGAGACGTCGGCGGACGCCGGGCGCGACTCGGACGAGGCCGACTCGACGGGCGCCGAGGGGACGTCGGCGGGCGCCGGGCGCGACTCGGACGAGGCAGACTCGT
>KE354461.1 GCA_000415505.1 Streptomyces afghaniensis 772
GGCGGCTGTTCCGGCTCGCCGACGCGGCCCAGTACCGGGCGAAGGCCGAGCAGGCCACGCGGCCGGTCGTCGCCGGGCGGGCCGGGCCCGACGACCCCGTCGTGCGGCTCGCGGACGAACCGTCCCGGGAGACCGACGGCGAGCGCCGGCGCTTCCGGGGGCGGCACGCACCCTAGGGACGGCCCGCGTGTGACGTATCGGTAAGGGGTGAACCGGGTCCCCAGTGGTGACATCATCGAATTCACTGCGTACGCTCCTGAATATGGATATGCACACTGTGGTGGTGGGGACGTCCGGGGTGACCGCGTCCGACGTGCTCGCCGTGGCGCGCGGCGGCGCCCGCGTCCAGCTCTCCGAGGAGGCGCTGGCCGCCCTCGCCGCGGCCCGCGAGATCGTGGACGCGCTGGCGGCCAAGCCCGACCCCGTGTACGGCGTGAGCACCGGCTTCGGTGCCCTGGCGACCCGGCACATCAGCCCTGAGCTGCGCGCACAGCTCCAGCGCAACATCGTCCGCTCGCACGCCGCCGGCATGGGGCCGAGGGTGGAGCGGGACGTCGTACGGGCCCTGATGTTCCTGCGGCTGAAGACCGTCTGTTCCGGGCACACCGGCGTACGGCCCGAGGTCGCGCAGACCATGGCCGACCTGCTCAACGCCGGTATCACCCCGGTCGTGCACGAGTACGGCTCCCTCGGCTGCTCCGGCGACCTCGCCCCGCTGTCCCACTGCGCGCTCGCGCTCATGGGCGAGGGCGACGCCGAGGGCCCCGACGGTGTCGTACGCCCGGCCGCCGAACTGCTGGCGGCGCACGGCATCCAGCCGGTCGAACTGCGTGAGAAGGAAGGTCTCGCCCTCCTCAACGGCACCGACGGCATGCTCGGCATGCTGGTCATGGCCCTGGCCGACCTGGACATGCTCTACCGGTCCGCCGACGTCACCGCCGCGCTGTCGCTGGAGGCCCTGCTCGGCACCGACAAGGTCCTCGCGCCCGAGCTGCACGCCATCCGGCCGCACCCGGGGCAGGCCGCCAGTGCCGCCAACATGCTGGCCGTGCTGAAGGGTTCGGGCCTGACCGGGCATCACCAGGACGACGCGCCCCGCGTCCAGGACGCTTACTCGGTGCGCTGCGCCCCGCAGGTCGCCGGGGCCGGGCGGGACACCATGGCCCACGCCCGGCTGGTCGCCGACCGTGAGCTGGCCTCCGCGGTGGACAACCCGGTGGTGCTGCCCGACGGGCGTGTGGAGTCCAACGGCAACTTCCATGGCGCGCCGGTCGCCTACGTCCTGGACTTCCTCGCCGTCGCCGTCGCCGACCTCGGCTCCATCGCCGAGCGGCGCACCGACCGGCTGCTCGACAAGAACCGCAGCCACGGCCTGCCGCCCTTCCTCGCCGACGACGCCGGCGTGGACTCGGGCCTGATGATCGCCCAGTACACCCAGGCCGCGCTGGTGAGCGAGCTGAAGCGGCTCGCCGTACCGGCGTCCGCCGACTCGATCCCGTCCTCCGCCATGCAGGAGGACCATGTCTCGATGGGCTGGTCGGCCGCGCGCAAGCTGCGCACGGCCGTCGACAACCTCACCCGGGTCCTGGCCGTCGAGCTGTACGCCGCCACGCGCGCGATCGAACTGCGCGAGGGGCTGACCCCGGCGCCCGCGACGCGGGCGGTCATCGACGCCCTGCGGGAAGCAGGGGTTCAGGGTCCGGGCCCGGACCGGTTCCTGGCGCCCGACCTGGCCGCGGCGGACGCGTTCGTGCGCGACGGGCGGCTGCTGGCCGCGGTGGAGACGGTCACCGGTCCGCTCCAGTAGGCAGGAGAGGGCCGCCCGGGGCCCCGCCGTGCGGCGGGGGTCCCGGGCGCGTGAATCTCAGAAGCCGAGCCGTTCCCGGCGGACCGAGTACGCGACGAAGCCCGCGCCCAGCGTGAGGAAGAACGTGCCGCCGATGACGTACGGCGTGCTGTCGAAGCTGCCCGTGTCGGCGAGGCGGGTGCCGGTGACGGAGTCGCCCGCGGTCGTGGCCGCGATCCGCGCCTGCTCCGTGACCTGCGGCGACGGGCTCGCCGCGACCGCGTCTCTCACCGGCGAGTCTGACGTCGCGTTGGCGGACGGGACGAACCACAGGGCGCCCAGCAGGGTCGCCGCGGCGGTGGCGGTCAGCAACGGACGGCGAGCGGATGACACGGAATATCGATCCCCTTGTGGCGCTGGCGAATTGGCCGTGTGGGGCGATGTTAGTGAAAGTCGCGGGTCACGGGAAAGTCACGGGAGGCCCTGGACGTACGCTCGCGCCATGAGCACTCCAGAGACATCACGTTTTGTCCGGCTTCGGGTGGAACTCGTTCTTGAAGTCGAGGACGCGGACGCGATCACCAAAGCCGCGCTGCGCCGGATCGCCGACGACGGTGAGATGCCGACGGCGGAACGGGCCCACGGCGAGGCCGCTGTGACGGAAGACACTGCCGAGGCCCTCGCATACCTCGTGGACCCGTTCGACCTGGTCAGCCAGGTGCCGGGGGTGGAACTCCAGCAGGCCTCCTGGAGCAGCGAGCGGATCGACTACGACCCCGATTCGCCGGACTGGGACCTCGACGAGGATGATGTAGACGACGACAGTGACAGCTGAGGCACTTGAGAAAACAGTGACCCCGGGCGGCAACCGTCGTCCGGGGTCTCTGCGTCTCAGGCGGCGCACCGCCCTGAGCCGCACCGTCCGCGCCCGTGCGCCGTGGACCGGCGCGGGCGTGGTGATCCCCACACGTGCGCGACATGGGGAACCGGACGAACCAGTCGTAGCGTTGAAAGTTCCGGGCGAGGACTCACGAGTCCTGACGGGGGCACTTGGACTTTTGACGGGGACACTCGGGGTTTTGGGGAAATCGGCAACGATGGAGAAGCGTGTGATGACGGTCAGTAAGCGGCGCAAGGGCCTGACGGTCGCGTCCGCACTGCTCGGCGGAGTGCTGGTGCTCTCGGCCTGTTCCGGCGGCGATGACAGCGCCTCCGGGAGCGACGGCGGCAGCTCCCAGTCGAAGGTCGACGAGGCCGCGGCCAAGAAGGCCTCCAAGGCCCAGATCAAGATCACGCCCGAGGACGGCTCCGACAACGCCTCCATCAACAACTCCGCCGCCGTCACCGTGAGCAAGGGCACGCTCACGAGCGTCAAGATGACGACGTCCGACGGCACGGAGGTCAGCGGCCAGATATCCGCCGACAAGACCAGCTGGAAGCCCAGCACGCAGCTGGAGCGCTCCACCACCTACAAGCTGGCGGCGGAGGCGAAGGACTCCGACGGTCGTGTCGCCCACGAGAACGCCTCGTTCACCACGGTCTCCCCGGCCAACAGCTTCATCGGCACCTTCACTCCGGACGACGGCACCACCGTGGGCGTCGGCATGCCGGTCTCGATCAACTTCGACAAGGCGATCACCAACAAGGCCGCCGTCCAGAAGGGCATCAAGGTCAGCACGACCAGCGGCCAGGAGGTCGCCTGTCACTGGTTCAACGCCAACCGCATGGACTGCCGTCCCGAGGACTACTGGAAGGAAGGCTCCACCGTCACGCTGAAGCTCGCGCTCGACGGTGTCCAGGGTGCCGAGGGCGTCTACGGTGTCCAGCAGAAGACGGTCACCTTCAAGATCGGCCGCAACCAGGTCTCGTACGTCGACGCGAAGACGAAGCAGATGAAGATCACCCAGGACGGCAAGGTCGTCCGGACGATCCCGATCTCCGCCGGCTCGCCGGCGAACAAGACCTACGAGGGCATCATGGTGATGTCCGAGAAGTTCAAGGAGACGCGCATGAACGGCGCGACCGTGGGCTTCACGGACGACGACGGCAAGGGCGAGTACGACATCAAGGACGTGCCGCACGCCATCCGCCTGTCCAGCTCGGGCACGTTCATCCACGGCAACTACTGGGGCGCGAAGTCCATCTTCGGCAACGTGAACACGAGCCACGGCTGCGTCGGTCTCCAGGACGCGAAGGGCGCGAACGACCCGAACACCCCGGGCGCGTGGTTCTACAACAACTCGATGATCGGTGACGTGGTGGTCGTCGAGAACACCGGCGACAAGACCGTCGCGCCGGACAACGGCCTCAACGGCTGGAACATGAACTGGGCCGACTGGAAGGCCGGTTCGGCGGTCTGACGGCGCCGTAGCTGCACTCAAGAGCCGCCGCTCTGCCCCGATTTGGGGGGCGAGCGGCGGCTTCCGTTTCTCCGCGGCTCTGGTGTCAAGGAGAACACGCGTGCGCAATGGTCCTACCCTGTAACGGAGTTCCGGCAGCCGTGTAACAGCCGGCCCACGGATTTCTTACCTCTCTCTCAACTATTGAGTGCCTGATCACCCGTCGGCATACTGCGTATTCCGGGGGGTGTACGTCCATGCGTACGAGACCACCCCCGGCCGGGTGAACGGGGAATTCGCCCGGTACTTCTGCAAGGGGGAAACTTGCGCAGACAAGTGAAAAGGGCGTGCGCGGCCACGGTCGCCACAGCAGCAGCCGTGGCCCTGGCGGCGGGTATGACCAGCCCGGCGTCGGCGAACGGCGAGCAGACGACCGCAGCCGCGAAGCAGGCGTCGGTCACCGCCAAGCACCGCATCACACTGATCACCGGCGACCGGGTCGTCCTGGACGCCAAGGGCCGGGTCATCGGTCTGGAGCGGGCCAAGGGACGCGAGGACATTCCCTTCCAGGTCCGCAAGCTCGACGGCCACACGCTCGTGATCCCGGCCGACGCGGCACGCCTGGTCGCCACCGGCAAGCTCGACCAGCGGCTCTTCGACGTCACCGAGCTCAACAAGTCCGCGACCCGCAAGGCCCAGAAGAAGGGCCTGAAGGTCATCGTCGGCTACCAGGGCAGCGCCGCGGCCACCAAGGCCGACGTCCGCGACGCCGGCCGGCTGAGCCACGCTCTGAAGACCGTGAACGCGGACGCTGTTCAGACGCCGCAGGAGGACGCGCCCGAGCTGTGGGACGCGGTCACCAACGGCGACAAGACCGCCTCCGGTATCGCGCACGTCTGGCTCGACGGCGTCCGCAAGGCCAGCCTCGACAAGTCCGTCCCGCAGATCGGCGCCCCCAAGGCGTGGGCCGCCGGCTACGACGGCAAGGGCGTGAAGATCGCCGTCCTGGACACCGGTGTCGACGCCACCCACCCCGACCTCAAGGGGCAGGTGATCGGCGCCAAGAACTTCACCACCTCGCCCGACACCACCGACAAGGTCGGCCATGGCACGCACGTCGCCTCCATCGCGGCCGGTACCGGCGCGAAGTCCGGCGGCAAGTACAAGGGTGTCGCGCCCGGCGCGAAGATCATCAACGGCAAGGTGCTCGACGACGGCGGATTCGGCAGCGACTCCGAGGTCCTCGCCGGCATCGAGTGGGCCGCCGCGGAGGGCGCCGACGTCGTCAACATGAGCCTGGGCGGCGGCGACACGCCCGCGATCGACCCGCTGGAAGCGGCGGTGAACAAGCTGTCCGAGGAGAAGGGCATCCTGTTCGCCATCGCGGCCGGCAACGAGGGCGACTTCGGCGAGCAGACCATCGGCTCCCCGGGCAGCGCCGAGGCGGCCCTGACCGTCGGCGCGGTCGACGACAAGGACGTGCTGGCCGACTTCTCCAGCCGCGGCCCCGGCATGGACGGCGCCCTCAAGCCCGACGTGACCGCGCCCGGCGTGGACATCACCGCGGCCTCCGCCCCCGGCAACCAGATAGCCGCCGAGGTCGGCGAGAAGCCGGCCGGCTACATGACGATCTCCGGTACGTCGATGGCGACCCCGCACGTCGCGGGCGCCGCGGCGCTGCTGAAGCAGCAGCACCCGGAGTGGAAGTACGCCGAGCTGAAGGGCGCCCTCACCGGCTCCACGAAGGGCGGCAAGTACACGCCGTTCCAGCAGGGTTCGGGCCGCATCCAGGTCGACCAGGCCATCAAGCAGTCCGTGATCGCCAACCCGTCCTCGGTGAGCTTCGGCGTCCAGCAGTGGCCGCACACCGACGACAAGCCGGTCACCAAGGAACTGACGTACCGCAACCTCGGTACGAAGGACGTCACGCTGAAGCTGGCGTCGACCGCCACCGACCCGAAGGGCAAGGCCGCTCCGGCCGGCTTCTTCAAGCTCGGCGCCACCTCGGTGACCGTCCCGGCCGGCGGCAAGGCCTCCGTCCCGTTCACGGTGAACACCAAGCTGGGCGGCACGCTCGACGGCGCCTACTCGTCGTACGTGACGGCGACGGGCGGCGGCCAGACGGTCCGCACGGCCGCCGCGGTGCAGCGCGAGGTCGAGTCGTACGACGTCACGCTGAAGTTCCTCGACCGTGACGGCAAGCCCGCCAAGAACTACAGCGCCGACCTGGCCGCCGTCTCCGGCCTCGGCAAGGGCAAGTTCTACGCGCCGTACGACGCGGACGGCACCGTCACCACCCGGGTGCCCAAGGGTGGTTTCATCCTCAACACCAACATCTTCGTGGGCGACGACCCCGAGAAGTTCCAGGGCGCCGACTGGCTCGCCCAGCCCAAGCTGGACGTCACCAAGAACACGACGGTCACGCTGGACGCCCGCAAGGCCAAGCCGGTGGACATCACCGTGCCGGACAAGGCCGCCAAGTCGGAGTTCGCCTCGCCCGACTACACGGTGGAGACGAAGGACTCCAGCTACGGCTTCGGCTGGTTCCTCGACTCCTACGCCGACATCCGCACCGCGCACGTCGGCCCGCAGATCACCGACGGTTCCGTGACCCAGCAGTGGGACGGCCACTGGACCAAGGGTGACAAGGAGCAGTACGACGTCACCGGCGGCGGCAAGGTCAAGCAGCTCGCCACCGGCTACACCAAGCACTACAAGGCGAGCGAGCTCGCCACGGTGAAGGCGGGCCTCGGCGCCGCGGCGAAGGGCAAGAAGGGCGCCATCAGCGCCGTCGGCTGGCTGCCGTGGAGCAACAGCGCCTCCTCGATCGGCATCCAGCAGTCCCTGCCCAGCACGCGGACGCTGCACCTGTCCACCGTGGGCGATGTGAAGTGGCAGCTCGAGTTCGCCCAGTCCGGCGGTGTCGACGAGGACGGCTTCCCGATCGACGAGGCCGGCTACGCGATGGGCACGCACAAGTTCGCCGCCGGCAAGACCTACTCGAAGACCGTCAACACGGCCGTCTTCGGACCGCGTCTCAACGCCGACTTCGGCCTCTTCCGCGAGGACAACCAGATCTACGGCTCCCTGCCGCTGTTCGCGGACGGCAAGGGCAACGCGGGCTACTCGACCTTCTCCGCGGTCGACACGACGCTGTACCGCAACGGCAAGAAGGTCGGCAGCAACGACGACCCGCTGTTCGGCGAGAAGCAGTTCAAGGTCCCGGCCGGTGACGCCGAGTACAAGCTGACGACGTCGGTCAAGCGCAGCGTCAAGGTCGCGGCGGCCTCCACCCGCATCGACGCGAGCTGGACGTTCCGCTCGAAGAAGACTTCGGGCATCAAGCAGCTGCCCGCCTCCACGGTCCGCTTCAACGCGGTCACGGGTCTGGACAGCAAGGTCCCGGCCGGCAAGACGGTCAGCGTCCCGGTCACCGTCGAGGGCGCGGCCAAGGGCAGCAACCTGAAGTCGCTGTCGGTGTACGTGTCGTACGACTACGGCAAGACCTGGAAGAAGCTCACCGTCAAGAAGGGCAAGGTCAGCTTCAAGAACCCGGCGAAGGGGAAGGCCATCTCCTTCCACGCCAAGATCGCCGACAAGAAGGGCAACAAGTCGACGATCTCGATCTACAACGCGTACTACGGCAAGTGAGACGCCGCCCTGCGCCGCAGGGTGAGCTGTAGGACTCGTCGGTGAGCGGCCCGTCGGAAGCCTCGGTTTCCGGCGGGCCGTTCCCGTTCACCGGGCCGGTGTACCGCTCCCCGCCCGGGTCGCGTCCGCGCCCCAGCTCGCCAGCAGCCGCAGCGCCTCCGCCGACGGGGAGCCCGGTTCCGCGTGGAACGTGATCAGGGACTGCTCGGCGTCGTCGACCAGGCGGAACGTCTCGAAGGACAGGGTCAGGTCGCCGACCAGCGGGTGGCGCATCCGCTTCACGCCGTAGCTCTTCTCCTTGACGTCGTGCGCGGCCCACAGCCGGCGGAACTCCTCGCTCTTCACGGAGAGCTCGCCCACCAGGGCGGACAGCTTCGGGTCGTCCGGATGGCAGCCCGCGTCCATGCGCAGATAACCGACGATGTCGGACGCCTTCTGGTCCCACTCGACGAACAGCTCGCGGTAGTCGGGCCTGAGGAACACCAGCCGCGCCCAGTTCCGCTCCGGCGCCGGCAGCTCCGCCCAGTCGCCGAAGAGGGCCGCGGCCATCCGGTTCCAGGCCAGGATGTCCGAGCGGCGCCCGACGACGTACGCCGGGACGGTGTCGATCGAGTCCAGCAGATGCCGCAACGCCGGCCGCACCTGCTGGGCCCGCGCCGTCTGCTTCTTCTTGTGCTGCTTCGGCTTCGCCAGGTGCATCAGGTGGGCGTGCTCGGCGCCGGTCAGCCGCAGGGCGCGCGCGATCGCGTCCAGCACCTCCGCGGAGACGTTGCGCCCGTTGCCCTGCTCCAGGCGTGTGTAGTACGCCACGGACACCCCGGCCAGCTGCGCCAGCTCCTCACGGCGCAGCCCCGGCACCCGCCGCCGCCCGAAGTCGGGCAGCCCCACGTCCTCCGGCTTCAGCCGGGCACGCCGGGTGCGCAGGAACTCACTGAGCTCGGCACGCCGGTCCAGGCCCCCGCCGGTCTGCGGTGCGGGCTCCTGTACCGGTTCGGGCTGTTCGTCCATGCCTCCAGTTTGCACGGTCGTACGCACACGAGCCTGACCCCGCCAGTGGTACGCACGCTGTGCGTACGCAAAACCGTGGTCTGGGTAGACGCTCGCGGGTTTGGCACGGTGGTGATCGTGCCCGGTCAGAAGATCCAGAAGGCAGCCGGGCACGGAACCCTGCTAGGAGAACCCCCGGCATGACCACTGTTGCTGCGTACGCCGCCCCCGCGCCCAAGGCTCCGCTGGAGCGCACCACCATCGAGCGCCGCGAGGTCGGCGAGTTCGACGTCCTGATCGACATCAAGTTCGCCGGTATCTGCCACTCGGACATCCACCAGGCCCGCGAGGGCTGGGGCGAGGCGATCTTCCCGATGGTCCCCGGCCACGAGATCGCCGGTGTCGTCTCCGAGGTCGGCTCGGGCGTCACGAAGTTCGCCGTCGGCGACCGCGTGGGCGTCGGCTGCATGGTCGACTCCTGCCGCGAGTGCGAGAACTGCAAGGCCGGACGCGAGCAGTACTGCGTCAAGGGCAACGTCCCGACGTACAACGGCATCGGCAAGGACGGCGAGCCCACCTACGGCGGCTACTCGCAGAAGGTCGTCGTCGACGAGAACTTCGTCGTCCGCATCCCCGACGGCCTCTCCCTCGACGTCGCCGCGCCGCTGCTGTGCGCCGGCATCACCCTCTACTCCCCGCTGAAGCGCTTCGGCGCCGGCCCCGGCAAGAAGGTCGCGATCGTCGGCCTGGGCGGCCTCGGCCACATGGGCGTGAAGATCGCGCACGCGCTGGGCGCCGAGGTGACGGTGCTGTCGCAGTCCCTGCGCAAGCAGGAGGACGGCCTGAAGCTGGGCGCGGACCACTACTACGCCACCAGCGACCCGAAGACCTTCGAGGAGCTGGCCGGCACCTTCGACCTGATCGTCTCCACCGTCTCGGCCCCGCTGGACTTCGGCGCCTACCTGTCGCTGCTGAAGACCGAGGGCACGCTGGCCAACGTCGGCGCCCCCGAGGAGCCCATCTCCCTGAACCTCTTCTCGGTGATCGGCGGCGGCAAGTCCCTCGCCGGTTCCATGATCGGCGGCATCGCGGAGACCCAGGAGATGCTGGACTTCTGTGCCGAGCACGGCCTCGGTGCCGAGATCGAGCTGATCCGCGGTGACCAGATCAACGAGGCGTACGAGCGGGTGGTCGCCAGCGACGTGCGCTACCGGTTCGTGATCGACACGGCGACGATCTGATCCGTATCGCCCCGTGAGGGCCCCGGCCGCGTGCCGGGGCCCTCAGCGCCGTCCGGGCAGCCTCAGCGGGTACCGCCGTATCGTGGAGTGGGAGGGGAGGCCCGCCATGACCGTGCAGCTGAACCACACCATCGTCGTCGCGCACGACAAGCGCGTGTCGGCCCGGTTCCTCGCCGACATCCTGGGGCTGGACGTGGGCCCGCCCTACGGCCCGTTCCTCCCGGTCGAGATACCCAACGCCGTGACGCTCGACTACATGGACAGCCCCGGCGCCATCACGCCGCAGCACTACGCCTTCCTCGTCTCGGAGGACGAGTTCGACCAGATCTTCGCGCGGATCCAGCAGGCCGGTCTGACGTACTGGGCGGATCCGTTCCACAGCCGTCCCGGCGAGATCAACCACAACGACGGCGGCCGCGGCGCGTACTTCGACGACCCCGACGGCCACCGCCTGGAGATCATCACGCGGCCGTACGGCAGCGGCGGGTGATCTCCCGGAGCGCTCCGCCCGTCACATCTCCCCGCCGGCCGCCGTCATAGCGGTGAAGGCACACGAGAGGCGCCCGGGCGAGGCCCGGGCGCTCCGGACAGGGGAGCAGTCATGACGACACCCATCCTGGTCACTGGTGGCACGGGCACGCTGGGCGGTCACGTCGTCCCGCTGTTGCGCGCCTCCGGCCACGACGTGCGGATCCTCACCCGGCGCCCGCGCCCCGCCACGGCCGGTGTCGAGTACGTCACCGGCGACCTGCTGAAGGGCGAGGGCGTCGAGGCCGCCGTCGACGGCGTGGAGACCGTGCTGCACCTGGCGGGCGGACCGAAGGGCGACGACGAGGCGACCCGCACCCTGGTGCGCGCCGCGTCGGCAGCGGGCGTACGGCACCTGGTGTACATCTCGGTCGTCGGCGCGGACCGGGTCCCGCTGGCCTGGATGCGGACGAAGCTGGAGTCGGAACGGGCCGTCGCCGACTCGGGCATCCCGTGGACGATCCTGCGCGCGGCCCAGTTCCACGACCTGGCACTGACCATGGTCGAGAAGATGGCGAAGCTGCCGGTCCTCCCGGTGCCCGGCGGCCTCCGGCTCCAGCCGGTGGACTCACGGGAGGTCGCCGCCCGCCTCGCGGAACTGACCCTCGGCGCCCCGTCCGGCCTCGTCCCGGACCTGACCGGCCCGCACCTCTACGATCTCGCCGCCCTGGCCCGCCCCTACCTCCGCCGCAGCGGCCGGCGCCGCCCGATGCTGCCGGTGCGCATCCCCGGGAAGGCGGGGCGGGCGTACCGGGCGGGGGCGAACCTGACGCTGGAGGGGGCGGAGGAAGGGAAGCGGACCTGGGAGGAGTTCCTGGCGGAGAAGCTGCGCTGATCCTTGCCGGCCGGGTGTCAGCGGGCCGTCGGCCGGTCCTGCCGGTCCTGCTCGCCGAAGGTCCACACGGCACGGGACCCCGGGCCGACGACGAGGGCGGAGTGACCGATCCGCTCCTCGTGCCGGTACGACACCGGCCTGTTCAGCGACATCTCGACCTGCCGCAGTCCCACCTGGTCCAGCGGCACGGCGTCGAACCGCAGCGTGGTGCCGCCGCCCTTCGCGACGGCGCCCCCGCCGGGCAGGGACCGGACGGCGAACCCTCCGGCCTTCAGCAGCGGCAGCGTGTTGGCGAGGTCCCGGGCGGTCACCGCGAGCCGGATGCCGGTCACGTCCCGCATCAGGTGGTCGCGGTAGGCGTCGGGCAGATAGCGCTCCCGGCCCACGTCACCGGGGTGTGCGGCGGGCTCGGTCTTGCTCCGGGGGTCGGCGAAGTACTCCGGCCGGTACTCCATGCCCCAGGCGCCGAAGAGGTCGTACTCCTCGGTGGTGAAGACGGCGTCGAACCAGGGCACCGGGACGCCGTCGCCGAAGTCGCGGGTCTGCCGGAACTCGACGGGGTCGCTGATCCCCAGCTCGCGCAGCCGCGCGGTCACCGTCGCCAGGTCGCCCTCCCGCTCGGCCGAGACGCCCATGCCGCCGGCGCCGAGGGTGCCGTCCTTGCCGGGGACGTCACCGATCCCGAACAGCTCGATGTAGGTCTCGCGGCCCATCAGATAGCGGCCGGTCCAGGTCTGCCCGCCGGCACCGGTCGTGGTGCGGACCTGGAAGTTCGCGAAGTCCCGCAGATAGGCGGAGTGCTCGATGGCGTCGGCGGTCTCCCGGTCGAGGACGCCGTAGGCGTGGTTGTAGAAGAGGAGCTGCCGTGCGCCGTCCTCGGCCTGCGCGGAGCTCACTCCGCCCTGGACCGCCCCCGCGAGGGCCAGGGCGACGACCATGATCATCTGTAATGCTCGTCTGACCGTCATGCGCAGGAGCGTAGAGCGGGAGGAATCGCTTCCGCCGGGGATTGCGGCGTTTGTCAGGGCCGTTTGCGGGGCCCCTGGTCACTGGCCCTTGATCAGTGGCCCTCGGTCAGGTGACTCCTGGCCGCCCATGTCGAGGCGGAACGGCGGGTACTGGTCGGTCATCAGGGCGGCGTACGCGGTCACCCGGGCACACCAGCGGGCGAGGCCGAGCAGGAAGTCGAAGAGGTGCCGCGGATAGCGGGCGGTGAACAGCAGGACGACCACCGCCACCAGTGAGAGGAACGGCATCAGCCCCGTGCCGCGCCAGCCGTCCCCGTCGTCCCAGCCCCAGCCGCCGCCGACGAACATCGCGACGACGATGTACTGCGGGATCGCCAGCAGCCACCACTTCACCAGCACGAGTCCGCGCGAGAGTTGCTCGGGGTAGGCGACGTCGAAGTGGGCCGGATAGTCGGGCACGTCGGCGAGGGTGAACGGCGGGTACCGGTCGGTGCCGAGCGCGGTGTGTGCGTAGTAGGTGACCCGCCAGTTCCACCGCAGCACGCCGACGTTGAAGTCGAAGAGGGACCGGGGGTACCGGGCGGTGAACAGGATGGCGAAGAATGCGACGACGCTCACGACGACGAACGCGATCCACAGGAAGAACAGCACGATGTAGTGGGGGATGGCGAGCAGCCACTTCACCAGCCACAGCCATCGGGACAACCGGGCGTCGACGGACGCCTCGAGACGCACGGGCGACGCGGTGACAGGAACCATGGGGTGGCACTCCCTTCGCTTGCAGGCTCGCAAGCGAAGGGGAGCCCCGCGACCTGGACGGGGCCGTTCGCGCGTCCGGGGCGGGTTCGTGGGTCCGGGGGCGTTCGTGCGTCCGAGGTGGGTTCGTGCGTCCGGACCGCTACGACAGGACGGGGGCGGCGCTGTCCGGCTCGTCGGTGCCGTCAGGTTCATCGGCGCCGTCAGGTTCCCGCGGTGGATCGACGAGCTGCTCGCGCACGTAGTTCCAGACCACCGCGATCAGCGCGGCGACGGGGACGGCGAGCAGACTGCCCACGATCCCGGCCAGACTGCCGCCCAGCGTCACCGCCAGCAGCACCACGGCCGCGTGCAGGCCCAGCCCCCGGCTCTGGATCATGGGCTGGAACACATTGCCCTCCAGTTGCTGCACCACGACGATGATGGCCAGCACGATCAGCGCGTCCGTCAGCCCGCTGGAGACGAGCGCGATGAGGACCGCGACGAAACCGGCGAACAGGGCGCCGATGATCGGCACGAACGCGGACACGAAGGTCAGCACCGCCAGCGGGAGCACCAGCGGTACGCCCAGGATCCACAGGCCCAGTCCGATCAGCACGGCGTCGAGCAGGCCGACGGCCGCCTGGGAACGCACAAAGGCGCCCAGAGTGTTCCAGCCGCGCTCGAACACGGTCGGGACGTCGGCGGCGAGCCGGCCGGGCAGCTGACGGGAGAGCCACGGCAGGAACCGCGGGCCGTCCTTGAGGAAGAAGAACATCAGGAAGAGGGCGAGAACGGCGGTGACCAGGCCGTTCACCACGGTGCTCACCCCCGTGACGACAGCGCCGACCATGCTGCCGACGCCCTCCTGAGCGCGGGAGACCGCGGTGTCGAAAGCCTTGTTGATCTGGGCGTCGCCGATGTTCAGCGGCGGCCCGGCGGCCCACTCGCGCATCTTCTGGATGCCCTCGACCACGCCGTCGGTCAGCTGACCGGACTGGGACGCCACGGGCACGGCGATCAGCGCCACGACACCCGCGGCCACCAGCAGGAACAGCACGGTCACCACCGACGCGGCGAGTGCGGGCGGCCACCCGCGCCGCCGCAGGAAGCGGGCCGCGGGCCAGGTCAGGGTGGTCAGCAGCAACCCGACGACGAGCGGCCAGACCACCGACCACATCCGCCCCAGCAGCCACAGAGCCACCGCAAGCATCACAAGCACCAGCAGCAACTCTGCGGAGACGCGGCCGGATATCCGGAGCGCGTCACGGGTCTTCGTGGAACTCAAGGGCGCAGTCACGGAGGCACTTTATTGCCACCGACTCCCATTGCCACGTCCGATCACTTCGCTACGGTCGAGGCGCGGTGCGATCCGCTCGGGCCCGGGGCGTCTCGTCCAGGGGTGACGCCGGTCGTCACCCCTCGGCCTTCGCCACGCCGATCGGGCAGGACACGCCCGTACCGCCGATGCCGCAGTAACCCGCCGGGTTCTTGTCCAGGTACTGCTGGTGGTAGCTCTCCGCCGGGTAGAACGGGCGGCCCTCTGCCGGGACGATCTCCGTGGTGATCTCGCCGTAGCCGGACGCGGTGAGGACCTTCTGGTAGGAGTCGCGGGAGGACTTGGCGGTGGCCGCCTGCTCGGGTGTGTGGGTGTAGATCGCCGAACGGTACTGCGTGCCCACGTCGTTGCCCTGGCGGAAGCCCTGTGTGGGGTCGTGGGACTCCCAGAACGTCTTCAGGAGGCGCTCGTACGAGATCTGCTTCGGGTCGTAGACCACGCGGACGACCTCCGTGTGGCCGGTCAGGCCCGAGCAGACCTCCTCGTACGTGGGGTTCTCCGTGTGACCGCCCTGGTAGCCGGCCAGGGTCGTCCACACCCCTGCCGGAAGCTGCCAGAACTTGCGCTCGGCGCCCCAGAAGCAGCCCAGACCGAAGTCGGCGGTCTCCAGGCCCTCGGGGTACGGGCCGAGCAGCGGGTTGCCGAGGACGGTGTGGCGGTCGGGGACCGTGAACGCCGGCTCCGGGCGGCCGGGCAGCGCCTGCTCGGGGGTCGGCAGCTGGGGCGTACGGCTGTGCAGGAACATGCGGTCTCCAATCGGCACGACACCCACGCGGGGGCGACGCCCAGTTCAACGCGCGAGGGCCGGGGGGAATTCCGGCCGGGGGCCGTGCCCGGGGGTGGTCCGGGCCCACGCCCCGGGGCTTCGCCCCCGCTCGCGGTTCAGTGCGGGAGGCTTGCCGGGCTGCCGCCGTTCGCCTCGTAGCCTGCGACCGCCAGGGCGCGGTACACCGCGAACTCAGCCGCCGGGTCGGTGGAGAGGGTCCAGGGCAGGGCGCCGACGTGGCCGTCGATGTGCACCAGCTGGTTCATGGCCTCCGCCCAGCGCTCGCTGCGGACCAGGAAGAAGACCAGCATGTGCCGCACGTGCGCCAGCATCGGGTCGTCGGGGCGGGCCGAGTGCACCGCGTGCAGCGCGCCGTGGACCGCCTTCGTGACGACCTCGGTCTGCCAGAAGCTGCTGACCAGGGTCACCTCGGGGAGGTGCTCGAACACGGCGAAGAGGGGCATCGCCGCCAGCAGGGAGCCCTTGGGCGCGCGGGCCGCCGCGGCCTCCGCGAACTCGTACGCCAGCGCACGCGAGCCGTGCCACTTCTCGCACCAGTAGTGCAGCGCGGCCAGGTGCGCTCCCATGTGGGCCGGGGCGCGGTCCAGGATCTTCAGCCAGAGCTGCTCGAAGTCCTTCTGGGAGTAGCCCAGCCCACGGGCCACCGACAGCTCCACGATGTACGGGATCGGGTCGCCGGGGGCCAGCAGCGCCGCCTCGCCGCACGCCGCCTTCGCCTCCTCCATGATGATCCGGAACTCGTCCGTGCCGGGCGTGGCCGTCCGCCACGCCTGCTGCACCAGGAACTCGGCGTGCACCGCGGCCCCGCCCGCGTCCTTGGGCGCCTCGGCCCGCCACACCCGCAGCCACTGCCCGCCCGGCGCCTCGCTCACCCCGCCGGGCCGCTGCTGCAGCTCCAGCGACGCCGCACCCGCGAAGGCCTGCACGCGCTGCCAGCGGCGCTCGCCCTCCGTCTCCGTACCGGCGAGGAGCTGCTGCGCGGCGCGGTAGTCCTGCGTGCGCTGCACCACGTCCAGGACGTCCAGCAGGTCCTGGTCGGGACCGGGCATGCGGATGTCCAGCTCCTCCTCGCGGACGAAGCCGTAGTTCGCCGGGTCCGCGGCGTCCGGGTGGTCGGGCGAGACCAGCCCGATCGCGGCCCCGCGCCTGCGCCGCAGGAAGGGAAGCAGCACGAAGCCCAGCATGACCAGTGCGATCAGGACCCAGAGAATCTCCATGCAACAAGCGAACCAGACCGCGCCGACAATTGGCCAACCTGGTCCCCGAACCTGTGGAAAACCCGGCCGGGCCGCATCCGCCGCCCTGTGGAAACCCCGGCCCCGGGCCCGTGCCGCCTCGGCCCCCGGCGCTTCCCCCGGCACTCATCGCGTCGGCGCATTACCCTCGGTGCCCATGAGCGACAGGCCTATCAGTCAGCACTTCGAGACGCTCGCGATCCATGCGGGCAACACCGCCGACCCCCTGACGGGCGCGGTGGTCCCGCCGATCTACCAGGTGTCCACCTACAAGCAGGACGGCGTCGGGGGCCTGCGCGGCGGCTATGAGTACAGCCGCAGCGCCAACCCGACCAGGACCGCGCTGGAGGAGAACCTCGCCGCCCTGGAGGGCGGCCGTCGCGGTCTCGCGTTCGCGTCCGGGCTGGCGGCCGAGGACTGCCTGCTGCGTACGCTGCTCAGCCCCGGCGACCACGTGGTCATCCCCAACGACGCCTACGGCGGCACGTTCCGCCTCTTCGCCAAGGTCGTCGCGCGCTGGGGAGTGGAGTGGTCGGTGGCCGACACCAGCGACCCGGCCGCCGTACGGGCCGCCATCACCCCGAAGACCAAGGTCGTCTGGGTGGAGACCCCCTCCAACCCGCTCCTCGGCATCACGGACATCGCCGCCGTCGCTCAGGTCACCCGGGACGCGGGCGCGCGCCTCGTCGTCGACAACACCTTCGCCACGCCCTACCTCCAGCAGCCGCTCTCGCTCGGCGCGGACGTCGTCGTGCACTCGCTGACGAAGTACATGGGCGGCCACTCGGACGTCGTCGGCGGCGCCCTGATCACGAACGACCCGGAGCTGGGCGAGGAGCTGACCTTCCACCAGAACGCGATGGGCGCGGTCGCCGGCCCCTTCGACTCCTGGCTGGTGCTGCGCGGCACCAAGACCCTCTCCGTGCGCATGGACCGGCACAGCGAGAACGCCGCGAAGATCGCCGACATGCTCACCCGGCACGCGCGCGTGACGAGCGTCCTGTACCCGGGCCTGCCGGAGCACCCCGGGCACGAGGTCGCCGCCAAGCAGATGAAGTCGTTCGGCGGCATGGTCTCCTTCCGCGTGGCGGGCGGCGAGGAGGCGGCCGTCGAGGTCTGCAACCGCGCCAAGGTGTTCACGCTGGGCGAGTCCCTGGGCGGCGTCGAGTCGCTGATCGAGCACCCCGGCCGGATGACGCACGCCTCCGTGGCCGGCTCGCTCCTGGAGGTGCCCGGCGACCTGGTGCGGCTGTCCGTCGGCATCGAGAACGCCGACGACCTGCTGGAGGACCTCCAGCAGGCGCTCGGCTAGGTCGGCCCCGGCGGGGTCACCAGCCGGTGAGAGGTGGAGTCGTGTCCGACGGCGGCTCCACCCACGGGCGGGCCGTCAGCGCCCAGACCGTGAACGCCACGGCCGCCGCGAACAGCAGCAGCCACAGCAGGCGCCGGGCGATCGTCCTGCGCCGCACCATCCGGCCGCCCCGGCGCACGGCCTCCGCGTGAATCTCGGGCGGCACGGACCGCGACGACGCCTGCTCCAGCAGCCGCCGTACGGCCGCGTCGCGGTCGTTCCCGCTCATGACGGCACCGCCTTCGCGGCCGTCACCGTCGGGGCCGCGCCCCGCGAGCGGTGCAGCAGGGTCGTCGTCGCCCGGTGGCAGATGGCCCGTACGCGCTCCGCGGACAGGCCGAGCAGGGCCGCCGTCTGCTCCTCGGCGATGCCCTCGTAAAGCCTGAGAACCAGGATGAGCCGCTCCTGCGGAGTGAGCGGGGCCAAGGGGCTCGCCGGGTGCGGCCGGGAGCGGCCGAGAGCGCCGTGGTGGTGCCACGCGCCGCGCGCGAAGCGGGTCGCCAGGTACTGGCGGGTGCGGTCGTACGGATCCTCGCCGCGCAGCCGGTCCCAGCACGCGTACGTGTGCGCCAGCGACAGGGTCAGCAGGCGCCGCGCGCGCGGGTTGTCGTCCGGGGCCTCCGCCGTGAGCAGGGTGGCGGCGTGCAGCAGCCGCCCGGCCGCGCCCGCGACGAACGCCTCGAACTCCCGGGCTCGACGGGTTGCCCGGGACGCATGCCGCTCTCGCATCGCGCCTCCCGCCCGACGGCGACCCTGAGGATGCGGGCCCGGCCGGGTACGCGCGCGACGGCCGCGTACCACGGAGACCCGGTCTCATATCAGGCCAGGGGTGGCCCCGGGGTCAAGAGTCGCGCACCGGGTCGGGACGGCGGATGGCGGCGGG
>KE354462.1 GCA_000415505.1 Streptomyces afghaniensis 772
CCGCACGCACCCGCAGCGGCCGGCCCACCCCGGCGACCTCGGCGTCCGAGAGCGCGGCCATCGGCGACACCCCGGCGGCCCGCCGCGCCGGCAGGTACGCGGCGACGAAGGTGACTCCGAGACCGACGACGTACGCCGTCACGGGCGTCACCCAGCCGATGACCATTTCGCCCGCGTCGATGTTCATGCCGAGCAGGCCCATGAGTTCGATGAGCCCGGCCGCGAGCCCGATGGCCGGCGGCAGTCCCAGCGTGGAGCCGACCAGACCGAGCAGGACGGCCTCGGTGAGCACCGAGCGGCGGACCTGGCGCCGGTCGGCGCCGAATGCGCGGCAGCACGCCCCAGCTCGCGGGTGCGCTGGGCGATGAGCA
>KE354463.1 GCA_000415505.1 Streptomyces afghaniensis 772
GCGGGACGCGGGCGCGGTCGTGGCCCTCGGCTCGGACTGGCCGATCGCGCACTACGACGCCCGCGCCGTCCTCGCCACGGCCCGCACCCCCAGGGGCGCGGCCTCGACACGAGCCGGTCTCACCGGCCTCGAGGCCCTGGAGGGCTGCACCACCCATGCGGCGCTGGCAGCGGGCGAGTCCCACAAGACCGGCCGCATCGCTCCCGGCCTCCGAGCCGACCTGACGGCCCTGGGCCTGGATCCGGTGACCGCCCCGGCGGACGAGGTGGCCCAGGCGCCGGTACGACTGACGGTGACCGGGGGGCACGTGGTGTATCGGGGGACGTGAGGCCCGTCCGGCTCCGCCCGGGCCCCGGCCCGGGTGTGCCGTCGGTGGCGGCAGTGTGGGCGGTGGTGCTGTCAGGTCAGAGCCGGTTGGGTACCGCCGTGGTGAGCGGGTCAGGCCTTGGTGGAGGCCACCGGTTCTCGTGGTCGCCGCGGCGTGCCGGCGTCCCGCCTCGGTGTGTCCCTCGGCAGTGCGTAGGGATGCCTTCCGTACCAGACCCCCGCCACCGCGAACCCGAAGGCCAGGCAGAGCATGCCACCGACCGCATCCAGCCAGAAGTGGTTCGCCGTGGCGACGATGACGACCAGCGTCAGCGCCGGGTACAGCAGGCCCAGCACCCGCACCCAGGGCACCGTCGCCAGGGCGAAGATCGTCAGGCCGCACCACACCGACCAGCCGATGTGCATCGACGGCATCGCGGCGTACTGGTTGGACATGTGTTTCAGGTCGCCGGACGCCATCGAACCCCAGGTCTGGTGAACCATGACGGTGTCGATGAAAGCGCCGCCGTTCATCAGCCGTGGCGGCGCCAGCGGATACAGATAGTAACCGACCAGGGCGACGGCGGTCGTCGCGAACAGCACCAGGCGGGTCGCCGCGTACCGGCCGGGATGGCGACGGTACAGCCACACGAGCACACCCAGCGTCACCACGAAGTGCAGCGTCGCGTAGTAGTAGTTCATGCCGATGATCAGCCAAGTCACCGAGTCGGCGGCGTGGTTGACCGACTCCTCGACGGCGATGCCCAGAGCGTGTTCGGCCCGCCAGATCCAGTCGGCGTTGCGCAGCGCCTCGGCCTTCTGCTCGGGCACGGCGTTGCGGACGAGTGAGTACGTCCAGTAACTGACCGCGATCAGCAGGAACTCGAACCAGAACCGGGGCCGGCGGGGGGTGCGCAGCCGGGGGAGGAGACCCCGTCCCGGATCGGCCGCGACCGGGTCCGGAACGGCCGCTTTCCGGCCGTCCAGCGTCGTCACGGTCGTGTCACCCATAGGCACAAAGTCTGCCAGAAAAGCCCTGTCTCCCCGATCATCCTCCGCTCTGGTGCGGACCGCATGTTCTACGGCGAAATCCAGCCGAGAACCTCAGGGGCGAGCACGGTCCCCGGGCGCCGAAGCGGTCGAGCCGCGCACCACCAGTTCCGGCATGAACACGAACTCGCTGTGGGGTGCGGGCGTCCCGCCGATCTCCTCCAGCAGCGTGCGGACCGCCGCCTGGCCCATCGCCGGGACCGGCTTGCGGATCGTGGTCAGCGGCGGGTCGGTGAAGGCGATCAGCGGAGAGTCGTCGAAGCCGACCACGGAGACGTCCTTCGGAACCTCCAGGCCACGCTGCCGCGCCGCCCTGATCGCGCCCAGCGCCATCATGTCGCTGGCGCACACCACGGCCGTGCAGTCCCGCTCGATCAGCGCCGTGGCCGCGGCCTGACCGCCCTCCAGGGTGTAGAGGGAGTGCTGGACCAGCTCCCGCTCGACGGTCTCGGCGCCCAGGCCCAACTGGTCCTGCACAGTGCGTACGAACCCCTCGATCTTGCGCTGCACGGGCACGAACCGCTTGGGCCCCAGGGCCAGACCGATCCGCGTGTGCCCCAGGGACACCAGGTGCGTCACCGCGAGGTTCATCGCCGCGCGGTCGTCGGGGGAGATGAACGGCGCCTGCACCTTCGGCGAGAAGCCGTCGACCAGCACGTACGGCACGCCCTGCGCGCGCAGCCGGTCGTAGCGCTGCATGTCGGCGGTGGTGTCCGCGTGCAGCCCGGAGACGTAGATGATGCCGGCGACCCCGCGATCCACGAGCATCTCCGTCAGCTCGTCCTCGGTGGAGCCGCCCGGCGTCTGGGTGGCCAGCACCGGCGTGTAGCCCTGCCGGGTCAGCGCCTGGCCGATGACCTGGGCCAGGGCCGGGAAGATCGGGTTCTCCAGCTCCGGGGTGATCAGGCCCACCAGGCCCTCGCTGCGCTGCCGCAGCCGCACGGGGCGTTCGTAGCCCAGCACGTCGAGGGCGGCCAGCACGGACTGGCGGGTGGTGGCGGCGACGCCCGGCTTCCCGTTGAGGACGCGGCTGACGGTCGCTTCGCTCACCCCCGCCTGAGCAGCGATGTCGGCAAGCCGTGTGGTCACAGGAGTGGACTGTAGCGGCCGGGGTTCCGCTTGGACACCGACGGGACGCCTGGCGCGGGCCGGCGCACGGCCCGCTGGGGGTTGCTTGGTCATCGCGGTCCCTCGAAGTCGTGGTCGGCGTCCGCTCCGCAACGGATGATTCCCTCCGGCGGCAACGGATGGCAAGTGCTTGCAGAGTCTTGCACAACTGCCCCACTCCCCGCCGATCAGCCGGAAATCGCCGTTCCACAACGGTCAGGAGTAGGCCCGGAAGAGGTCACGGCAGGATAACCATCCGCACCCCTTGCAACTTTTTGCTGCAAGGTCTTTCGCAACTCCTTCCAGCGCGGCTAATCTCACCGACGCCCGGCGGCCAACGGCGCAGTCGGCAGCACGAAACGGGCTTTCACCCTCAAGGAGAACTCATGCGGCGTGGCATAGCGGCCACCGCGCTGGTGGCGTCCCTCGCCCTGGCGGCGACGGCGTGCGGCGGAAGCGACAGCGGCGACGAGGCCGACGGCCCGGTCACCATCACCTGGTGGGACACCTCCAACGCCACCAACGAGGCGCCGACGTACCAGGCCCTGGTCAAGGAGTTCGAGGCCGCCAACAAGGGCATCAAGGTCAACTACGTCAACGTCCCCTTCGACCAGGCGCAGAACAAGTTCGACACCGCCGCCGGCTCCAAGGGCGCCCCCGACGTGCTGCGCTCCGAGGTCGGCTGGACCCCGGCCTTCGCCAAGAAGGGCTTCTTCGCGCCGCTGGACGGCACCGAGGCCCTCGCCGAGCAGGACAAGTTCCAGCCCAGCCTGATCGAGCAGGCCAAGTACGACGGCAAGACCTACGGCGTCCCCTTCACCACGGACACCCTCGCCCTCGTCTACAACAAGGCCCTGTTCGAGAAGGCCGGCGTCGAGGCCCCCAAGACCTGGGACGACCTGAAGAAGGCCGCCGCCACCATCAAGGACAAGACCGGCGTCGACGGCTACTGGGGCTCCACCCAGGCCTACTACGCGCAGTCCTTCCTCTACGGCGAGGGCACCGACACCGTCGACGTCGACGCCAAGAAGATCACCGTCACCTCGCCCGAGGCCAAGAAGGCCTACGGCACCTGGCAGGGCCTGTTCAAGGGCAAGGGCCTGCACAAGGCCGACACCACCGCCGACGCCTACGCCCACATCCAGGAGGCGTTCGTCAGCGGCAAGGTCGCCTCGATCGTCCAGGGCCCGTGGGAGATCACGAACTTCTACAAGGGCTCGGCCTTCAAGGACAAGAACAACCTCGGCATCGCCACCGTCCCGGCCGGCTCCACCGGCAAGGCGGGCGCCCCGACCGGCGGCCACAACCTCTCCGTGTACGCGGGCTCGGACAAGGCCCACCAGGAGGCCTCACTGAAGTTCGTGAAGTTCATGACCTCGGCGAAGGCCCAGGAGACCATCGCGCTGAAGAACTCCACGCTCCCCACGCGCGAGGACGCCTACACCGCGAAGGTCAAGGCCGACCCCGGCATCGCCGGCTACCAGGGCGTGCTGTCCTCCGCCCAGCCGCGCCCGGCGCTGCCCGAGTACAGCTCCCTGTGGGGGCCGCTCGACGACGAGCTGATCGAGATCGCGGGCGGCAAGGAGTCCCTGGACAAGGGCCTCGGTGACGCCGAGACCGCCATCACCAAGCTGGTGCCGGACTTCTCCAAGTGACCGCCGCGTGGCTGCCGGGCCCCGGTCATGGGGGAGGGGTCCGGCAGCCACCGGCCCGCGCCTGCGCCCGTGCTTGCGCCCGGGCAGCTCCCTTGACCTCCTTGAACCTCCAGAAGGTGTCGAACCATGACCGTCGTCATCGACCGAGCGACCGGCAAGCGGCGCGGTGAGCGGGAACCGCGGCCCGGGCCGGCCCGGCGGCTGAAGAACGGCTTCCACAAGCACTGGTACGCCTACGCGATGATCGCCCCGGTGGTGATCGTCCTCGGCGTCCTCGTGCTGTACCCGCTGGCGTACGGCCTGTACCTCACCCTCACCGACGCCACCAGCCTCAACACCGCCCGCACGATCGGCGTCAACGAGATCGACGCCACCTACAGGTTCATCGGCCTGGACAACTACGCCGACATCCTGTGGGGGCCGACGTCCTACGACCGCTTCTGGTCGCACTTCCTCTGGACGATCTTCTGGACGGCCGCCTGCGTCGCCCTGCACTACGGCATCGGCCTCGGTCTCGCGCTGCTGCTCAACCAGAAGCTGCGCGGCCGCACCCTCTACCGGATGATCCTTGTGCTGCCCTGGGCCGTGCCGACCTTCGTGACGGTGTTCGGCTGGCGGTTCATGCTCGCCGACAGCGGCATCATCAACTCCGGCCTGGACTTCCTCCACCTGCCGACGCCGCTGTGGCTGGAGGACACCTTCTGGCAGCGGTTCGCCGCGATCATGGTCAACACCTGGTGCGGCGTGCCGTTCATGATGGTCTCGCTGCTCGGCGGCCTGCAGTCGATCGACGCGAGCCTGTACGAGGCGTCCGAGATGGACGGCGCGAACGCCTGGCAGCGCTTCCGGTACGTCACCCTGCCCGGCCTGCGGTCCGTCAGCACCACGGTCGTGCTCCTGGGCGTGATCTGGACCTTCAACCAGTTCACCATCATCTTCCTGCTGTTCGGCAACACCGCCCCGGACGCCCAGATCCTCGTGACCTGGGCCTACCAGCTGGGCTTCGGGCAGCAGCCGCGCGACTACGCCCAGTCCGCCGCCTACGGAATCCTGCTGCTGTCCCTCCTGATCGTCTTCACGTCCTTCTACCGCCGCTGGCTGAACCGCAACGAGCAGCAGCTCGCGATCTGAGGCAGGAGTCCGAAAATGAGTACGACCACCGTCGAGACCTCCGCCGCGGACACCGAGCGGCGGCCCGCCGGCGCGCCCCGCACGGTCCGCCGGCGCGGCGACCGCAGCCGTGCCGCCTCCTTCGTCTCGCACGCCGTGCTGATCGGCGCGAGCCTGATCGCGCTCTTCCCGATCGCCTGGCTGCTCTTCCTGTCCCTCGGCCCGGACAAGGACGACTACCTCCACCCCGGGCGCATCTGGCGCAAGATGACGTTCGACAACTACGCGTTCGTCCTGAAGGACACGGGCTTCTTCGACTGGCTGACGAGCACGCTGGTCGTGGTGCTCGGTACGACGCTCATCGGTGTCGTCGTCGCCGCGTCCACCGGCTACGCGGTCTCCCGCATGCGGTTCCCCGGCTACCGGAAGCTGATGTGGGTGCTGCTCGTCACCCAGATGTTCCCCATCGCGGTACTGATCGTGCCGATGTACCAGATCCTCTCGGATCTGCAGCTCATCGACAGCTACCTTGGTCTCATCCTTGTCAACTGCACCACGATCGTTCCGTACTGCGCCTGGCTGATGAAGGGCTATTTCGACACCATCCCGTTCGAGATCGACGAGGCCGGGCGGGTCGACGGGCTGACCCCCTTCGGCACGTTCGCGCGGCTGATCCTGCCGCTGGCCAAGCCGGGCCTCGCGGTCGCGGCGTTCTACAGCTTCCTCACGGCCTTCGGTGAGGTCGCCTTCGCCTCGACGTTCATGCTGAGCGACGACAACTACACGTTCGCCGTCGGTCTGCAGACATTCGTCAGCGAGCACGACGCGCAGCGGAACCTGATGGCCGCGACGGCCGTGCTGATCGCGATACCGGCCGCCATCTTCTTCTACCTCGTGCAGAAGAACCTGGTGACCGGGCTCACGGCCGGTGGCACGAAGGGGTGACCCGGTGCCCTCCGGGGCGCTGTTCGAACGGCACGTCACAAACCCGAGGCGGCCGCGGTGCCCATCCGACCCCGCTGTGCCGCGGCCGCCTCGTCACCACCCCACGTCTCACATGACCACACCTCTGTTACGCATCAAGGACGACATGAGCCAGCACTCAGCTGCACCTGCCCCCACCTCCACGTCCGCCGTGGCCGTCGCCAGGCGTCGCGACTGGTGGCGGGACGCGGTGATCTACCAGGTGTACCCGCGCAGCTTCGCCGACAGCAACGGCGACGGCATGGGCGACCTGGAAGGTGTCCGCACCCGCCTGCCGTACCTGCGCGACCTCGGCGTGGACGCCGTGTGGCTCAGCCCCTTCTACGCCTCGCCGCAGGCCGACGCCGGCTACGACGTCGCCGACTACCGGGCCGTCGACCCCATGTTCGGCAACCTCCTGGACGCCGACGCCCTGATCCGCGACGCCCACGAGCTGGGCCTGAGGATCATCGTCGACCTCGTGCCCAACCACTCCTCCGACCAGCACGAGTGGTTCAAGCGAGCCGTCGCCGAGGGGCCGGGCTCCCCCCTGCGGGACCGCTACCACTTCCGCCCCGGCAAGGGGGAGCACGGCGAGCTCCCGCCCAACGACTGGGAGTCGATCTTCGGCGGCCCGGGGTGGACCCAGGTCCCGGACGGTGAGTGGTACCTGCACCTCTTCGCCCCCGAGCAGCCCGACTTCAACTGGGAGCACCCGGCGGTCGGCGACGAGTTCCGTTCCATCCTGCGCTTCTGGCTGGACATGGGCGTCGACGGCTTCCGGATCGATGTCGCCCACGGTCTGGTGAAGGCGGAGGGGCTTCCCGACCTTGGATCCCACGACCAGGTGAAGCTGCTGGGCAACGATGTCATGCCGTTCTTCGACCAGGACGGGGTGCACGAGATCTACCGGCAGTGGCGGCTGATCCTCGACGAGTACCCGGGGGACCGGATCTTCGTAGCCGAGGCGTGGACTCCGACCATCGAGCGCACCGCCCACTACGTCCGCCCGGACGAGCTGCACCAGGCCTTCAACTTCCAGTACCTCAGCACCCACTGGGACGCCGCGGAGATGCGTGAGGTCATCGACCGCACCCTGGACGCCATGCGCCCGGTCGGCGCCCCCGCCACCTGGGTCCTGTCCAACCACGACGTGACCCGGCACGCCACCCGCTTCGCCAACCCGCCCGGCCTCGGCACCCAGATCCGCCTGGCCGGCGACCGGGACCTGGGCCTGCGCAGGGCCCGGGCCGCGACCCTGCTGATGCTCGCGCTGCCGGGCTCGGCCTACGTCTACCAGGGCGAGGAGCTCGGCCTTCCGGACGTCGTGGACCTGCCGGACGAGGTGCGTCAGGATCCGGCGTACTTCCGGGGCGCGGGCCAGGACGGCTTCCGTGACGGGTGCCGGGTGCCGATCCCGTGGACCCGGACCGGGTCGTCGTACGGCTTCGGAGAAGGGGGCAGCTGGCTGCCGCAGCCGGAGGGCTGGGGCGAGCTGAGCGTGGAGGCGCAGACCGGCGAGCCCGGCTCGACCCTGGAGCTGTACCGGGCCGCGCTCGCCGTGCGCCGCGAGCAGCCCGACCTCGGTGCCGGCTCCCGTGTGGAGTGGCTGCGGGCGCCCGAGGGCGTGCTCGCCTTCCGGCGCGGGGAGTTCGTGTGCGTCGCGAACACCACCGGCGAGTCGGTGGCGATGCCGGCGTACGGCCGGGTGCTGGTCGCGAGCGGGGAGATCGTCCAGGTCGACGACGAGTCGAAGGTGCCCGCCGACACCACGGTGTGGTGGACCACCGCCACCGCCTGAACTCGCGCCGGCGCCTGACTTTCCGTTGAATTTCGCACGGCCCGCTGCCCATTCGGGCGGCGGGCCTTTACCATCTGCGTCACCGCAAGGTTTCTGAACCTTGCAGCAAGAACCTTCAACGAAGAAGGAAACCCCACATGGCACGCAGACACCTCTCCGCCGCCGTCGCGCTCGCCGCGGCTGCGGTTGTCATGAACCCGACTAGTGCACAGGCCTCCCCACCTGGCACCAAGGACGTCACCGCCGTCCTCTTCGAGTGGAAGTACGCCTCCGTCGCCCGCGAGTGCACCGACACCCTCGGCCCCGCCGGATACGGCTACGTCCAGGTCTCCCCGCCCGCCGAGCACATACAGGGCCCGCAGTGGTGGACCTCGTACCAGCCGGTCAGCTACAGGATCGCCGGCCGGCTCGGTGACCGCGCGGCCTTCCAGGGCATGGTGAACACCTGCCACGCGGCCGGTGTGAAGGTCGTCGTCGACACGGTGATCAACCACATGTCGGCGGGCAGCGGCACCGGCACCGGCGGCTCGTCGTACACCAAGTACGACTACCCCGGTCTGTACTCGTCGTACGACTTCGACGACTGCACGAGCCGGATCGGCAACTACCAGGACCGCTGGAACGTCCAGCACTGCGAACTGGTCGGCCTCGCCGACCTCGACACCGGCGAGGACTACGTCCGCAGGGCGATCGCCGGGTACATGAACGACCTGCTCTCCCTCGGCGTGGACGGCTTCCGCGTCGACGCGGCCAAGCACATGGACGCCGCAGACCTGGCGAACATCAAGTCCCGGCTGAGCGATCCGAACGTGTACTGGAAGCAGGAAGTCATCCACGGCAGCGGAGAGGCCGTGCAGCCGACCGAGTACACCGGCAACGGCGACGTCCAGGAGTTCCGCTACGCCTACGACCTCAAGCGGGTCTTCGGCAACGAGAACCTCGCCTACCTGAAGAACTACGGGGAGGGCTGGGGCTACATGAACAGCTCGGTGGCCGGCGTCTTCGTCGACAACCACGACACCGAGCGCAACGGCTCCACCCTCAGCTACAAGGACGGCGCGAACTACACGCTGGCCAACGTCTTCATGCTGGCCTGGCCCTACGGCGCCCCGGACATCAACTCCGGCTACGAGTTCACCGACCACGACGCCGGCCCGCCGAACGGCGGCCAGGTCAACGCCTGCTGGCAGGACGGCTGGAAGTGCCAGCACAAGTGGCCGGAGATCAAGTCGATGGTCGGCTTCCGCAACGCCACCCGCGGTGAGGCCGTCACCAACTGGTGGGACAACGGCGGCGACGCCATCGCCTTCGGCCGGGGCGGCAAGGGGTTCGTGGCCATCAATCACGAGTCCGCCTCCCTGACCCGGACGTACCAGACTTCGCTGCCCGCGGGGACGTACTGCAACGTGCAGAACAACACGACCGTGACGGTGAACTCCAGTGGGCAGTTCACGGCCACGCTGGGCTCGAACACGGCTCTGGTGATCCACGCGGCGAAGCCGAACTGCTGAAAGTTCTTTCCAGCAGTTGCAGGACTCTTGCTGTAAGCGTTTCGGCGGCGATACGTTCGCGCGGGGTCGGACCCGAGAGAGCCGCAACGCAAGGAGTCCACGTCAGTGATACCGAGATGGCCGGTGCCGTCCAGGCGCCGAACCTCCCGTGCCGGACGGGTCGCTGCGGTCACCGCGACCGCGCTGGCCGCAGCACTCGTCCAGCCTCTCGCCGCCGGCGCGGCCACCCCGCCGGCGCCCCCGTCCGACGCGAAGCTCGCCGCCGAGCCCGCCCGGCACGACGCCACCCGTGAGCAGTTCTACTTCGTCCTGCCGGACCGTTTCGCGGGCGGCGACGCACGCAACGACAAGGGCGGGCTGACCGGTTCGCGCCTCGCCACCGGCTACGACCCCACCGACAAGGGCTTCTACCAGGGCGGCGACCTCAAGGGCCTGACCCGGAAGCTCGACTACATCAAGGGCCTCGGCACCACCGCCCTCTGGATGGCGCCGATCTTCAAGAACCAGCCCGTGCAGGGGACGGGCAGCAACGCCTCCGCCGGCTACCACGGGTACTGGATCACCGACTTCACCCAGGTCGACCCGCACTTCGGCACCAACAAAGACCTCGAGACCCTCATCGACAAGGCCCACGCCAAGGGCATGAAGGTCTTCTTCGACGTCATCACCAACCACACCGCGGATGTCGTCGACTATGAGGAGAAGTCGTACGACTACCTCTCCAAGGGCGCCTTCCCGTACCTGACCGAGGACGGCGTGCCCTTCGACGACGCCGACTACGCGGACGGGCGGCGGGACTTCCCCGAGGTCGACAGCGGCTCCTTCCCGCGCACGCCCAAGGTGACCGGGAACAACAAGGTCCCGTCGTGGCTCAACGACCCGACGATGTACCACAACCGCGGCGACTCCACCTTCGCCGGGGAGAGCTCCGCCCACGGTGACTTCTCCGGCCTCGACGACCTGTGGACCGAGCGGCCCGAGGTCGTACGGGGCATGGAGCGGATCTACCAGCGCTGGGTGCGGGACTTCGACATCGACGGCTTCCGGATCGACACCGTGAAGCACGTCAACATGGAGTTCTGGACGCAGTGGGCCACCGCCCTGGACGCGTACGCCGCCGAGCGGGGCCGCGACGACTTCTTCATGTTCGGCGAGGTCTACTCGGCCGACACGTCCGTCACCGCCCCCTACGTCACCCAGGGCCGCCTCGACGCCACGCTCGACTTCCCCTTCCAGGAGGCGGCCCGGCAGTACGCCTCGCAGGGCGGCAGCGCGCAGAAGCTCGCGAGCCTTTTCCGCGACGACTACAAGTACACGACCGACAAGGCCAACGCGTACGAGCAGGTCACCTTCCTCGGCAACCACGACATGGGCCGGATCGGGCACTTCCTGAAGCAGGACGACCCGAAGGCCACCGATGCCGAGCTGCTGCAGAAGGACAGGCTCGCCAACGAGCTGATGTTCCTCAGCCGCGGCAACCCCGTCGTCTACTACGGCGACGAGCAGGGCTTCACCGGCGCGGGCGGCGACAAGGACGCCCGGCAGAGCATGTTCGCCTCCCGCACCGCCGACTACCTCGACGACGACCTGATCGGCACCGACCGCACCCACGCCGAGGACGCCTACGACACGAGAGCACCGCTCTACCGGCAGATCAGTGCTCTCGCGGGGCTCCGCAAGGCCCACCCCGCGCTGGCCGACGGCGTCCAGGAGCAGCGGTACGCGGCCGACGGGCCGGGCGTGTACGCCTTCTCCCGCACCGACGCGAGGAGCGGCATCGAGTACGTCGTCGCCGTCAACAACGCCGACGAGGCGAGGACGGCGACCTTCGCCACCGGTTCGGCCGGCATGGCCTTCAAGGGCATCTACGGCACCGACGCCCTCCTGAAGAGCGACGGCGACAGGAAGCTCACCGTCACCGTCCCGCCCGGCTCGGCGATCGTCCTCAAGGCGGCCGGCAGGCTCGCGAAGCCCGCCACCGAACCGACGATCTCCCTGGCGGCCCCCGCGGCCGGCGCCACCGGCACCGTGGAGGTCTCCGCGGACGTCGACGGCGGACAGCTGAACCGGGTCGTCTTCGCCGCGCAGACCGGCAACGGCAAGTGGCGGGTGCTCGGCTCCGCCGACCACGCCCCGTACAAGGTCACGCACACCGTCGGCAAGGACGTACCGCCCGGCACGGCCCTGCGCTACAAGGCCGTCGTGGTCGACTCGGCCGGCCGCACCGCGAGCGCCCTGGCCGCCTCCGCCACCGGCACCCCGCCCACCGAGGAGCCGCCCAGCGCCTCCTCCCGCGACTACGCGATCGTCCACTACAAGCGCGCCGACGGCGACTACGCCGACTGGGGCCTGTACGCCTGGGGCGACCTCGCCGACGGCGAGGCCACCCAGTGGCCCGACAGCCACCCCTTCGCCGGCCGGGACGCCTACGGCGCCTTCGCCTGGGTCAAGCTCAAGCCCGGCGCCTCGACGGTCGGTTTCCTCGTCATCGACAAGGACGGCGACAAGGACGTCGCCACCGACCGCACGATCGACGTCACGAAGACCGGCGAGGTCTGGATCGAGCAGGGCAAGGAGACCGTCACCACCGAGCGCCCGGACCACCCGGCCCCGGACAAGACCAAGGCCGTCCTCCACTACCACCGCGCCGACGGGAACCACGACGGCTGGGGCCTGCACGTCTGGACGGGCGCCGCACAGCCCACCGAGTGGTCGAACCCCCTGAAGCCGGTCAAGACTGATACCTATGGTGCGGTCTTCGAGGTACCGCTCAGCGACGGTGCCACCAGCCTCAGCTACATCATCCACAAGGGCGACGAGAAGGACCTGCCCGCCGACCAGTCGCTCGACCTCAAGGCGAACGGCCACGAGGTGTGGCTGTTGAGCGGCCAGGAGAAGTACCTGCTCCCGCAGCCGGCAGGCACCTCCGCCGCGCTCGACCTGACCACGTCCAAGGCGGTCTGGATCGACCGGAACACCCTCGCCTGGAACGGCTCCGAGGCCGCCGCCTCCACGCAGCTGCTGTACAGCCGGGACGGCTCGATCGCGGTGCGGGACGGCGCGCTGACCGGCGACGCCAAGTGGCTGCGCCTGTCGAAGAGCGAGCTCACCGACGCCCAGAAGGCGAAGTTCCCGCATCTGAAGGAGCACGACGCCTGGACCGTCGACCCGCGCGACCGCGACCGGGTCCGCGAGGCCCTGCGCGGCCAGGTCGTCGCGACGCAGCACGCGGTGAACGGGGCCGTGCTCGCGGCGACCGGCGTCCAGATCGCCGGTGTCCTCGACGACCTGTACGACGCGACGAAGGCCGACCTGGGTCCGACGTTCCCCAAGGGCCGTCCCACGCTGTCCGTGTGGGCGCCGACCGCACAGCAGGTGTCCCTGGAGATCGGTGACTCCACCGTCCCGATGCGGCGCGACGCCGGCACCGGCGTCTGGTCCGTCACCGGCCCGGCGTCCTGGAAGGGCAAGCCCTACCGGTACGTCGTGAAGGTCTGGGCGCCCAGCGTCCGCAAGGTCGTCACCAACAAGGTCACCGACCCCTACGCTCTCGCCCTCACCGCCGACTCCGAGCGCAGTCTCGTCGTCGACCTGGACGACAAGGCGCTGAAGCCCTCCGGCTGGTCGACGTACACCAAGCCCAAGGCCGTGCCGCTGCGGGACGCCCAGATCCAGGAGCTGCACATCCGCGACTTCTCCGTCGAGGACCGCACGGCGAAGCACCCGGGCACCTACCTCGCCTTCACCGACAAGGCGAGCGACGGCTCGAAGCACCTGCGCGAGCTGGCGAGGGCGGGCACCTCCTACGTCCACCTCCTGCCCGCCTTCGACATCGCCACGATCCCGGAGCGCAAGGCCGACCAGGCGAGCGTCGACTGTGACCTGGCCTCCTACCCGGCCGACTCCGACAAGCAGCAGGAGTGCGTCGGGAAGATCGCCCCGAAGGACGCCTACAACTGGGGCTACGACCCGTACCACTACACGGTCCCCGAGGGCTCCTACGCCACCGACCCGGACGGCACGGCCCGCACGGTCGAGTTCCGCAGGATGGTGAAGGCCCTCAACGACGACGGCCTGCGGGTCGTGATGGACGTCGTCTACAACCACACCGCGGCCGCCGGCCAGGAGCGGACGAGCGTCCTCGACCGGATCGTGCCCGGCTACTACCAGCGGCTCCTCGCCGACGGCTCGGTCGCGAACAGCACCTGCTGTGCCAACACCGCCACCGAGAACGCCATGATGGGCAAGCTGGTCGTCGACTCGATCGTCACCTGGGCCAAGGAGTACAAGGTCGACGGCTTCCGCTTCGACCTCATGGGCCACCACCCGAAGGCCAACATCCTCGCGGTCCGGGCGGCCCTCGACGCGCTCACCCTGGAGAAGGACGGCGTCGACGGCAAGAAGATCATCCTGTACGGGGAGGGCTGGAACTTCGGCGAGGTCGCCGACGACGCCCGGTTCGTCCAGGCCACCCAGAAGAACATGGCCGGCACCGGCATCGCCACCTTCTCCGACCGGGCCCGTGACGCCGTGCGCGGCGGCGGCCCCTTCGACGAGGACCCCGGCGTACAGGGCTTCGCGTCCGGCCTCTACACCGAACCCAACTCCTCGGAGCACAACGGCACTCCGGCCGAGCAGAAGGCGCGCCTGCTGCACTACCAGGACCTGATCAAGGTCGGGCTGTCGGGCAACCTCGCCGGCTACCGGTTCACCGACACCAGCGGCAAGGAGGTCAAGGGCTCCGAGGTCGACTACAACGGCTCACCCGCCGGCTACGCGGACGCCCCCGGCGACGCCCTCGCCTACGCCGACGCGCACGACAACGAGTCCCTCTTCGACGCACTGACCTTCAAGCTGCCCGCCACGACGAGTGCGTCCGACCGGGCCCGGATGCAGGTCCTGGCCATGGCGACGGCCGCCCTGTCCCAGGGCCCGGCCCTCTCCCAGGCGGGCACCGACCTGCTCCGCTCCAAGTCCCTGGACCGCAACTCCTACGACAGCGGCGACTGGTTCAACGCCGTCCACTGGAACTGCGCCGACGGCAACGGCTTCGGCCGCGGACTGCCCATGGCGGCCGACAACGCCGCCAAGTGGCCGTACGCCAAGCCCCTGTTGAGCAAGGTCAGGGTGGGCTGCGAGCAGATCGACGGCGCCTCGGCGGCCTACCGCGACCTGCTGCGGATCCGTACCACCGAGCGGGACTTCTCCCTCGGCACCGCCGAGCAGGTGCAGTCCCGGCTCTCCTTCCCGCTGTCCGGCGAGGACGAGACACCCGGCGTGATCACCATGCGGCTCGGTGACCTCGTCGTGGTCTTCAACGCCACGCCCGAGCGGCAGGAACAGCGCGTCCCCGCACTCGCCGGGACCGGCTACCGGCTGCACCCCGTGCAGGCGGCGGGGGCGGACTCTACCGTCAAGTCGGCCTCCTACGCGGCGGAATCGGGCACGTTCGCCGTTCCGGGGCGCACGGTCGCCGTCTTCACCCGGGCGGTCGGATAGCCGCACTACGTTGGGTGGGGCAGGCCGCGATCGACGGTCTGCCCCACCCACGTACGCCCCGAGGCGCCAGTCGAAGATGGACCGCAACGGCACGCAGCACAGCCCCGGCACCACCGTGCTGGTCGTGGACGACGTCGCGGCCAGCCGGTACGCCATGGGCGCGGTGCTGAGCCGCGCCGGCCACCGGGTCGTGCCGGTCGCCAGCGGCGGCGAGGCGCTCGTCGAACTCGACGTCCGGCTGCGGGACGGAACCCTGCCCGACGTGGCCCTCGTCGACGTGGGCCTGCCGGACATGAGCGGCTTCGAACTGTGCCGCCGGGTCCGGGCCCGGCCGCCCATGGCCGCCCTGCCCGTCGTGCACTTCTCCGCCGCCGCGACCGCGCCCGGCGACCGGTGCCGGGGACTGGACGCGGGCGGCGACGCCTATCTGACCGTGCCCGCCGAGCCACAGGAGATCCAGGCCGTCGTACGGGCCGCCGTGCGCGGGGCCCGCCGCAGCACGGGCGCCGAGACCGCCGTCCACCGTCTGACGCTGCTGTCCGAGGCCATCGTCACCGTGCAGACCGCCCGCTGCCCGCGGGAACTCGCCGCCGCGGCCGCCGACGGCGCCGCACGCCTCACCGCCTCGCCCGCCGTGGTGTTCGTGATGGCCCGGACGGCGAGCTACCGGGGCACGGCCCGCTGCGCCCCGCGCCCCGAGGACAGCGGCGCCCACCAGGCGGCGGCACGGCTGGTCACCCGGCTCGCGGAGGACCGCACGGGCGTGACCAGCACGGTCGTCCCCGCGCCGCTGTGGCCGGCCGGGATGTTCCGGCCGGGCGTCGAGGAGGACGCCCGGCTGACCGTGGCGACCGCCCAGGACGGCCGGACGGCGGTCTGCCTCGCCACGCCCGTACGGCGGGCCGCGAACACCGACCCCGCGGCCGACGGGCTGCTCGCCCGCCTCGCCCAGGCCTGTGCGCTGGCCGCCGAGCCGCTGCTGCTGTACCGGGTGGAGCGGCACGTCGCTCTCACCCTCCAGCGCAGCTTCCTGCCCCAGCCGCACAAGCTGCCGCACCTGCCCGGCGTCGACATCGTCGTCCGCTATGTGCCCGCCTCCCGGCAGACCGAGATCGGCGGCGACTTCTACGCCGCCCTGCGCACCGGCGAGGGCGTGCTCATCGCGGTCGGGGACGTCGTCGGGCACTCGCTGGACGCGGCCACCGTCATGGTCGAGATCCGGCACGCGCTGCGCGCCTACTGCGTGACCGAGAGCGACCCGGTGGTCCTGGCCGAGCAGCTCGACCGGATGCTCCAGCAGTACCACCCCGACATCACGGCCACCGTGTGCCTGGCCCTGGTCGACCCCGGCAGCGGGCGGGTGCGGATCGCCAACGCCGGGCACATCCCCCCGCTGATCCTGCGCGAAGGGGGCGGTGCCGAGTACGTCGACGCGTGCGGTCCGCTGCTCGGGCTGGGCCTGGAACGGCCCGCGCCGACCGAGCGGCGCCTGGACCCCACCGACCGCCTCCTGATGGTCACCGACGGCCTCATCGAGACCCGCGGCACTCCCCTGGAGACCTCCATGGAACAGCTCCGCACGGCCGCCGCAGACGCCCCGGCCGGCCTCGACACCCTCTGCGACGTGCTGCTCGGCTGCTTCGGCCGGGACCGGGAGGACGACATCGCGATGCTGGCCCTCCGGTTGGCGCCTGTCTAAGGTGAGCCCGTTGCCCGCCCAGAACAGGAGTGCTCATGCCGCAGATCACCGTCGACTATTCCGCCGACCTCGCGGACGGCTTCGACCGGCCCGGGTTCGCGAAGGCGCTGCACGAGGCGACCGTCGAGATCGCGGCCGCCAAGCCGCCGGCGTGCAAGACCCGGTTCCGCCGGACCGAGGACGTCGTGGTCGGCCCCGAGACGGGGGGACACGCCCATGTGCACGTCCACATCGCGCTGCTCCCCGGCCGCACCGAGGAGACGAAGGCCCGGCTCACCGAGGCCACCCTGGAGTTGCTGCGCACCCACCTGAAGGCCGCCGAGGGACGCGTGCTGCACGCCTCCGCAGAGGTGCGCGAACTTGACGCGTCCTACCGGAAGTTCGAAAGCTGAGAAGTCCGAGAGCTGAGAAGTCCGGGCGCTGAGAGGTCGGGGAGCCGCGCGGTCTCAGGTCGCCAGCGCCAGCAGGCGGCCGGCCAGCTGGGCGAACGGGCCGTCCGCCGGCTCCTCCTGGGCGATGCGGCGCATCAGGGCGCCCATCTCCGCGTCCTGGGCGGCGCTGACCGCGGTGAGCGCGGCGAAGTCGTGGACGAGCTGGACCTCCAGCTCGGCCCGTGGGATGCGCCGGCCGTCCAGCCAGATCAGCGCCGTCGACTCGGCGAGGGAGATCCAGGAACGCACGACCAGTTCCAGCCGCGCGGGCGGATCGGTCACGCCCAGATGCGAAAGGATCTGGACATACGCGGCCTGCCGTACGGAGTCGATGAGCGCGTTGGTCGTCGAGGAGCCGACCGCCGGGCCGCCGCGCATGAGGGCGGAGAAACCGGGGCCGTGCTCGTCCACGAAGTCGAAGAAGCGGCGCATCACCCGCAGCAGCCGCGCCCCCAGCGGCCCCTCGTGCGGCTCCACGAAACGGGCCGCGAGATCGTCCGAGGCCCGCTTCAACGCGGCCTCGTACAAGCTGAGTTTGCCGGGGAAGTAGTGGTAGACCAACGGGCGTGAAATGCCCGCGGCCGACGCTATCTCGTCGATGGAGACCTCGTCGGGCGAGCGGCGGCTGAACAGTTCGAGGGCGACGCCGATCAACTGCTGCCGCCGCTCCTCGACTCCCATTCTGCGGCGAACCCCGATAGTCATGCGAACACCTTACCGATCGATTCCGGCCTTGAACGGATCGGATCGGTCAGGGATGTTCACCCGGGTGCACCGGGCGGGCGCCCGGGGCTGTCGGGTGGGCGCCCGGGCCCGTCGGTCAGCGCAGCCCGCCGATCGAACGCCCGTCCCGCAGCGTGCCCTTCAGCTCCGCCCGCGCACCCCGCTCGGCCGGCACGGTCAGCAGACTGGTCTGCGACGACCCGGCGACCCCGCCCGTCGCCCGGACCGACGCGGTCTCCCGGCTGCCGGCGGCCAGCAGATACCAGTCGCCCGCCTTCGACTTCCACAGCACTCCGGCCAGGACCTGCGGCTCGCGCGCCCCGCACGCCGGAACGTTCTCGGCCTTGGCCGCCACCGCCCCGTACGTCCCACCCGGCGTGTGGAACTGGGCGAGCACCCGCGCCCCGCCGCCCCGCCAGGTCTCCGCCCGGGTGCACACCCACGCCGCCGAACCGCTCGCGTCCGGCAGCGGCTGCTCGTTGAACCCCCAGGCGTTGACGCTCCGCACGCCCGCGGAGCGCACCGTGCCCAGCGAGCAGGCGAAGGGCTCCCAGGTGCGCAGGGCCTTGGCGCCGGACGCCTCACCCGGGGACCCGGGCCGCCCGGCGGTGAGCCGGGCCGGGACCAGTTCGCCGAGGTCGGTCAGCAGCCGCGTCCGCGTGCCGTCGGTCAGTTGCAGCACGTTCCACGACGTGCACGCGCCGGACCGCAGGACCGGGCTGGCCAGCGGCGCGGTCACACCGTCGGTGAGGGTCAGGTCCATCGCGCCGGCACCCGGCTTCATCAGGTCCCGCTCGTCCGCCTCCTTCACCCAAGGGGCGGTCAGATAGCGGACGTTGCCGTCGGCCCGGCCCAGGACCACCGCGCCTGCCTCGGCCCGGCCCGCGCCGTCGACCCGCGCGAAGTCGAGGGCGGCGCCCTGCGTGCCCTCCTTCGGCTCGGCGTACCGGGCGATGCGCAGACCGTCGTAGAGGATCACCACGCGCGCCGCGTCGACCGTCCCCGCGTACAGCAGCTGGGGCGGTCCGGCCGGCCCGCCGGACGCGGTGCCGGGCGTCGCGGAGACCCGGACCGTCTCGCCGGGGCGGGCCCAGACGGCCAGGGCGCGGCGCAGCAGGGCCGAGTCGCCGGTGAGATCGCCGCGCGCCGGCCACACCGAGAAGTCGGTGCGCGCCGAGCCGCGCCACGCGGTGGGGGACGACCCGGGGTC